>NZ_VOSW01000048.1 GCF_009690905.1 Paraburkholderia madseniana
GCCATATAACTGCCCCGCTCCCCCGAGACCATTCGAGATGCCGTTTCCACCCGCACCCCAGAAGCTATCGCCCCCATTGCCGCCCAGCGAATTGAGCAGATTGAGACCGGCTGTGCCGGGGCTACCGCGGCGCACGAAAATAATATTTCCGGTGCCGGTTGGAGCGGCAGATGGGGCGGCAGGGGGCGCTCCAACGTCGGCGCTGCCGCCGCTGCCGCCCGTTGTTACCCCAGCATTCCCGCCCGGACCGCCAGGGCAAACACAGATGGTCCCGAGCGAAGTTCCGGTGCCCGCATTGCCCGCGGCGCCCGTAACGCCCGTGCCGCCCGAGCCAATCGTCACAGGCGTGCTCGCCAGCGTCGGCAAACGAACAATTGCGAACGTGCCGCCCGAGCCACCGCTGCCGCCGGAAACATTGCCTGACGCCGTCGCCTGCGAACCGCCGCCAGCGCCGCCATCCCCCTGCACCCATGCAAAGCCATTCGTCGCGCCGGGCGTTGGCGTATAGGTGCCGGTCGCGGTAATCAGCTGGATATTGACCAGAGCGCCATGGCCGAAATTGGTGCTGGTGAGCTGCAAATTCGTGCCGTCATACGTGACCTCGAAAACCTGCCCGTTGGCGAGGTCCCCCGGCGCCAGCGCGGCCGATCCATTCTTGACGACCGGTACCGCGCCGAGGCCATTGACGTTCAGCGTCACCGCGTTGGTAGCATTCGCACCCGCCGTGATGCCCCGGAATTTCTGCCCTTTCGCATAGGCCGCGGGCGCAATGTTCGCTGCGCCGGTGATCGTATCGGTTCCGCTGACGGTGCCGAGCCAGGTAGGAGTACCATTCTGGAAGTCCTGCACCGAGATCGGCTGCTTCTGCGCGATGGCGTTTGCGATATTCGTGAGCGTGAAGCCGCCCATCGGGATATTGGCCGCGGCCTGCTGCTGACCGTCCTTTGTCAGGCAGATGGACAGGCCCGCTGCGAAGTCGGCATCCTGCCCCTGCATGCGCGAGGAACTGATATTCAGGCCGTTCGCTGCATCGGTCTGCCAGTTATAGACAGTCGTAAAACTGCCGTTTCCGTTAAAAGGCATTGCGAACCCCTATGCAAAATTCAATAACCGCGCTTGCGCCAATGATGTGTGTGGTCATTTACCTGATCCTGAAGTCATCGGTTCGGGCCTGGCGCACGTGGCGCCTGCTGCAACAGCAGCGCTCCCAGGGCGTTCTGCGTCGGGGAATTAACCGGCTGCTGCGCCGCATCTGATAGCCGCGCCGCGAGCGCGCGATTGACCAGCGCGCGGTTCTGCGCGTTCTCGATCAGACCGCCGACATACGGAATCCGCTTGACGCCCTGTCCGACCATCGAACCGAGTGCCGAAGCAGTATTCGAGGTGTTGACCGGCGCCGACGAAGGGAACGCGTTCATATACGAGCCCACACGCCCAATCGCATTGAGTTGATTGATCTCATCCGGCGTGTAGAACGCACCTAGCTTTGTCGGCCCGAACGCCTGCATCTGCTGCGCGTAGCCCGCCGGCTTGAACGGCGCATCCCCTGCGACGTTGTTCCCGAATCCCTTCAGCGCGAGCTGCGCACCGATCTGGTTGCGTGCCTCGGTGAATGCGGCCGGATCCTGCGAGCGCAACAGATTCGCCATTGCGCTGACCTGATCTGTCTTGCCGCCAATGACGAACTTGCGAACGAAGTCGTCCGGGTTGATCGTGCCGGATGCGGCCGCTTCCAATGCCGGAATCTGTTCCTGAAGATCAAATCGCTGCTTGGCAAGCGCGCGGGCCGGCGCATAGACGCCGCCCTGATCGTCGGCGGACAGAATTGCATTTTTGACGCTATTGCGCAGCGTGCCGAGCGCGGCGTTCGTCGCCGGGTCATTACTCTGATTCGAGTTGATGACCTTCAGCAGATTTTCGGCGTTCTCGATTGAAAACGTCTTCTGCTGCGTGCCGCCCATCAGCCCGAGTTGGTTGAAGTTGTTGCGCACGCCGCTTGGCACCTTGTCGCCGAAGTTATTCAGCACCTGCGCATAGTCCTGCGCGAGACCAGTCAGCGGCACATCCAGATTCTTCCCGCTCGATGCGCGCGCCGCGGCATAGGCTTCGGTGACGTTCTGGCGCATTCCATCGTCGATGGCTTTCAGCGAGCCCGTCAGCGCGGAGCCGGCCTGGAATGTATCAGCAGGATTGCCGGCGAGACCATAGAGCGCCTGCTGAAGTTGCGTATTTAGCTGATTGAAGCGATTCGTCAGCGGCTCGCCCACGCCTGCTATACCGCGCATATTCTGCTCAAGCGCATATTGCGTCGGATCGCGCGTAATCATTCCGAGCGTCGGCTGCATACCGAGTGCCTGAAAGTCCTGATTGCGCAGCGCTGCGGCGGCATTGAGGCCCGGGTTCTGCTGGATCGCCGCGGCTACCTGCTGCTTTGCGGGCGATAGCATTGCGCCCGGGTTGTTCGGGTCTATCGGGCCGGTCATGGAGGCTTCGGGCGCATAGGAGAGCCGCGCTTGTGGACCCAGTTCATTGATAGCCTGATCGACGCCCGAATCGGCCAGCGATGCGGCCGCGGCCGGCGTGATCGGAGGGACGCTAATCGAACGCGGGGTGAGCGCGCGAATACCTGCGGTGCCGAGCGATCCAGCGCCCACTCCGGCGGTTCCACCGAGGAGTGCCGCGCCGATCTGCCAACCTGGGCCGAGTCCGAGCTCACGCGCAGCGCCTGATCCTGCGCCCGCGCCTGCCGAACCCATGATCTGCATCCCAGGGGCGGCTCGCAAACTATTCCCGATAGCGGAAATGATGGGCGATGAGGCACCCGTCAAGACGCGCCCTAATCCGCGCGAGGCTGCGGTAGATGCCATCGCGCTTGCGGCATCTTGCACGACGCGCTCGGTGGAATTCGCCGGCTGCGGCAGGCCGACCGCATTCTCGCCTTTCTGGATGACCTGTGAAGGCATCTGCAGATCAGGGATATGCGTCCCCGCCAGCGAATTGATGCCATGACTCGCGAGATTGACGCCGGTATTCAGCGCATCGCCAATCATCGCCGGGAGTGCGGTTATGCCCGTTGCGCCTGCACGCGCGGTTAGTCCCACCTGACGCGCGAGTTGCCCGGCAGCGGATGGCGATGCTGCGCCTCCCGAAGCGCCCGCTGCCGACGCCGGGACTGGAGCCGCCGCATCAGCGAGGAACTGTGCCGCAAGACCGGTCGCGCCCGATGCTGGCGCAGCCGAACCCGCACCTGCCGGCGTAGCGCTCGCATCAGCCAGGAACTGGGCGGCCAGATCGGTCATTGCAGTGCTCCGAGGCTCTGAAGCGCCTGGATCTTCGTGACGATCTTCGGGTCCTGCTGCATCAGGCTCTTGGCGAATGCCGAGCGCGCAACCGGATCTTTGATATTCGCATACTGGAAGATGCGCGGATCGGCGTTCTGGTCGAACTGAAGCTCCGTAGTGTTATAGGCCTGCGGATTACCGGCATTGCGCAACGGCGCCATCAGGCGAGCTTTGGCCTGCGTCAGAGAATTGACGCCGACGAGGTTATCGGAGGCCTCGCCAATCGCCGCCATATCCATCTTGCGTCCCGGATAGGCAGATTCAAGAATCGAGCGCGCCGAGTCCGTTCCCATGCCGCCCTGACCGAGCCGGGAAATGATCTGGTTCTGGTATTTGTCGAGCAGATTATTTGCCGTTACCGCGTCCTGCGCCTGCGGACTGCCGGCGAGCGCAAGCAGGCTATTTGCATAGCCCAATTTGTCGCTCATCTGTCCGAGATTGGCCTTTGCCGCGAGCGATTTGATGTTTTGCAGATAGGAAGTCGTAATCTGCGCTTGCTGATTTGCCGCATTCAGATCTGTCCATTTCTTCGACATTTCATTTTGCAGATTAGTCGCGTTAGTAGTGGCGTTGGCCTGCGCACCCATCGGCGGGGCCGCATAGATTGCCCCTCCTGCCGCCGGTGCCGCGCCTTGCGCTTGTGGCGCACCGCTGCCGCCAAACACAGCGCCCGGTCCGTTCTCGTGCAGCATAATCGCCGCCGACAGCGCGAGACGTTCGGCGGGATTGGTGAGATCGACCTTCTGGTTGGCGGGGATGCCGAGGCGAGAGGTCACATCCTTGATATAGGCCGGTGCATTAGCTGGCGAGCCGACCCATTTCGTGATCGCATCTCCAACCGTCTTGACTTTCGGATCTTTCGCATAGCTCGCGAGGTTCTGATCCATCGCCTGCACGCCGGTTTGCATATCCGGATATTTCGCGACGGCGCCGCCCGGTGATACCGCACCCGGATTGTTATTGCGCAATGGGAGTGGAACTGAGCCGGTAGCAGCCTGCGTGCGGCTCATGACTGGCAGCGGGTTACCCGAAGCGTCGACGCCGCTTGTGAATGGCAATTGGCTGCCCTCGCCGGCCGTCTCCGCAGCTTTCTGCGCGCCCATCAGTTCATTCGCACCCGCCAGCGCGCCCACGCCTGCGAGATTCCCGCTCGCATCAAAGACTGGCTGCCCATTGGCCGGCACATTCGGCGAGTAGTACATCGGCTGATTGGTGCGCGGATCACGCGCGATAGTGCCAGGCGTGCCCTGATTCGGCGCCACATAGTTATTCTTGAACAGCGCTGCCGCATTCGCCGCCACCGGATCCATATGCGCCGCAAGCGCCATCCGCGTAGCATCGGTGGGCGTCAGAAATCCCATGCGCGCCTTCGCATATTCTTCGGGCGCCATCATGTAAAGCTGCCTGGACTCGGCCGCCGTCATGCCTGGAATCGAGAAAGTACCGGGCCTTGTTACGGTCTGCGTCGGCGTTGCAACGCCATTCTGCTGAAGCATCGCGCCGAGTTGCTGAGGACTCGGTGTGCCTTGCATGCCACCCATGCCAGCAGTCGGCCCAGTAAGTCCGCCACTGTCAGCACCAGAAGCAACCGGTGGCGCAGATTGCGCGACCGGCTGCTGCTGATCCTGCCCGAAGGCGTTCCCATACATCTGCCCCATGATCTGCGCCTGCTGCCCCATCGAATCGCGCGAGATCTTGTTGCCGACATACATGTTCGCCATCTTGGCGAGACCTTCGAGCGGACTGATGCGATAGCCCATGCCGCCCACCTGCCGGCTGCTCGTGTCGATCGGCGCGAGACCCTGCTGAAGGAGCGCCTGCCCGATAGCCTGTTGCTGCTGCAACTGCATCAGGCTTTGCTGCTGATCCGGCGGCAGAAGCGCCAGCATTGGGCTCATCCCGAGGCCGGTTTGATTCGTCGGCATTTCAATAGCCTCCGTAAGGGCCGTAACCGCCCATCTGCTGAAGCATCAGGTGACCGAGTAGCGATTGCTGCGGCGTCTGCGATACAGCCTGGCGACTCGGCATATAGCTGGGGGGCAGGAGGATTGCAGTCGGCGGCGGTCCCGCGCTGTTCTGCGAGTTGCCCTGCTGATCCTGTTGGTTCGCCTGGTTGGCGCGCTGCCCCGCGAGTTGGCTTTGCTGTTTCAGGATCTGCTGCGCGAAGTCCGTCAGGCCGCCCATGTTCAGGCCGCCCATCGAGGCGCCCCCGATGTTCGAGAGGCCCGCCGTCTCGCCAGAAATGCCACCGCCGAGCGCACCACTCGCGGTGCCAGTCATGCCACCGCCCGGCGTCAGGCCACTGAACAGACCGGTGGGCGCCGAGCCCAGCGCGCCGCCCATATCCGCGCCACCCATGACGCTACCGAGTCCGGAGCCGCCGGCTGAGACCGTTCCTGTCAGGCCAGCATCGCCGAGCGAGCCCGCACCGCCGAAGAATCCGCCGAGTCCGGTTGCGCCAGCACCGCCGCCAACGTCGGCACCGAGGCCGCCGCCAAGACCGAACAGGCTCGACAGGCCGCCTCCTGCGCCTCCCGCTGCACCGGCTCCAGCACCGGCGCCGCCGGCCGCGCCTGCCGCTGCTCCAGCGCCCCCACCTTCGGCACCGCCGAGTGCGCCCGCGAGCGCGCCGCCCGAGAAAGCCGAGCCGATCGCAAGGCCAATCGAATCACCGGGCTTCGCCGCGCTGAGATTCGCGACGTTGTTCACCATCGGGATCTTGCGCAGCGGATTGATAGTCTGATCGACCTCGTTAAGCGGCTTCGCAATCGGCTCCAGCACGCGGTTCGTTGCGTCCGGAATCGTGCGCGATGTGAAGTCGGCCCATTTGCCGCCCGAGATCCATGAAAGCGGATCGGTCCAGCGCTGGATATGCTCGCCGGCATAGCCGACAGGCGAATCCTGGTTGCCGCTTGAGAGAGTGTTGCCAAAGAGCCAGGACACATCAGTCTCCCAGCAAGCGTTCGTAGTTCACCGCATCGAAGCCGCTTGACGTGCGAATGACCGCCTGCGGATCGACGCGCCTGACCTCATCGGCCATCACGCCGTGACGCTCGGTGCCCGGCTCATCCCACACATAGCGATAGCGGTAGAAATTCACGCCATCTTTCAGCGGGCCAATCGCTTCGATATCGGTCTTCAGACGGCGGTCTGACATCATGCTCGACATCATCGGCATAGCCGCGGCGCCGAGACCAAACAGGCCGCTCTTGGTCGAGTTCGACGCGCCAGTGCTCGCGTTGTAGGCGTTGAGCTGGCCTTGATACTGGTTCTGGAAAGCCTGCGCGATATTCGCCGGATTCGCGGCAGACTGCGCGGTGCCGGTGTTGCCTGGCACAAGGCCAGCGAGGCTCTGCAATTGCGAATACGGAAGTTGCGCGAGCGAGGCCTGCTGTCCGTAGTTCGTGCCCTGCTGATTCAGCAAATTGCCCTGCTCGCCCACCGCCGCGAGATTATTGTTCAGCATCTGCGAGCCGATCTGCGCACCTGTGAGCGTCGACTGATTCGCCGCATTGCTATAGGCCTGCTGCTTCGAATTGTTGAAATTCGTCATCGCATTGTCGTAAGCCTGAGAACCGGGCGTGAGGCCCTGATTGGCAAGCTGCGACTCAAGACTTGATTGCCCCTGCTTGAACTGCGGATCGAGATATTGCGTCTGTGCGGCATAGGCGGCCTCGCGCCCCTGCGTATTGGCGTCCTGTGCGGCCTGCGGATTGATCTGCGAGCCGAGGGCCGCCAATTGCGAATTGACGCCACCCAGCCCATAGATTGAGCTTTGCGTCTGCCCGGTCGAGTTGCCGGCGGCACCCATCGCGTTATTGATGAGGCCCTGCAACGGCGCGCTTGCACCGATGGTCGTCTGGTAGATCGGGGCGCCGGTGGAGGGATCGGTGCCGACCTCGTTCGATTGCTGCGAGCCGAACGGATTCGAGTAGTTATTGAGATTGATCGCCTTGTTGAAGGCGGCCGTATTCTCATTGGTCTGCGTCGTAGCGCCTGCGACCGTATAAGGATTGGGAGCGCTCGGCGCGCTGCCGCCCTTGCCGCCTTCAAGCGTCGCGGGACGATTCTTGCCAAAGGCTCGCTGAAAGCCGAGCGCCGGCAGATCAGGAAATTCGTTCAAGTGCCGCACGCAGCCTCTCCCCTAGGAAGCGGCATTCATTCCTGAGCATGCCGTAAATGACCATATCGCAGCCATCGGTCGCGCCTTCGCGCAGGACGCCTTCGCGCCGGAAACCGAGGTGCTCGTCGAAGTGCATGGCCGCCTCGTTATCCAGGCGCACAAGGCCCGTTACGCGGCGGCAGCCGAGTTGAATGAAGGGATAGCGGAAGGCGGCAGCGAGAAAGGCTGGCGTCATCCAGTGACGCGAGCCATCAGAAGCCACGTGCATCAGGATCGCGGCCTTCGTGTAGTTGGTGAACAGCACGCCCGCAACGAGCCTGCTGTCCTGCTCAAGCCCGATCGCGGTGTAATCGCGTCCATAGGATTCCTCGCCGGTGCGCTCGGCGACGAAGAGCATGATTCGTTCGGGTTGGTGCCAGATAATGCGTTTCATCGGTGGTTTCCCGATGCGCAAAGCTGGCTGCACTGGAGGCGCGCATTCTGCTTTGCGCACCTTTTACAGGAGTCGTGAGACCCGCATGCATGAAGATGGAAAATCTGCCGCCGAGTATAGGCAGCGGGAAACTAGAGCGTAAGTTCGTTCTGCGGTTCAAACAGGAAGGTTGCCGACTCGATCGAATAGGCAATGCCCTTCGTCTGCGTTCTCATGCGATAGGTCGCGGCATAACCGATACCGTCGATCGACTCCCAGTCGGACTGGATAATCTGCGCGCCATTCCACGGAACACGGTCCCATGGCGTTGTATCCCACGGTGTCGAGAAGCCCTGCGAGAAACCCGGCGTCGAGGTCGGCAGCGTGTTATTGAAATCGACCGACAGATCCATCTGCAGCGTGAATGGCGAGTTCGCCAGAAATACCGGCTTGACCATCTTGAAGTACTTCTGCATGCCGCGCTGGCCGAAGTAATTGAAGGCCGGCTTGATATCCGCATTGATCGCATTCCCGCCGTCATCGTTGCCCACATCAGCCTGTGCAACGCCATTCGGGCCGCCGAAATACAGGCCGCTGTTGTAATAGGCAAAGCACGTCGAATTCCAGCCGGTGAAGCGGCACCATGCGTTCGTCAGCGTGTTCATGACGTACTGGTAGGAGGTCGTATCCTCTGCGGTCGGCACATTCACGAGCAGCTTGTTGCCGTCCGGATAGAGGATCACCTGCCAGCCGAAGTGCGCGCCATAGGCGGCTACGTCTGCGGTCACGCTGGGACTGATCTTGCGCGTGAGCGTTTCGTTGCGCTCGGAACGATCGCTGAGCAATGCCTTGCTGAGCGGCGTCAGACCGTCTGCACCGATGAACACGATATCGGAACCATACTTCTCATAGAAGCGGCGCCCGGTCGGCGCACCAATGCGGAAGTGCGCGGAGATCCCGAAGGCATTCGCCTGCGACGGATCGGAGCCCTGATAGACGACCGCTTCGCCGACTGAACTGATCAGCACGAGATACGGATTCAGACCCGCCGAGTCATCGATATTCCATGTCGCCATGCCGGCGAGGAAGCCGCCAAGCGTCAGCTCAGAGCCGATATCCAGCACATTGGCTGCGCCGCCCACCTGACCAATTGGCAGATACCACGCCTGCGTGCTATTCAGCTTGGCAAACCATAGCCGCTGCGCGAAGACATTCACGCTCGCGAAGGTAGTTGGATCGACGCCAGTAATTGCAATGGGCGTCGAGGACTGCGTAACCTGCTGCCATGCGGTGCCGTTGTACAGAAGCACCGGATCGACGCCATTGCACATGACAAGGAAATGGGCGCCTGCATTGCTGAAGTTCACATACTGCCAGCGCGAGTTCGTCAGGCCCGAGACCAGCGACGAGCCGAGCGCGATGATATAGACCTTGCCGACGCCGGCCGGAATCGCAGCCGTGAAGGTGAGCGTTGTGCCAGCAATGCTGTATGTGTCAGGGCCCTGGAATCCGCCGTCGAAGTGAATTAGCAGGTTTGCGGAGGCCGCATAGGTCTGCGATAGCGTCAGGGTCGTCTGCCCGCTCACGCCAGTAAATGGCCCTTCCTGCGCGATGTTGCCGATCGAGACCGCGATGACATAGACCTTCGAGACGAAAGCCGGAATCGCCGCGGTAAAGGTTAGCACCTTGCCAGCCAGCGAATACTGATCCGGTCCCTGATAGGTGCCATCGAAATAGACGATCAGGTTGATCGTGCCGCCATAGACCTGCGACAGGTTGATCGAGGTCTGACCGCCGACGCCAGTAAAGGGGCCTTCTGCGGTGATATTCGCGGCGAGCGCCGGGATGCTCTCGATATAGACCTGATTGACGCCAACCGGGATAGGCGACGTGAAAACGATGTTCGTGCCGACGATCGAATACTGGTCGAAGCCCTGATACACATCATCGAAATGCACCAGCACGCCAGCGCTCGACGCATAGGTCTGCGACAGGGGGAGAGTTGTCGTGACGCCGCCGGTGAACTGCGCGCCGCTCAGATAGGGGCCTTCGGCGACCACATTGCCATTGCCGACAGCCTGATTCGCGGACACGTCATAGACCTTGCCCTTCGAGACCGCGAACATTTTCCTGGTCGTGCCGGACGTATAGACGGCGAGCGTCTCGACATTCGACAGGCCCGAGCCCCACGTCTGGAAGCCATTGCGCAACGGAACGTCAGCGGTGCCCGGGAAATAGTTGTCGAGAATGACGGCATCGGTCGGCGGCATGTTCGCCACCGCATCAAGCGTATTGAGACCGCCAACGGGAGGCGGGAGGGTTTCGGTCTGGAGGCGCGGCGCCCGGTTGACGGGCCTACGAGCCATAACCCGTGTCCGGCAGATTGGCGGAGCCGATCAGGATCGGCGGCTCGGCGCGCGCGTTGATCGGCAGCACGCGAGACCCACCCGCGCGCCCAATCGCCGCCTCAACCGCGTCGTCATACTCGCGCTGCGCCGAGGTCGAATCGAAGCCCTTGCGGTTCAGGAAGCGCGCGATAATGCCGAGCGTAAAGAGCCTGTCCTGCAGGACGGGCGTATCGGTATCGGCCGCCCATGACGTCTGCGGCGTGCCGGTGGCCGACTGACACCAGCCAGTCGAGTAGTATTCCATCACCAGGTTGTCGAGCGACGCCGGCACCGGGTTGACGAAGATCAGACCGTCCATGATGCGGTAGCGCAACCGAGGGCCTGTCGGACTGATACCGGACTTGAGCACCTGCCATTCCTGCGCCGAGAGCGGCCCCACCAGTTGCCAGCGGAACGAGCGGTCCCATCCGGTTTGCTGGATGAAGTGGTCCGCATCGGCCGGAATCGCGTAACTCTCATTGCCGAACGAGAACAGCGCGCCATTCTGCGTACTCAGCGCTGGCTGATCAAGCGTCACACTATTCGCGGTCACGCCGGTCACGGTCACGCCATAGGGCGTCGCGGTGCTGGTGCCGACCATGCCAATAGCGATATTGGTGGTTGACGGCATGCCGGTGATGACGTTCGAACCGGCGGTCACATTGCCGGAATAGCCGCCATAGCCGACCAGGTTGAACGTGTATTCCTTGCGCATGACCGGCCATCCATCGTTCATGCTGCCGCGCGCCGCCAGATCCTCACCCACACGTGTGGCATGGATGAGAAGCTGCGAGACCGTCTTGTCAGTGTTGCCAACTACCTGAGTTGGTTGCGGCAAGCCGAAGTCGCCCATTACCTCCTGCACGATCCGCAGAATGGTCTTCTGGTTGAGAGAGGTAAGGGGCTGGGTCATGGCTTATTTCTTCGGCTTTTCGCTGCCGCCTTGCGCGAGCGATGCAAGCTCTTTCACCTGGCGGCGGAGTTCCTCGATATCGGCGTCGCGCT
Organism: Paraburkholderia madseniana; assembly: GCF_009690905.1. Taxonomy (GTDB): domain Bacteria; phylum Pseudomonadota; class Gammaproteobacteria; order Burkholderiales; family Burkholderiaceae; genus Paraburkholderia; species Paraburkholderia madseniana. The sequence goes on from NZ_VOSW01000048.1 coordinate 11,269, forward strand.
TTTCAAGCTCACCCTGCAGACGGAGCGCCTCCTTGCCACTTTCCGCCTGCGCGAGCCATGAAATCGCCTTGTCGCGCAGTTCGCGCGCGCCGAGCCAGCCGAGATTCGCATCCGACACGCCGGCCAGCTGCTCGACGGTATGGATATGCATGGCCTTGAATTCCATCGCCTGCGATTTGGTCAGCGGACCCCAATGCTCGATCGGCGTGCCGGTCTGGACCTGCTCCTGCTGCGCATCGAACGCGCGCCATTGATTCGGGAAGCGGCGCGGATCAGCCGGCCCCTGGTAGTCGTCCTCGAACTTCACCGGGCGGAAAATCTGCTTCGTGCGATCACCGGGGAAGTGAATGCGGATATGCGGAATGTCCTTGAAAATCGGGCGCCCTTCTTTCTCCGACTCGAAGGTCTGATGGATCGCCTCCATGGTGAATTCGACATACAGACGGCTATCGTCGCCGTGCGTCACATGAAGCTGGTTTCCACTCTCGACGATGCGGGCCTGTGCGAAATCCATGGTGATGAGTCTCCAGAAGGGAAAAAGCAGGGGCCGAAGCCCCTGAAGGTGCTGCGAGGATTACGTAATATTCGACTGTGCCGTGCAGCGATCTAGCAGCAGGACTGCCTGCGTAGCCGACAACACAACAGCATTCGAACCGGTGCCAAGCGTCACGGCGGGAGCCGTGGCGAACTTCGCACCGAGCAACTGCTTACCGGCAACCAGCGTCGGGCTGACAACGCCCGCTGCCTGCCAGTAGACCGGGTTGCCTGCAACCGGCGCACCCTGACAGGTCGCAATCGCGTTGCCGCTGACCTGGAACCAGCCCCACTGACCGATAGTGCCGGCCGAAAGAGCCACGCCGATCACATCGCCGCTGTTGGCGGTGCCTGCCCATGCTGCTGCGGCGTTGATGATCTGGCCGCTGGTGAGCGACTGGTTGAACTGACAGACCGTGCCGGCGGCGATCGTGCCGCTGAACTGCGCGAACACGAATTCGCCGCCGCCCAGTCCGTTCGCGTCATAGCCGCGGATGATTTCGAAACTGAACGACTGACGACCAGCGCCAGTGCCATTTACGAGATTGAGAGGACCGGGACCGACCAGGTCGATATCGGTCAGCTTGACGACGCCGAGAATCGGGTCATATGCAATGAAAGACATGTCGATTCTCCTTAGGCGATGAAGACACCTTGCAGGCGGCGATTCGAAACGGTCATATTGCCGGCGAACCCCACCAGCTTTACCATCGCGTCCTGGTTGACGGCGTACCGGTCGTCACCGATCGGGGCGAAGTTGCGATCCACGTGCGGGCGGAAGTAGATGTAATCCGTGTTCATGAAATACATCGTGCTGGTCGGTGCGCCGCCACCGAAGCCACCGTCGAGCACCACATCCGAATTCATGTACTTCAGCGAGTCGAAGCCCGCTTCGCCCATTTCATTCGAGGTGATGCGCTGGATGGCCTGCAACGATTCCAGATACAGCCGGAAATAGTTGTTGTCGGCAATGATCAGATCCGGCTTGTCCGTCTGGCGCACGAGCTGCACATACAGACGGTTCATGTAGGACTGGATGTTCGCCGAAGTGGTCGCGCCGCCGCCATCTGTCACACCCGAGAACTTCAGGTTGCGCCAGAATGTGCCGACAGTCGTCGAAGCGTCGATACCGCCCACAACGCCGGTGGTCGGCGTATTCGACACCAGCAACGCAAGGCCGCCAATCTGCCGACCGCCATCCGCCGTACCGTCCGAATAGCAGTCGAGCGCGATATTGTTGACCAGCGTCTTTTCCGCGTTCTTGATACGCGATTCGAGCAGGTCGATGATGGCTTCTTCGCCGGTGTTCTGAAGCTGTTCCAGACCGGAGATCGAGACCGCGACCGCTGCCTGCGCGTAGTTGAATTCCGCGCCGGTGAACACATCGGACGGCGAAATGTTCAGCGCTTCATAACCGCTATAGCGCTTGAACGTGCCGTTTTCGGCATATTCGAGTTCCTGAACGATGGTGCGACCGCCGGAGACGGTCTTGACGTTGCCGCGTTTGCGGAGGCGGAACAACAGAGCGTTGTTCTTCGTGATGTTGTCGGCCAGCTTCCCGGTGCGGTTGCGAAGCGTGGTCGTGACAATTTCCGTGAGGGTGCTCGACGGATTTTGCAGGCCCATGATGGTGCTCCCAAAGGGTTACGAGGTCGCGGCTCGCATTGCTTGCCGCAGTTCATCGCGCAGGGAGAGGTTCTGGTTCGCGGTGGTCGTGGTCGACACGGTGCCGGCCGGTGATCCGCTAATCGATCCTGCTGCCTTACGCTTTGCATCAGCTTTCGCTTTCGCGTCGGCTGCTCGCTTCGCCTCTGCTTCCGCCGTCTGGCGGGTCAGAATTGTGGAACGAACATCAGGGTTCGCATGGCACGCCATGTCGTACGCCTCTTGCATATCCTTGGCCTGTCCGCCGATCAGGAGATGGGCCATCAGCGGCTTCACCTGCTCGTAGAACTCGTTCTTTGGATCTGCAACGAAGGCATCGATGACGGCTTGAGCCTGCCCCTGTACTTGCTGATGTTGCTGCTGCTCGGCGGTAGCAAAATGCCCCTTGATCTGTGCAAGCTCCTGACGGAGTGATTGCAGCTCAGGGTTCACTTGTTGCGCGCCTTGCGCAGCGACAGATAAATCCACTCCAAACTGTCCTGCGATGTGCCGGATAACGCCAATCTTCTGTTCGGCGTTTGCGGTGCGCAGGATGTAGGCAGTCTGGAGTAGATCCCGAACCGCGCCGGCTTCGTCGCCGCCTTCTGCGCGGATCATCGGGAGATAGGGATTGATGACATCCTTCAGCTTCTTGCCGAGGGCTGCATCCTGACCAAGCGCGGTGATACCGCGGTGGGCTTCTTCTTCGCGCCGGGCAATGACGGCCTGGACTTCAGCCGGGATCTTGTCCCAATGCGCTTTTTCGGTAGCGGACCATGATTGCGGGGCCTTGGCCTTCTGGTCGGTCGCTGGCGCTACTTCGGTCGGCGCGGTCTTGGATTCAGCGGCGTCACCGGTCTTCTGCGGGTCAATCGTCTCGGCGGCTTTGTCAACCTTTGACTCGGTTATGTCAACCTTACCGGCGTCATTGTCAACCGTATCGCCCTTCAGATCGGCCAGATTCTTCGCCAGTTCCTCGCGCAGTGACAGTTCTGCCGTCTGCCCGATTTCACCCGTTTCGCCAACCTGACCGCTTTCGACCGTCATCGCGCATCCCCGCTTATTTGCATGCGGTAGATGCTAGGCAGCGGCAATTTGTGGGGCAACGTCTATACTATGGGCGAGAGTGAATATGCAGGCTGATGCATCAGCAGCCCATGAGCGGAAGCGATAAGGGGACGCAGCGGCTAATTCAATGGTAGATACGGCCCAACCGTGATGCCGTTTCGATAGCGGCGCCGCATGCCGGAGATCAGCACCGGCCACTCTCCTCTCACGCATGGCGATTGACCCAACCGAAAAGACACCGGGATTTGGCGTGGCGCCGCAATAGCCACAAGGGGCATAGTCGATTCAGTCGCCAGTCGTGAGAGTAAGCGCCCTGGCAGGCTCGGCCTTACCAACCGAGCCACTCTCTTTCTATCTCGGTGGCATGCCCTGCGGCGGCATCGGAGCAGGCGGAGCACCGGGGGCACCACCCGGAGGCTGCTGGGCAGCTTGTGCCTGCTGTAGCGCACGCTGCTGCGCCTGAATCTGCGTTTGATGCAGGAGCGCGACAAGGCGCGGCAGAAATGCTCCGATCATGATTTCTTCCTCAGGACTTCGCGCGTGGCCTCGGTCAGTTCCTTGCGCAGATTGAAATCGCCGCGCACTTCGCCCGGCTTACGACCGATGCGCTCGTTGCCGACCTCGGTATAGCCATTGCGCTGAAGGAATTCGCGGTGTGCACTGCGGCTATTGATGACGGGCGGCTTACCGGTGGCTACATCGATCGCGACGGCTTGGTAAGCGCCGATATCGGGCGTCACCATGGGGGCTTCGATGATGCGCCGCATTTCATGGCCACATGTCCACTGCATGCTTTCCTCATCTTCGCCAAGATCTTCCGGGACCGTTTCTCTGTCGCATTTAGGCGCGCGGTCCCGCTCCGCGATCTTGCGAAACTCGTGTCGATCGTGATCGCAGATGGTGCAGCGGTACGTGTAAATTGGCACGTCATTCCCCCGAGGTTGCAGCATTGGCCGCGCTGATCTCGGCGGCATCGAGCGTTGCGCCGGCCGCGATCTCCGCGACCTCGATCTTGGTCGCGGCATCAATGCGCGCCAGCATCTGCTTCATGGCGCCTTCGAACATCATGCGTTGCTGCTCAAGATGCGCGTCCTGCTGCGCTTTCATTGCTTCGAGCTGGCCTTTCATGCGTAATTCAGCCTGGTCGGCGATCATCTGCGCCTGACGGCTCGCGGCGTCGGCCTGCATCTGCGCCTGGCGTTCCTGCTCATCTGCCTTGGCGCGCGCAGCGATCTCGGCGAGATTCTGCTGCATATCGCTCTGATTCTTGGCCTGCGCAATCTGGATATCGGCTTGCGCCTTGACCTGAGCCGGGTTCGGCGGCGGATTGCTCTGCGCCTGCTTGGCCCGCTTCTCAAGCGCGTCGACCGTCTCCTGCAGGCATGCCTCCATCTGCTTGCCAACCGGGAAGGCACGCACAGCAAACATGAGCATCTGGCCGAGCAGGGGCATTAGCGCCGGATCTGCGCCCTCGGCAGACTTCAGGAAATTGCCAACCGCCGTCAGAAACTCGGTGCGGTCCTGCTTCTCCTGCATCTGATCCATCTTGAGTGTCGAGTCTGTCTCGATATCGAGCCGGAAATGTCGCATGTTCGAATCGCGCAGAAGCTTGTCGATTTCTTCCCACGTAGGCTCGCTGAACGGCTTTTCCATATCGTCCGGAAGCTCGCCGCCCAGTTGCTGGATCATCTGCGCAAGTTCCTTCTCCTGCGCGGTCATCAGCGGATAACCTGAGATCTCGGCGAGCGTCTTGATATCGAACTGGTTTGCAAGCACCTCGGCCACCAGCACAACTACATCGCGAGCGAAGCGCTGAACCTCGGCTTGCATATCCACCAGGCGGATAGAGGCCCAGTTCGACTTGATCTTCTGCGCACCATACGTCTCATCCGGGTCGGTCGAGCCGCGGATGATATCGGCCATGCCGGTGATCTCGTAGAGGTCCTGCTTAACCTTCTCGCGCGTATCGTAGAGCGAGAGCAGTGTCTCGGCGATCTCCTTCATCGGGATAAAGGCGATCGCACCCGCCATGCCGCCCTTCTCAGCGAACGCTGCCCACGCATCCACCGCGACCAGCCGATTGTCATAGCCGCCGGCCAGGATCTGCCCGAGGCCCGGCACCGTCGAGTCATAGCAGCCTGCGACGCGCAGCGCATCCGACAGTAGCTTGCAGCGGGAGGTCAGATCATCCAGAGAGTTCGCCTGATCCTGATACATCGCGTAATCAGGCACCGGGATAACCGTATCGTTCGCGTGGTTCGGCAGCATCGGGCGCGGGCACGGGAAGAAGTCTTCGAGCCCGAGCATATCGTCGCGAACATCGAGCGGCTCCATCATCATGCCGCGACTGAGCCAGATCACCTTCTTCGTGGTCTTGTCCCAAATCTCGTAGATGCGCGCCTTCTGCTGATACTCGGTGACTTCCTGCCCCTTCAGATCCTCCGGCTTGTAGTCGAGCGGCACGCGCTTGCCTTTGTCAGGCCCGAAGCGCTTCACCAGTTCATCGCGCGTCAGATAGCAGATGCGCCATACTGCGCGCACTTCCTGCCACGTGCGGGCGATCGTATGGCCGAAGTCCGACCAGTGCACATAGTCAATGTCGATTTCTTCGTATTCCACATCAGTGATCGGCTCGCCGCTGGATGCCTCCTGCGGCACATCAGGCGCTTCATTGGCCTTTGCGTCGTCATCGATTTCCGGCCCTTCATTGCCGAGCATACCCTCGCCACCTTCGGCAAAGTGCGGCACATAGCGGATCCAGACCGTGCCGCGACCCGGTAGCAGACGATCGGTCACGCATTGCCGCGCGGTCAGGAAGAAATCTTCCTTGTCGAGCGTGAAACTGGTCGCGCGCTCCAGAATCTGGCATGTCACCCGGCCTACCGGATCGGCATCGAGAAAGCGGCGCTGAAAATCCGGCTTCGGATTCTTCGAATAGAGTGCGGGCAGCAGCGTCTGGATATTTGACCACAGCACGTTATACCGGCTTTCCTTGCCCTCGCGCGCGTTGCGTTCATCCTTGTAGCGGCGCAGGATCTTTTTCGATTTGGTCTCCCATGCGTCTGCCTTCGACTCGTATAGCTCGATTTCCTTGATCCAGCGGACCACGGTGTTATCGGTGGCGAGTGCGGTATCGCCCTGCGCGCGCGCTTCAGTCATGATTTCAGCCCGAGATGAAACCGACAGTGGCCGACAGTGTGCCGCCGACCACGATGTTCAGGCCTTGCGCGAAGGCGAAGGGCATCGGATTCCAGCCGATCGCGAGCGTCACCGTATCGACGATCTTCGTCGCGGTGCCGGTCGCCGGATCGTCATAGATTGTGACCGTGCCCGCCGTGGTGGAGCTCACGAAGATGCCGCCGAGGATGCCGTCGATGCCACAGATATTGCCCGAGGCCGAGATCTGCTTGTAGGTGAAGCCTGCTGTGTTGTGGTTCATGGCGATTCCTTATGGTCCAATGTAATACGCTTCGAAATATGTGGCTGGAGAGGCGCCATTTACTGTCGTACCTGGTGTTTGGCCCCATCCCTCAAGATAGTCAGTTGTCCCGTTCATATTGACGATAGCCTCGGACATCACTGAAAAATTACCCGCCTGAGACGGAACCGATTCCTGTGAATTAACAAGAATAGATCCATTTTTATATATCGCCGCTATATATGCGCCGCTGGTTCCTTGGACAAATGAAATAACGACATGTACCTCATATTTTCCGGCTATGAGAGGCGTAAATCTATAATTAGTCGAATTATCATAATATGTTCCGCTATCGAAATTTTTCGTATCAAACTGAATTTTCGCAATTGTATTTGCGGTTAATATCTGATTCGTGGAACGATATGCTTGGAAATATGGTTTTCCTTGTGCGGCAGATCCGATTGCGGCTTGCACAAATGCAGTGGTCGCGATTTGAGTCGTATTGGTGCCGAACGTTGCGGTAGGGGCTGCCGGCGTACCGGTGAACGTCGGTGAGGCAAGTAATGCATACCCCGTAGCGCATGTCCATCCAGTTCCTGATGTGTAATTCAATGCGTTGCCGGTTGCACTGCAGCTTGGCATTGCAAATGCGGTGGGTGACGCTGCCGATCCTGTCACATTAGCGACAACTGAATTGGCCGCCTGGGAGGCCAATGCTGCAGCAGCGACATTCGCCCATGCTGGGGGCGTGCTTGAACCTGTTGATACCACCGCCTGCCCGCTTGTTGATCCCGTTGGATTTAAAAGCTGGATCGGATTGAGCGTTGTTCCCAATGCCCCAATCGATAGAAGAAGCGCAAATGCGCCAGTGAGTAGCCGTTTCATCGCCCGCTCCATTAAAGTGATCCGCCGCCAACCGTATTGCTGGCACCGCCAGAATTGACAACCTTGTTTGTGCAGCCGGTATAGGCATTCGACTGCACGTTTGCGTTCGTGCATGACGCCTGAAGATTCACGCCCGTCGTGAGACCGAGGAAGGTATTGCCGGTGACGATGCCCGCCGCCGTGCTGTTATTCACAACGATGCCGTTAGTGTTCGCCGTGCTCAAGCCCTGGAAGTTATTTGCCGAGACCGAATACATGCCACCTGCCGGCAAATTAATGCCGAGTGCGGTGTTGGGTACTATGAACAGATTGCCGACGATCTGGCTGCCCGGCACATTGATCGCTTCATTGATGCCAACGTTGTTGCAGTTGAACTGGCATCCGGTTACGGTCAGTTGCGCGAGATTGCTGCCGCTCGTCAGGATGCCGGTATTGGCTGCGGTGAAATTGCACTGGTTGAATGTGACGCCCTGCGAATAGGCGCCATATTCGGCGCCGACGTTCAGATAATTGAAAGTGCAGCCATTGAAGTTGAACACCACAGGAATCGCGCTGGCAGACCCGGAGACGATCAATCCGCGCCCTAAGAACGTCGAAGTGCCAACTATTGTTACGCCGTTGAAATTGACGTTGGATACGGAAGTCAGGTTGATTCCGTTGGCCCAATATTTCGAGCCTGCATAAGCATCGGAACCGCGGATTGTCACATCAGTGATATCCGAGAGCGCACTGTTTGCCGGATTCGCGACCGCCGACGATTGTACAAAATTGAGACCGTTTCCGGTCGCTGTCGTGCCGGTCAGCAGAGTCAGTCCACGAATGTGCGCCGAATTGGACGGATTCTTGAAATTGATCGTCAGGCCGCCGCCGGCCGCCCAAACCAGCTTCGTATTCTCCGAGCCGCATCCAAAGATGGAGACTTCGGATGAATTGTTAGGCAGCGTGAAGGAAATACCCGATGCAAATGCATAGGTGCCAGGCGGAAACATGATTGCCGCCTGATCGGTGGGCGATGCTGCGAGCGCAGCGGCGAAAGCGACCGCATTGTCGCTGACGCCGGTATTGTCGCCCCCGAAATCAAGGATATTCGGAATGGCTTCATGATTGACGACGAAAGCCGTCGTCGCCACTTTCGTATTATTCGTCCCCTTGGGCGCCGTTGTCGCCGTGGCTGCAGCTAATGCTGGCGAGGCGAGGCTAGTGATATCGATATTTGCGCCAGCGTGTGCCGGCGTATATCCCAATGCAGCCTGAATGCCAAGAGTGGCTAGTGTCTGAAATGACGGATTGGCCGCCGCGCCATTGGATGCCAGCAATGTACCTGCGACCCCCGGCGCAGCATTGGCGCCGGCACCTAGCACAACGGAATATTGCGGATACACTCCAGGCGCAATAATGCCCAGGAAATTGAGCATCACGACAAGTTTCTGGAGGTCGTTCGTGGAGTACATCAGATGCGCTCCCGCTCGCCGCTACCCTGACTGTGCTTCGGCCAGAACACTTCGTTGGCCGTCATGTCATGCAGAAAGCGCGGCTTCTCAATCGGCTTTTCGCTCTCAGGATTGCGCCAGACGAGCGAGAGATAGCGGAAGGCATCGGCCGCGTGCGAGCAATAATCGTGCAGCGGGTTGTCCTTGAAGATCTTCGCGTCTTCGTCCCACTCGCGGCGATAGTTCTTGAGCGATTCGAGACCATATGCGCAGCGCGTCTCGTCGAAATAGCAATGCTGCAGCGTGGTGCGCGCCGACTGGATGCCGTCCTGAACGCTCAGGCCCGGCACGATATAGGCCTTTACGTTGAAATCGTTCAGTTGCTCAAGCGCTGAGCGCGGCGACGCGAAACTCTTCGGCTTGGCATCATGCGGTAGCCAGTGCTTGCCGTAGTGATAGGCAATATGGTGAGCCTGTTCGGGAATCGGAGCGTCGAGCTTCCATTTCACTGGCTTGCCATTCTCGCCATACTCGGAGACCTCGATTTTGCGACCGTGGATAATCTCGGCGTAGTGCTTCGGGTCCTTGCCATTCGCCTTGTAATGATCGATAACGCGGATCTCGCCCCAATGCGTCTGAAAGAACCAGATCGAGGTATCGTCAGTGCGTCCCAAGTCCCATGCGGTATAGACGGGCAGCGCCGGGTCGTGCGGCACGCTGGTAATGCGCCCCTCGCGCTCTGCCGCGGCAAGCTCAAGACCGTAGTAAGCACCGAGAATGGCCGCCTCGAAGCTGCACATCAGCTCCTGCTCGAACATCGCATTGCCTTGGTCCTCGCCGAACATGCTGACGTATTCAGCGCGCTGCTCCTCAAGCTCTTCGCGCGAGAAGCGCCCGGTTTTCAGCACATTCGAGACCTCGGCGAACCACTTCGGGTTGCTCTTTGCCATCTGATACATGGCATGCGCGTGATTCTTGCCGCGCGGCGTGGTGATGAACATCGCCCAGCCGTTGTTCTCATCGAGAATCGGTTTGAGGTAGGCCCATGCGGCCGGATTGCAGATCGCCCATTCGGAGAACACGATGCCGGCCGGCGGTGAGCCGACTAGCGAATCGAAGTTATCGCTGCCGAGCACCTGCCACGTCGAGCCGCTGCGAAACTCGATGAACATATCGTTCTCGCGCGTGCGCTTGCGCAGTGCATGCGGGAACGCTTCGTCGATACGGCGCTTGCCGGTGTGCGGATTGATGGCGTCCCAAATGGCCTTACGTGCCTGCGAGGCCTGCGGCAGCATGTGCCAGTAGCTGGCGACCCGATCATGGGCAGCAAGGCACGTCCAGTGCAGCGCAACCTCGTCTTTCCCCCAGCGGCGATGTGCGATATCGATCGCGCGCTTGCAGCCGTTAAGCATGGAATTCCACAGTCGGCCCTGATAGATGCGCGGGGACCAGTTATGCGGGATCTCGATCTCACCGGCGGCGGCCACGGCTGTTCCCGAGTCGTTCGTCGAAGTGGTCGCGATCATCGTTCATATCGATGCTCCAGCGCTCGCATCATCCAGGCGAACGCCTCGCACGGAGTTTCGCCCTGCCCGCAACAGAGCATGAATTCTTTTGTCGGATGCCGCATCGTGGCCCGCCAGGCACCGCGCGAAAAGTAGATATGTGGCTTCATTCCGGCAACTCCTCGGCCGGCGTCATGCGCAGGCGCACGACCTGAAGTGGGCCACCGTTCGGGCCAGTCAGTTCCTCGGTGACGTGATCGCCATAGACCTTGCGATTGCGCACCTTGAGCGTCCATTTGCGCGAGTCGACGCGAACGCGAGCTTTAGCAGGATCCGGTTCGGTGTCGGCGATGTACTGGATATCGTCAAGGATCGATTGCTCGCCCATGAGATAGGCGGCGTCGTATTTCGCCTGCAGCTCGGGCGTGCGCCGGCACCAGTCATGGAACGTGCGCCGGTTCGGCATGCCTTTCGCCTCGCAGATTTCATGCACGCTCTTGCCGTCCGCGATCAGGTCGCAGATCTTGTCAAAGAGCGCTTGCGTGAAAGTCGATGCGACCATGGCTCACAGCATCCGGTAGAGCGCTTCGAGCTTCTGCACGAGTTCGCCCTCGGTCACCTGCATGCCGTTGCTGATGCGGTGCAGGATATCGCCGACGTGCGTCTTGAGGGCGCCGGTATCGGCTGCTGCCGCAACCGGCGCTTCCTTCGCCATGCTGTAAATCGCCTCCAGATGCGCAGCGATGCGCACATGCAGCGGCTCACCGAAACTTACGGCGGTGCTCTTTATGATATCGGCGCCACCTGCATTCGACGCAGAGGCCACTGCGGTTGTAGGCTCGGCCGCAACCGATGCAACGTTTGGGAGTTCACTCTCCGCAGTCGCAGTCGCAGAGGCCGGAGTCGTCTCCGCAGTCGGGGCATTCGTCATAGACTCCCCCGGCATGGCCGCGCCAGCCTCCGCATCCGGATGGATCAGATACTCAACCTTCGCTTCGAGTTCATGGATGGTATCCATAGCCTTTTCGAGCATGGTCGGCTCGGCCTGCTGAGCAGCCAGTTGCGCTGCTGCTTCTGCGACGGGATCAGACATGGTGCTTCTCCAGTTGTGCGGCCCCGTAGGCCGCGTTTTGATAGCCGCGCAGCCAGCATCCGAACTCGGTGCTGAATATGCGGTAAGGGCAGGCATTGGATTCCATGCCGCGTTCGAACGCCTCAGCACCTTCGCGCATCAGCATCTCGATTTCCTCGCGGCTCAGCATGCCGATTCCCTCCAGTGGATGGCGAAGATGCTAGGCAGCGCGAAACTCAGCGTCTAGAGCGACGAATGCCGAATGTGCGGAAGAGCCATGCGCGGTTGGCGACGGCTTCGAATGGCGGTCGATAGCTGCGAATGAATTCGTAGGTCGAGCGGTTGGCAAGAATCCAGCGCGGGCGAGTCATGCGCGCCTCGTAGCCATTGCAAGGCGCTGAAAGCGGCCGAGATCGTAATTCTGGAGTTCGCCCGGCATTTCGGCGGGGCCGGTGCGGCGCTGCGCCACATCGGCGCGGGTATTGGCAGGAATCGAGTAGATGCGTCGATCCTCGCGCAGATCTTTCGTGCGTCCGCAGTAGACGGTCGAACTGGTGAGCTTGCCGGCGGCCTCAAGCGTCGTCAGCAGGCCATGAATTGCGGCCGGCGAAGCGTCGAAAATGCAGGAGAGCTTCGCCGCCGTGTAGGACTTGCCGGGGATCATGAGTGCGGTCAATGAGTCGAGCGTGAGAGGTAGTCTTTCTTTCCTTGGCCGCATGGTGTTCCCCGTTTGAGTTGGCTCTAGCCGAGCAATCGTTTGAAGAAACCGATTCGTTGTTCGCGCTGCTCAAAGAGCTTTCCCTTTTCGCCGCAATTGCCAATGATCGAGCGCTCGAAGTTAGAAAATGCATGGCCGGTCTCCGGGTCTCTGACCGCATCCGGATGAAGGCAAAAGCGGTTGGGCATAAAGGCGCTCGCATGCCAATGCTTGCAGTCTTTGCAGAAGTTCATCCCAGCCCTCGCATAAACGCCCGATGCGCTTCGGTATCGAAGTGCTGCGGCTCGGGTTTGGATGCCTCGCGGGCCTTCTGTGCTTCGCGGAGCTGGACGTTGAGCAGTTGGGTGTGCACCATCGCCCCTTCCGGATTCTCGCGCGTGCGTTCGTCAATTTCTGAGCACATGGCAGCCCTTAGATCCGCGCCCGCCCCGTGAGCGAGTCGATCGTGCCTTCGAGCATTTGAAGGCGTCGCAGCGCCATAGCGAGTTGCTCGATGGCATCGAGCTCGCTTGATGGCGGAGCAGGAGGAATGCCGCCGATCGAGTTGGTAGCCTGCGTCGTCAGGATCGGCGATAGCTTGCCTTCCAGCGCGTTCAGCGAGCCATTGAGACGGTCGATGAAGTCGTGAAGGCCGCGCAAGCCATCCATCAGGCCAGGCTCGTGCTTCTGTTGCGCCTGAGTGCTCCATCCCTGCGCCTCAAGCCGTCCGTCCTGATGCAGCATGCCGAGGCATTGGGAATTGCCCTGCTGCGCGCCCATCGCTTGTTCGTAGGCCGCCTGCTTCTGCAATTGCTGAATGTGTTGATAGTCCATGTCCATTTTCTCCGTGTGATTCGAGGGGTCTTACGCGCAACGTCCGCTGCCCCAGCGTGCTGCTGCTCGCGTGGTTGTCAGGTTTGCTTCGGGAACACTTCGTCGAGTTTCGCGGCGGCTGCGAAGTCCTCGAAGTGCAGAACCTCCTTCAGGTTCGGGCATGGGTCATTGAGCGACTCGACAGCGATCTTGCCGTTGCAGTAATCATTGCCAGCCACCGCGTCATGCAGGAAGCCAACGATGAGTTGACCGCTATAGGTGCGCCACACGACCTTGTCACCATTCTTTGCTTCACGTCCGTTTGCGTAGTGCATTGCGTTCTCCTTGGGTTGGTACTACGTGAAATGCCGCTGACCGTAGCGGCCAATCAGAAGCGCGTCAGCCCGCCCATCGTGCTTCTGCAGCGGGCAGTACTCCATGCCGAACAAAGACCGCGCCAGACGCAGCGATTGCTGCTTGGTGGTCTCGCTGGGCGTGGCCTTGATGCCGAAGAAGCGCTGCCACTCGCGCGGGCTCACGAAGGCCATATCGAAGCCGCTGAGCTCGCACACGGTGCAGATGACGGCCTTGGTGGCGGCGAGCGATGCCTGCGATGCCATCGAGCCGTGACGCTCCTCGCCGCTGCCCATGAAGGCGTTGAGCGTCTCCATGACGACCAGGCCCTTCTCGTCGGCCGGCACATTGCGCCGGAGTAGTTTCTGCAGCGCAACAGGATCGATCTCGTTTTTGATCTTGCCGGCAGTCGGCTTGGCACGCACAGGCATGTCGTGCACGCCCATGCAGCCATGCTGATTGAAGAAGGCGAGTGCGCCTTTGATGCCCGGATCGCAGCTGATCAGCATGCGGCCTCCTGAACTGCTCGTTCGCGCTCGGGCACTGTGTGATCGCAACCTTCGATGCCCTTGCAAATCGGGCATGGAAGCCATAGTTGCTCCCGAACCGTGCGCACTCCCTTCATCCGCTCCGCAATCCCGCGCAACACCGCGATCTCTCCATCCGTAAGCGCGATGCCGTGCAGCGAGATGCGGCCGGGCTCAATGGTCAAATACCGAATATCGCGTTTTGGGGCGGAAGAATCGCGCGCGGGCGCGGGTGTGGTGGTGGTCATTTGGCTTGCTCCGGTGTGATAGCGAAGGCCCGAAAGTCGGTTCGTCCGGTCTCGATGTGTTCGAGATTGCCTTCGCGATTGGTCTTGAACTGGCCCCTGGGCAGAAAGACGCGTTCGAACTGGTCGTGCCATGTTCCGTATTCGGTCGGCGTGCCGTCTGCGTACCATTTCGGCCCACAGGCGCTGCACAGATGCTGTCCCTTGCGCTCTGCCATGCCCTCGAATCTGTCATCCCATCTGAACCATTGGGTAGGCGTCTTGGGCTGCATACCCAACGCTGTGTTCTCGCAGCAACCGCAGTGCTCGCATTGGTAGAGACTCACGCTGTCACCTCATCTCTCACATCCTCGCCTACCGGAACGCCGCTGATCGGGCGGAGCTGGCTGTCACGAGCACTCAGGTTTCCACCGTCGAATAATCTGAGGGTGCCGGTATGCAAATCACGGGCGCGCAGGTTGCGGCCAGTGGTTTTTACGCGCCAGATGTGGTCGCCCAGGGCTGCCGTCAATTCGACGTTGCATTCCAGTACCTCGACAATGGCACCGATGTTCTCGGGCCATGGGCAGCGCGTGAGAATCGCCAGATCCCCCGGTTTGCAGTTCATGATCCTTGCTCCGTGTAGTGCGTCATTGCGTGGGTAGGGCCGATGACATTCGGCTTGCGCAACGGCATTTGCTCACCGATATCGCGAATCAGCGTGATCAGCCCGTTTTCGAGTTGCACCTCGCAGCGGCCCTCTCGACGCGCCAGAACGATGCGATCGACGGTGGCTTTCTGCCGGTGCAGTTCGGCCGTAATCGCGTCGTTGAGCGCCGGATTGGCGTTGTGGTGGCAGGAGCAGTACCACTTGCCCGAGACGCCGTAGACGCCGAGCATTGGGCATGCGTAGGCCGAGCAGAAGTCGGAAGTGAGTTCAGCCATGATCCGCCTCGTAGTTGGCGACACGCTGCGCTGTTTCGAGCTTGGCGCCCGCGGTCAACTCGCGTTGCTTCTCGAGTTCGGCGGCTCGAGCTTGCGCCAGCTTGTCGGTGTGATTCGGCATGTTCGCGATGAGCTTGTGCAGTTCCGCGCGCTGTTCCCGGGCGCTGCTCGTATCGCCCGTCTCAGGGGCTGCGAGTTGCGGCAGAACCTTACGCGCGTGCTCGAGCTGCAAGTGCCCCGCACGGACCGCCTCGAGCGCGACAGCCTCGCGCCGTGACGCGTCGTGGCCGTACGACATGAACCACGAGACCTTACGGCCGGTGGCTCGAGCGTCTTCGACAAGCCGGTTGTACCTCGAGGTGAACGCGGTACGAGCGCCGAATTCGTCGTTTTCGATGTTTGATGCAACGGCGAATGCTTCGGCCATTTCCTGCGTCCAGCAAACCGTTTCGGCCTCGTCTCGAGATCTGACAGCGATTGCCCACGCTTCAGCAGCTTCAGGCCGGCCGTCTTTGGTCGCATCGCCGACAAGCTGCGCGATCAGATCGGCGGGCCTCGGCGGAAACTGGCCGCGTTGCGGGTCGCTGATATGCGCCGAGAACGCCTTGCGCACGTCGGCGAGCGAATACTTGCCCAAAGCCGCGAAGAAAAGCGCTCGAGCGTCAGCGGTGAGCGATTTGCTGTGCAGCGAATATGCCGCGTCCAGCACGCGCGAAAAGTTCTCGAAGTCCTCATGCTGCATGGTCGATCTCCGGTCCGAAAAGCAATTGCTTTGCCTTGGCGTTTTCGCGTTCGTTGAACGCATCACGCGATTCGATGCTGCCATTGGCGCGCGGAGCCTTGATTTCGAACAGGCCACGCCACGAGTTCAACGTCGATTGCTCCAGCACCGCGCGCGGACGATGCCCGAGTTGCATGAGCTTTTCGAGTTCGAGAATTGCGAGTTGCGCTGCGCGTTCCGTCAAAGGCGCCTTGAGCTTTTTGCGCATTTCGACGAATGCGAGCCATGCGTCCTCGGGTAGCCAGTCGGGCAATTCGGGCTTCGATTTTTTCGGCGGGGTCGCGCTTTGCTCCTGCTCCTGCTCCTGCTCCTGCTCCTGCTCCTGCTCCTGCTCCTGCTCCTGCTCCTGCTCCTGCTCCTGCTCTTGGCTTCGATGGGGCTTCGATGGGGGTTGTGTAGGGCCTTCTCCAGAACGGCGCTTTTTCAGATTGAATGCCATGCAGTACCGGTCGAAGAACTGACCGAGGAACGGGCATGTCGGGAGCGCGTCATAATCCTTCTGGATACCGATGCATCTGCGGTCTGCGGCCTTTAGTTCATCGGCTATCTGGTATGAAGCCATTTCGTAGACCCATACCATTTCAGATGTCTCATCAAAGGCGCAAAAACCAGCTTCGATGCATTGATTAAGCCCCTTCGATGCCCCTTCGATGCCCAACCCAGTTTCATGGGCCATGTACAGCATTGGCTGATAAAACAGTCCGAGCATGTTCGAGTGCGGCGAACTCATCAGATAAAGCGCCACGATGACCCCTTCAGAACCCCCTTTGCGAAGGTCCCTGCCGGTCGATCCGGTCCAGAACTTCGGGGCAACTTTGGCGTACTCGCGCATCTAACAGCACCTCCACGCGCCGACAAACGCCAGCACGATTACCAACGTCATTCCGAAGGCGAGCAGGTCCATGGTCAGTCCTCCCACACGAGCTTGCGCAGCATGTCGCGGTCATCGATCACCCCATAGGCAAGCGTGGCAATGGCTTCGAACATGTGTTTCTTGACGACCAGGCGGTCGATGGGAACGACCTTCAATCCCACAGTCGCGAGGATCAGACAGGCACGTTCCAGGTCCTCAGAAACGAACCTGGAGACCGTCGGCGGGGACACTCCAATTGCCTCGGCGATCTTGTTCTGACCGACCTCAGAAATGTGACGTAACGCCTCGGAATGCGACTTTCGTGCACGTTCAGCGGCGGGCATGGATAGTTGATCCACGGTGATCCTCAAAAGTGACCCCCCGGTCCTAGGGAGTTAATCGGAACGGTCTAGGCCGCTGCTTGTTCGGTTGGTGTGCGCGACTTATGCATGTCCGCAAGATCAGCAGGACGCACGGCGCCGGCAGTGAGCATTTCAATCTGGACTGCTTGTTCAAGCATCACGCGCGCCGTCCCGCGAATCCATTGGCTCACCAAGGATTGCGTCACGGGCGGATCGAGAAGCGCGCCCAAAGCAGCTTGGGAGAGTTTCTTTTCCTTCAGATAGTCGTCGAGTCGCATGGGGGCCTCTGCATTAGCACTGCTGCTATTGTAGCGCAACAGCAGAGCTTTTCAAGGAGGTACGCAACTTAAAAGTGCAGCTACTAGAATCCAGTCATGAAAAAGACAATTCAACGCCACCGACTCAGCGACGAAGAGAAAGCGGAGGCCGCGCGTCTGCGGGCTATATGGGAATCTTTCAAGGTCGCGCACCCGGGTGTTTCGCAAGAGTGGCTCGGGAACGCGACAGGGATCGGCGGGCAGAGCGCCGTAAGTCAATATCTGCGCGGCGAGATCATGTTGAACTTCGCGAACCTGATCAAGTTTTGCAATGTGCTCGGAGCCAACCCCAGCGATATCAGCCCGCGACTGGTGCACGAACATCTCGGCGATCCGGCGCTCAAGAATGACCTTTATGCGCGCACGGCCTTTGCGACCCACGGGTCTGCGAATTCGCCGATCAGACGGCAAAACACCCCTCTTTCCAACGAAGCGCGCGAGCTAATCGGGTGTGTCGCCCGCCTGGATGGGTCTTCGCCGCTCATCGGGAAGACGTTCAGATTGGCTACGGGTTTACTCTTACTTTCGGCGAAGGCAAACGAAACCCAAGATATGAGAACGACTGAGGAAATCATCGGTGACGCGGAGCGGCTTGCTGCGGATATTCTCAGCGAAACACAACAGCCGAGGGCGCCCCATGAGCAACAACACAGAAAAGATCGTCGACATTCGTAAATATCGGCAGAAGGCCGAGCCGAAAGAGAAACCCCCGAACGACAAGACATCCGCCGAAGGCGCGGTGCGAGAAATGGCGCATCACATGCTCATGGCGCTTCAGTACGCGAGGCAGTTATTGCACTGAAATCGGGGAAACGACATGAAAAGAATGGCAATGATTTGCGCAACTCTTGCTCTCTCGGGATGCGCCACGGTCCACGAAAGCTATGCGCCCGACGGTCGCAAGGCCTATGCCCTGAATTGCAGCGGCTGGGCGCGCGGCTGGGATAAATGCCTGAGGGCGGCCGGCAATCTATGCGGCGCCGCAGGCTATACCGTTGTCGATCGTAACGAGGAGGACGCATCAAGTTTCGGCGGCGGTTTCTCGAACGGCTCCGGGGGCTACTCGGGCATCCAGACGAAAGAGCGCACCATGATGGTTGAATGCAAGCCACCAGGCTGATTTTCTTCGGCGCTGATCCATCCCCCGCCCCGGCGGGTTTTTTTTCGTCAAAATATATAAGCACTGCTCTTGACATAAGCAGCAGCGCTGCTAATATTCACCTCACAGCAACACCAACCACCTGTGAGACAGACCATGAAAGTCGCAATCGCCCGACTCAAGAAGCAGATCCTCGACGCCCTCAAGCCGTACCGCGTGTACGTGCAGACCGGCCCGTTCGACGGCGCATCGCACAAAGCCTGGACGAAGACGGAAGCCATGGACTGGATGCGCTGCTATCCGAACGATTGCCAGATTTTCGTGTTCAGCCGGCTCGGCCTGACCAAGCGTTTCTTCCGCTTCAACAACGTCGTGATGTTCCGTCAAGCAATCCGCTAACCATTGCGCCCGCTGCGGCGGGCAACACGAAACCAACTGTGAGGATCCTATGAAACTGACGCTAGACAATCTCGACACGCTCACCCTGAGCCACGGCAAGCACATGGGCCCCGACGAAGGCATGTGCCTGCTCGAAGCCACCGCGCTTTTCTCGGGTGAGCCGTTCAGCGATCACCCTGCTTGTGTCGACCCGGTTCTCGCCTCGTTCGGCATGTCGTGGAATGACGGCATGCGCTCCGATGCTGAGCGCGCCCAACTCAGGCAATACATCGCGCGCCTCGTCGGCACGAACAAAGGCCCGGACCTTTCGCAGAAGCGCAGCTGGATGGCGATGGACTGGTTGATCCGCGTGCATACCGCGGCGTGGCTCGCCTTGAATCCGGGTCTCGCACATCACGCCGAGGCGCTCAAGTCATTGCCGCCGATTACCTGCGCGGTCGATCTGGCAGCCGCACAACCAAAGCTTGATCTGGCGAGGAAGGACGCGGCCGCCGCACGGGACGCCGCAGGGGCCGCCGCAGGGGACGCCGCAGGGGCCGCCGCACGGGCCGCCGCACGGGACGCCGCATGGGACGCCGCATGGGACGCCGCATGGGACGCCGCACGGGCCGCCGCAGGGGCCGCCGCAGGGGCCGCCGCACGGGCCGCCGCATGGGACGCCGCAGGGGCCGCCGCAGGGGCCGCCGCAGGGGCCGCCGCAGGGGACGCCGCAGGGGCGAAGCTCGAACCTACGGTTCTCGCCCTTCAAACCAGCGCACATGAACTGTTCAGTTCGATGATTGATTCGGAGTAGGAAATGAAATCCCTTCTATTCGCCGCATTCCTCGCTCTCGCCACCCAGGCCCACGCCTCCACCGCCTCCGCGAACCAGGGGCATCACGGCGGCCCGAATTCGGGCGCCCTCGGCTGCTCGTGCGGCGCGTCGCATGGCACAGCAGCGGCTGGGCAGAGTGGCAACGGCGGCCGGTACGCGTTCGAGGATGCATATCAGCCGTGGCCGCAGAGCGAGATGCAGCAGTTCCAGAAACCGCAGTGGACGCCGTACGCCGGCAAGTGAGATAGCCATGACAACGATTCTTCCTGATGGCAGCGCATTCTTCGTTGGCTCATTGCCGCTTCCGAAAGACCACTGGCTGTATGCACCGCGCTGCGATCAATGGGACAGCGAGCGCGACACAACAGCGGATACGCCGCATCCCATTCTGACCCATGAGCAACGCGCTGCCGTCGTTGCAGCAGTTCGTTATGCGTTACGCGGCGCAACAAAGTGCGGACAGGATCTGGACTTTGATCCGGACGCGCTTGTGCAAAACGCCGTCTTTGCGCTTTGCGGGCCATACGGAGCCTGACATGAAATCCATAACCGGTTATGTCTGCACCTTCCTCGCCCTGCAGTACGCGCTGATGGTTCTCACCGAATACGTCTGCCCGGACGGTCACCGGATTCACGTCCGGACGGAAACGATCGACTGGCAGGCGAAGGGTGTGGTGTGGCAATGAGGGACTTCGGCGCGTGGTTCAGCGAGCAGGGCAAGAGCGAACCAGTAGAGATTGACGGCAGCGCATGGATGAAGTGCTGCGGCTGCGGCAAGGAAGAAACGGTCAACCTGAAGGCGTACGAAAACGGCGACACAGGTTGGTATGTCGATGATGAAGTCGAACCGGACGGGACGTATGAAGGCGTCTGCGGCGGATCGGATCGATGCATTCCTTAGGAGCCTGAAATGAGCACCGTTCCTCTAGTCGTCAACAAGTCCATGAAATATGGCGAGTGGCTGTTCGAACCCGAAGACGGTACCCAGGCAATCCGCGACGCCTGCGCCTCGAAGGTTCTCGATCATGAAATTTTCTTCCACTTCGGCGAGCTTCCGCAGCGCATGCAGCAGTCGTTTCTGAACGCGCTGCGCGCGGGCGACACCGAAGCCAATGACCGCGAGGTCGGCCGGATCATGCGGGCCGCGTTCGACCGGGCTGTCAAGGAAGCGCTTGAAATGTACACCGACCGGCTGAAGGCCGAATCAATGATGAAGGGAGATTGAAATGAAAGTGACGATCAAGTGCTTCGTGCACGCAGAAAAAGAGCCGTGGGACAAGGAAATGAAGTACTCGGTGTATCCGTTCAGCATGGTCGATTCGAGCCGAGGCTATGCCCTCATCGACACGCGCGATGTTGAATTCGAAGTGCCGGATGATTTTGATATTCGGCCTGCTCTGGTCGCCAACCTGGAGCGCGAGAAGAAAGAACTGATGGCCAAGTTTCAGGCACGCGTAACCGAGATCGGCGTCGAAATTCAATCGCTGCTTGCCATCGAGAACAAGCCGACCGTGCAAGCGGCTGAAGACATTCCCTTTTGAGGCCTGACATGAGCAATATCGAAACTGGAGGTCGCGCCTTTCCGTGGTGTGGTGACCTGAACGATATGCCAAGCATCAACCTCGGCATGACGCTACGTGACTACTTCGCATCGAAGGCTATGGCGGCAATGATCGGCAATTACAGCGGTACGGGTGCAGAACTCCTCGCGATACAGGAGGGATTATCGAAAGCGGCCTATGAGTATGCCGATGCCATGCTTTATGCGCGGAGCCAACCGTGACCGGCCTCTACATCCTCGGCGCCCTCGTTCTGCTGATCGACGGCTTGGCGATGCTGATGACCTATATCGGGGGATGCACATGATGACGACCATGTTTCGACGCAGACAGTGGCGGGACAAGCGGCACCATCCGGCCACTATGGAAGACCTCTACATGAGCCATCAGGCGATGGGAGTGCTCTGCGCGCTGGCTGGCACCGGGACGGCGCTGGTGATCCTGCTGCTGTTCCTCGGGCAGCCGTTTGTCGACGATTTGTTTGGGCGGTGATATGCGAGCGAAGCTACTGGACTGGGCTGTAGTTGTCGCCTTCGGAATCTATCTCGGCTGGATGGCCGCTAAAGGAGTTGGACTGTGAATGCACCAGAAATGAACCGGCTTGGCTTTATCGGCGGCAGCGACGTGGCTGCAATCCTCGGCGTCAGCCCCTGGAAGACGCCGCATGAGCTGTGGCTTCAGAAGACGGGCCGCGCGGCCCGGGAGGAAATCACGCCGCAGCAGCAAAAGCGATTCGACCGCGGCCACCGGCTGGAACCAGTCGTGCTCGACATGTTGCTCGATCGTTTGCGTGATGATGGGCACGAGGTCGAACTGCTGCGCACGAATGAGCGCTACATCGACACCGAGCATCCGTTCATGGCCTGCGAAATCGACTTCGAATTGATGCTCGATGGCGAGCACGTGAACGGCGACTGCAAGACGGTGCATCCCTTCGCCGCAAAGAAATGGGGTGAAGAAGGCACCGACGAAGTGCCGATCGAGTACGCCGCGCAGTTCATGCACGGCCTCGGCATTACCGGCCGCGACCGCTGCATCGTTGCCACGCTGATCGGCATGGATGATCTGCTGATCTACGAAGTGCAGCGCGATCAGGAAACGATCGACGGTATCCGCACGCGCGTCGCGCAGTACTGGAATGAATGCGTCATCGCCGATGTGCCGCCCGATCCGATTGACTTCGATGACGCGAAAGCGATCTATGCGAAAGCTGACGGCACGAAGGTCGAGGCCACCAGCGAGATTCGCGACGCCGTGTTCACGCTGGCCCAGGTCAAGCAGAAGCTCAAATCCTTCGAAGAATCCGAGAAGGAACTGTCGTTCCGGATTGCCGACTTTATGCGTCCGCATAGCATTCTGACCTTCGGCGGCAACGAGATTGCGACCTGGAAGAATCAGGACCATACGAGCCTCGACCAGAAGTTGCTGGCCGAGGAAATGCCGGAAGTCACGGCCCAATACAAGCGCACCAAAGAAATTCGCGTTCTCCGACTGAAGGTAAAAATCCAATGAGCACTACATCAAACCTGAAGGCAGTGGCAACCGGCAAGCAGGAGAACCCGGTTGCGAAATTCAGCGCCTTCCTCGAAAAATTCAAGCCGCAGATGGCGCTGGCGCTGCCTAAGCACCTGACTGCCGACCGTATGGCGCGTCTGACGCTGACCGCATTCAGCAGCACACCGAAGCTCCAGGCATGCGACCCGAAGACGATTGCCGCCAGCATCATGACGGCCTCTACGCTGGGCCTTGAACCCGGTGTCGACGGTCAGTGCTTCCTTGTACCCTACGGCAAGACGTGCACGTGCGTGCCGGGCTGGAAAGGTCTCGTTGACCTAGTATCTCGCAGTGGCCGCGCGACGGTCTGGACGGGCGCTGTATTCCAAGGCGATGAGTTCGATTATGCGCTCGGTGATACGCCTTTTATCCGTCACCGCCCGGGTGAAGAAAACGATCCGGACCTGATGACGCACGTCTATGCGGTGGGGCGCGTGAATGGTTCCCAGCATCCGGTAATCGAGGTATGGGCGGTCGGCAAGGTGCGCAAGCACCGCGACAAGTACAACAAGGTCGGCGGCAACCACTACAGCTTTCGCGACTGGGAAATGTATGCGCGCAAGATTCCGTTGCTGCAGGTGCTCAAGTACATGCCGAAGTCGATCGAACTGTCGAACGCGATTGCGCTGAGTAATGCGGTGGACGAAGGCAAGCACGCGGTTATCGACGGCGACTTCGTGCAGGTTAGCGATCCGGATGCCGTGCCGTCAGTCGATCATGCAACCGGCGAGATTACCGACCAGCGCGCGCATCAGGAAGAAGCTACGGTCACCTACGGAGAGTTGCTCGGGCAGATCAGCAAAGCGACCGACGTTGAGATTCTGGCGCTGGTGCTCGACAGCGGCCGTGATCTGCCGCAAGCCGAATTCATCAAGCTGGAACAGGCGTACAACGACCGCCGCGAAATTCTTCTCGGAGCCTGAGACATGAAGCCCATCCTGTTTTACGACACCGAGACGAACGGCCTTCCGCTCTGGAATCAACTGTCTGAGCACCCGAACCAGCCGCACATCACACAGCTTGCCGCCGAGCTATTCGACGCCGACAGCGGGCGCGTGCTGGCCTTCGTGGATCTGCTCATCCATCCGGAAGACTGGACGATTCCGCCTGAACTGGAGGCGCTCACCGGCATCACGAACGAACTTGTGCAGCGTTTCGGTCACCCAATGGACGATGCACTCAGGACGTTCATGCAGATGTGGTGCGAGGCCGATTTGCGCGTGGCTCACAACGAGAGTTTCGATCAGCGCATGGTACGTATCGAGGCGCTGCGCACGCTTGGCGAGAAACACGGCTTTCACGAAGATTGGAAAAACGGTGCGACGTTCTGCACGCAGGCGAACAGCATCAAGATCCTCAACCTGCCGCCCACGCCGAAGATGGTTGCTGCCGGCCGCACGCATGCGAAGTCGCCGAACCTTGGCGAGGCCTACGAGTTCTTCACGGGTACGAAGCTCGAAGGTGCGCACAACGCCGCAGTAGATCTGGCCGCTTGCAAGGCGGTCTACTTTGGCATTCAGGCCTTCACCAGGCAGGCCGCGTAACTCGCCCTCACCACCAGGAGAACCCATGTTCAGCATCGAACAGAAGTTGATGAAGATCCGCTCGGTGACGACTGTTGCCGAATTCAAGGGCGACGGCCGCGAGCACGCACAGAACGTCAAACTCGAATGGACCACCGATAATGGCGTGCTCGCCGAATTCGATCCGCAACTGCGCAGCGCTTTCTATCAGAAGGAAGACGGCAAGCAGAAGTCGAGCGATGACGGTCAGGGTGAATTCACGATGCCGCTACCGGACGTTGAACTGACGAAGCTGCGTATTCCGTTTCTTCAGATGCCGGTCAAGTTCAAGAAAGACTTCGTCGGCTACCAGATGGTCTATCACTGCGGCGCGAGCGATAAATCGAACATCACGCTTTCTGATGTGCAGTTGTCCGATTTTTCGTTCGACATGAAGGATGGCGGCACGGTGCTGGTCGTGTTCAATGCCTACGCGAAACCGAACGCAGCCGATCAGGGAAAGATCGACCAGATGATGCAAACCGAGATAGAAATTACGTTAGCACCCCCGGAAGTTAAGCAGACGGACTTTGTCGACCAGGCCAACAAAGCGAAGAAGCCGAATAAAAAGACGGCGGCCGAAAAGGTCGAGACCGAAGGCGATCCATTCGCCAATACCGATATCCCTCCGCTTGCCGAAGAAACCGCAGGCGAGCAGAAATCGCGTGACGGCGTTGCGTGGCCATTTCCGCAGAGCATCCAGTAACCCCACCGTTCCGCGCACCCCACGCGGCGTTCAGAGGGGCGAAGTCTGCCCCGCTTTTTCGAGCGAATTATGACCGAGCGCGAATGGCAAATCTACATGGCTCGCATATGGCTAGCGCAAGCAGCACATGCCCGAAGATATCCGCAGCATTCAGCATGGCACGCGAAATGTCTCGGCTATGCAGCAAACCGCCGACTGCAAGCGATGGCGTGCAAGGCTGAACCTGTACAAGCCGACCTCTTTGGAGATTGATGTGACAGACGAAGAAATCATCGACCTTGTAAAAAATGTCACCGGATGGACGATCCATTTCAAAACCTCATTCGATCCGCTCGGGCACTTCTACAGCGTGGCAAGCAACAAGGCGTCGGTGCAGCAGATTATCGATATCGCCCGCGCCCTGCTATCTGCAAGCCAACTTGCGGTATGGACGCATACGCAAAGATCTGTCTTGCGACAGTGTATTTCCCAAGCGATATACGAAGGTATGCCGGAGCGCGAAAAGGTGCTGCACAGCATTCTCGCCGCATCCCCTGCCGCGCCAGCACAATCGGGGGAGCCGGTGGCGTGGCGCTGCCGACATAGCGAAGGCGAAAAGTGGCATTACGGACTAACGCCACAGAACTGGTGGGAATGCCAAGCGCTCTACGCCGGCCCGCAGCCAGCACAGACGGAGCGGGCGCTGATGGGCGAACAACGTGGCGCAATTCGCTGGGCGTTAGATTTTCTCAAGCGCCACCAGTATGAAACTGGGTCGGTATTCGACGGCTACGCGAAGGCATATAACGCCCTTCTCGCCGCGCAACCAGCAAGCGGAGCCACCCATGAATAGCTACCACTACGACCGCGAGCGCTCGACGCTGCGCGAATGCGTCGCCGGAGTCACCCATGACGCCTGAACTCATCACCTATTCACCCCCCCCGAAGCGCTACGAGAGCTTCGCAGAGCGTCTCCGGGTGGCCCGTAAGGAACTCGGCCTGACGCAGAAGGAAGTCGCCGCGCGCATCAAGAAGTGTAAGAGCGAGATATCGCAGTACGAGACCGGCACGCTGCCGAGCTTCTGGAACCTGTGCGAACTCGCGCGCGCCTTGAACGTTTCACTTGACTGGCTGTGCGGTCTGACCGATGAGCGCCGGCCGTTGAAAATGGAGATGTGACATGGCCTATGCAACCCGAACGCCGACACCCGAAGCGCTGCTCGAACGGATGAAACCGGGAGTGCTCTATGCGCCCTACACCCTTTCGCGAATGCTCGGACTTCGATCTTATGCGATCAGGAGTCTCCTGCTCGACATGGAAAAGGCGGGCGTCCTGTCATCCACGCGACGCGGCAGGAGTCAGAGCCTTTACTTCGTCATAGCGGGCACGGAGGCGCTGGAGCAACCGGAATCCAGGCTGCATATCGATCCGGCGACGGTTGCGCAGCCGCGGACCTATGCGGTGATGACTGGCGAGATTCGCGGATACGATGCTGAAATCGCGCGGCGGCAGCAGTTGTGCATGAGCATTCGGAGGGTGGCGTGAAAATCCGTCTGGACGTCTGGCTTGAACGAAACTTCGACCCGCCGCCAGCCATCCGCACGGCTCGCCTCTGGATCAACGCTGGCAAAATCTATCCTGCGCCGGTCAAGGTCGGCCGGTCGTATTATCTCGAGGAAACTGCCATCTATCGGGATGGCGTCAAACCCCGCCTCGTACACCGCGTTTTTGGATAAAAATAATGGCCGCCCGCCCACGCCAGCGCAAGCACGCGCACTACCCGCCCAATCTGCATGAGCCGCGCCCCGGCTACTTTACGTGGCGTAATCCGATGGACGGCCGCACGCATGTCATCGGGCGCATACCGCTTGCGCAGGCGATACAAGAGGCGAACGAGGCGAATCTGAAGGCTGAGGAACTGGCGCCGCGCAAGACGCTCGCAGAGAGGTTATCCATTGCGCCCGAGACGGTCGCGGTCCTGCTCGAGAAGATGCCCGCGCCTACCGCAAAGAACACGGTCATCACACGCCGGTATCAGGACAAGATCATCCGCGAGAAGCTGGGCGCGATCGCATGCGCCGACCTGACGACGAAGCATATTTCGGAGTTGCTCGAGGAACTGAAGGGCGCCGGGAAGATGCGCGCGGCCAAGATGGTTCGTGATCGCCTCATCGCCGTCTGCGCGAAAGGCGCGGCGCTCGGCTGGATGGCGAGCAATCCGGCGCAGATCACCGAGAAGGTCAAGGCGCCCACCAGGCGACAGCGGCTCGGCCTCGAGACATTCAATGCGATTCTCGAGAAGGCCCCACAAGTCGCGCCCTGGCTCGAGAACGCGATGCTTCTCGCACTGGTGTCAGGGCAGGACCGATCGACGGTCGGCCGCTGGCCGCGGTCTTCGACTCGAGGCGGGATTGCAATTGTGAAGCGCAGCAAGACCCACGTAACCATGGAAATCCCTGTCGCGCTTCGGCTTGAGGCGGTCGGCCTATCGCTGGATGAGGTTATCTCGAGATGCAAGGCAACCGGCATCGTCAGCAAGTACCTGATCCA
The DNA here is from genome assembly GCF_009690905.1 of Paraburkholderia madseniana. Taxonomy (GTDB): domain Bacteria; phylum Pseudomonadota; class Gammaproteobacteria; order Burkholderiales; family Burkholderiaceae; genus Paraburkholderia; species Paraburkholderia madseniana. The sequence goes on from NZ_VOSW01000048.1 coordinate 38,921, forward strand.
CCACATGAGTGATCGCGGAAATGTAGCTCGAGGAGCGGCCATCAGCCTGGGGACGATCTCATCAGCATTCGCAGACGCCCGCAAGCTGGCGGGAATCGAAGGCGATGATGCTCCGACCTTCCATGAAATCCGCAGCCTGTCCAAGCGCCTATACGACGCTCAGGGCAATGTCGACACCAAGGCTTTACTTGGCCATCTGACGGAACGCATGTCCGAAATGTACGCGAATAGCCGGGGACTCGAGCCGATCAGAGTCAGGATAAACGCGGCCTGATTATGTCCAAATCAGGTCCGAATTTTGAACAGGTCAAGCCCAGTAAGGCTTTGCTGGCAGCCTGACATATGAGATGAAATACATCAGGCACATGACGGCCAGGATGATGTGGCGCGTCTTCACACGCCGCTTGTGCGTTTGCATGCTGTCTCCTGTGTCTCTTATGTGACGCCGGGGGCGTCTGTGATCGTTCGATCCGTACGTCGTACTGCGTCGCGCCGCGTGCGCCTCGACTCGCGCCCTCCTCTGCTTTCCAGCGCGATCCGGGCATGCTGCTACGCATGCCGATGCATGCGCCGTCAGGTGGGCACGAGCTTCAGCCGCTGCACCTTGCCCGACGGTCCACGAGGCAGTTCCGCGATGAAGCGAAACTCCTTCGGTGTCTTGTAGCGGCCCAGTTCGCGCAGACAATGGGCACGCAGGTCTGCAATGTCGAGCGCGCCCGGCCCCTCTGAAATGCGAGGCACGATGAAGGCGACGATCTCCTGCCCGTAAGCGGTATCCGGTACGCCCACCACCGCCGCATCCAGCACGCCGGGGTGTTTGAGCAACGCTTCATCGATCTCGCGTGGGGCGATGTTTTCACCGCCCTTGATGATCAATTCCTTTGCGCGGCCGTTGATGTAGAAATAACCGTCGCTGTCGCGATAGCCAAGGTCGCCGGTGTGCAGCCAGCCGTCGGCGGTGAAGGCCGCACGCGTTTCTCCCGGGCGTTTGTAATAGCCGCGCATGACCTGTTCGCCACGCAACACCAGTTCGCCGCACTCGTCGGGCGCGCATTCGCGGCCGTCACGGTCGATCACCTTTGCCTCGCCGCCTGACGGCAGGCCGATACTGCCGATTCTTCGGCTTGCTGGATCATAGGGATTGCTGAACATGGGGGCGGCGGTTTCTGTCATGCCCATCGTTTCGATGATGCCGACCCCGAAGCGCGCCTCAAACGCACGGTGATGATCGACGGGTAGCGCGGCCGACGCACTGCGGCAGAATCTCAGCGCGGACAGATCGACCGTGCACGGTTCGTCGTTATTGAGCAGATAGGCGACGATCGTCGGCACCACGTTGATCCATGTGCAACCGTGGCGCGCGACATCGCGCCAGTAGGTGCGCGCGGAAAAACGCGGCGCCATGACCACCGAGCCGCCATGAAAGAGCGGCGCAAGCAGCGTCACGACGAGACCATTGATGTGATAAAGCGGCAATGCGGCGAAGACGCGATCGCCAGTCCCAAGCCGATGTTCGTGCGAGATGTTGCGCGCATTGGCTAGCAGGTTTCGCTGGTCCAGCAGGACGCCCTTCGGCGCGCCTGTGGTGCCGGACGTGTACATCAGCAGCGCTACGTCGCTCGCAGCCGGGCCACTGCTTGACGGCGTTTCGGTATCCCAGGTGTCTGTATGTCTCGCCTGTGCCTCGTATGTCACACGTGACGCGCGCTGTGCCGGTTTTGCGTGCACATCCATAGATACCGCCGTTTCCGCCAGCGCGGGTTCGACGGCGGTCTGCATCGGTGCAATAGCAGCATCGGGCGCCGTCTGCAACAACGCGATGTCGCGGGTCAATCCCTGCTCGCGCAACTCCGCAATCGCGCTCGACATCGCCGCATGCGTCTCGCCGGAAACGAATACCATGCGCGTGTCCGAATGCTCCACGATGTAGCGCAACTGGGTCGGCTGGCACAACAGATTGAGCGGGTTGGCGACGAGCCCGCTGTACATCGCCGCAAGCAGCAGCCTTGCCGTATGGATGCCGTTGCCCATGAAGACCGACACGACATCGCCGGCCTGCAAGCCTGCTTCATGAAAAACCGTCTTGAGCGCCCGGCAGTCGTCGCGCAGTTCCGCGAAGGTCAGCACGTCGGGACGCTGCGTAGCGGCGCCGCCGTCTTCAGCACATTCAGGCGCCGCCAGCAGGAACGGCTTGTCGGGATACTGCGCGGCACGCGCGTCGATCAACGCACGGATTGTGTGAGGCGTCGTCATTTGCCATACCTCACGAAAAAATCCCCGAGCACGTCATCCAGTTCGGGAACGCGCTCTTCGATCGGGTAGGCCACGCGCGTGATGTTCAGGTAATGGTGAAAGTTGAGGTTGCTCGAGAAATTGTTGCGGCCCCACGTTCCGCATCCCATCGACAGCGAGAATGGCAAGCCGTTATCGAAGTTGCCGCCGGTCGCAAGGCAATGCGCCTGATTCACGATCACGCGCGCAACCGGCAACGTCGAACCTAGCTGCTCCGCCTGGCCCGAGTCGCTGGAATGCAGGCCGACCGAGTGTCCTGCGCCCATGTAGCCGTAGATGCCGCGCACGATGTCGGCAGCAGCGTCGAAGGATTCCGCGCGATAAACGGTCAGCACCGGCGCGAGCTTCTCGCCCGAGAACGGGTAATCAGCGCCGAAGCCGGTTTCCTCCACCATCAGGAAAGCGGGCTCATGTGCGGCGATGCCGTCGAGGCCCGCCGCGCGTGCAATCGCCGTGGCCGAGCGCGCTGTGCAGTGTGCCGCCAGCTTGCCGTTCGACCACAGGGCGGCCTGCAATTGCGCCTTTTGCGCGGCGTCGATCATCACGCCACCGCAGGCGGTCAGTTCGGCCATCATGTCCGCGTACACCGCGTCTTCGATCACAACGCTGTTTTCCGATGAACAGCTCGTGGCGTTGTCGAACGTTTTCGAGCGCGCGATCTTGTGCGCTGCATCGTGCAAATCGGCGGACGCAGTGACGATCGAAGCAACGTTCCCCGCGCCCACGCCGAATGCGGGCGTCCCGCTGGCGTAGGCCATCCGCACGTTCGCCTGCGAGCCGGTCGCCACGACCAGATCGCACTGCCGCATCAGTTCAGCGGTGGCCGCCTTGCTGATCGGCGCGGGCAACATCTGGACGAGGTCGGCCGCGAGCCCGACTCTGGCGAATTGCGCGTGAATGAATTCGATCAGCAGCGCGCACGACGAATAGCCCTTCGGAGAAGGCGCCACGATGACGGCATTGCCGCATTTGAGCGCGTTGACGATCTTGTTGATCGGCGTGGCCGCCGGATTGGTGGACGGCGTGATCGCCGCCACCACGCCGACCGCCCGCGCGATCTCGACGATGCCGGTGGCGTCATGACGCGCGATCACCCCCGTGGTCTTCTGCCCGCGCAGATCGCGCAACAGACCGAGCGTCTTGCGATAGTTCTTGCGGAACTTGTCGTCCGCGTTGCCGAGACCGGTGTCGCGCACCGCCAGCTCGGCGAGTTGGCGGTTGCGGGCGGGCTCCATGATCGCCCACGCGGCGGCGTCGGTGGCGGCATCGAGCACGTCCTGCCCCGCGACCTCGAATCCGCGCTGTGCGGCGCGCGCACGTGCAACCAGTAACGAGACGACACGTTCGACTTCGCTATGTGTACCAGCGTGCGTAGCTTCCGCTTCTGTGGCCCTAACGTTCATACGGTTCACTCCGGACTGAAAAAATTGGCGTTGGTACCAATCTAGTGAGCCGTACCTGCTTCGGAGTCCCGTTTTTTGAACTATCCCTTGCGCTGAGCGGGCCAGAATCGAAAAGTGCGAAATTCGGGACTTTCCATAGTCCCGAAAACTAAACAGACCGATGCACAATCCAACTTATAACTACGACATCGCGGAGACAGCGTGGCGACTTCGAATCAATCGAATGCGGCGGCCGTACGCGCATTTCGCGTACTCGAAACGTTGGCTGAGGCAAGCGGCCCGCTTTCCATGACGGATCTCGTCCATGCCCTCGAACTGCCCAAGCAGACCGTACATCGCATTCTGGTGCAGTTGATGGATGCGTGGCTGGTCACGCGCAGCGCCGGCGACAGGCTGTATGAGTGCTCGCCGCGCGTGCGCATGCTGGCGGTTAATGTGCTGATGCATGCGGGCCCGGCCGCTGCCCGCCATGTTCTGCTTGAACAACTGGTGGCAAAAATTGGCGAGACCTGCAATCTGACGATGCTGGCCGGCAACGACGTGGTCTATGTGGACCGGGTGGAAACGGAGTGGCCGCTGCGCATGCACCTTCAACCGGGCTCGCACGTGCCCCTGCACTGTTCGGCAAGCGGCAAGCTGTTGCTCAGCTTTCTTCCCAAAGACCGGCGCGAACGGGTTATCGAAACCTTGCCACTGCGCGCTTATTCCGAGCGGACGATTACGGATCGCGGCGAGTTGCGCAAGGAGTTGACCATCACGCGGCGGCGCCAGCTCGCGATCAACAATCAGGAACATTTGCAGGGACTCATCGCGATCGCGGTGCCGGTCATGCTGGATCGCAATCGAGCCTGCGCGGCCATCGCCGTCCAGGCGCCCGTCGGGCGGGTCGTGCTCGACGATCTGTTGGCCTTCCTGCCCGATCTGCGGTTGGCCGCGGAGGAAACCGCCAAGACTTTCCGGCAGTAGCGCTGGAATATCGCGCCGCAGCGCATTCCGAAAATCGGGATGATCTGCGCTGAAATTGCGCGCCGAATCCTCGCCAATCCGGCGAAAACCATGGCCGACAAAGGCGCACGGTACAATGACGCCGATCCATTTTCCGGAACGGCACCATGACTAAAGCGGATACTCCTACCCTGCGCGCGTTCGCCCTGCTGGAACATCTCGTCCGCGCCGAAGGTCCGGTGTCGCTAGCCGACATTGCCCAGGACGTCGACTTGCCGAAGGCTTCGCTGCATCGCATGCTGGCTTCGCTCGAAGCCGGTGGTCTCGTGATCCGCGAACCCGGTCAAAAGAATGCCTACGTGATCGGGCCGCGTCTCGCGCAACTCGGTCTTGGCGTCATGATGCACTCGGGTGCCCGCCGGTTGCGGCATGCGATCCTGTCGAATCTGGTTGCCGATCTCGGCGAGACCTGCAACCTCACGATGCTGCACGAAACCGAAGTGCTGTATCTCGACCGGCTCGAAGCGCCCTGGCCGTTGCGGCTCGATCTCAAGCCCGGCTCGCACGTACCGGCGCATTGCAGCGCGAGCGGCAAGCTGCTGCTGGCCATGCTGCCGCGCGAACAACGCAGCGCCCTCGTCCGCACGCTGAAGCTCGAACGCTTCACGCCGAATACGATCACCGACCCCGAACTGCTCGAAGCGGAACTCGACCGCACCGCGCACAAGCGCATCGCCATCGACAATGAGGAATTTGTCGCCGGTATCGCGTGCGTGGCTGCGCCGGTGATGGATGAGAACAACACCTGCATCGCGGCGATCGCCGTTCATGCGCCGGTCTCGCGGGCGCCGCTGTCGCGCGCTCTCGAGTTCGTGCCGCGCCTGCAGGAAGCCGCTCAGCAGCTCGCTAAAACGTTCTAGCGCGCCGCCCGCCTATTCCTCGGGCTGCTGCGAGCGCACGAGCTCCGCGAGCAGGCGCACGCCCTCATCGATCTTTTCGAGCTTGATGGCCGAAAAGCCCATCCGGAAGCAGTGGTTCTGCTCCAGTCCCGTCATGAAGAAAACCCGGCCCAGCTCGATCAGGATGCCATGTGCCTGCGCGTCCGCGGCAAGCTGTGTCGCATCGAGCCACGGCGGCCCTTCGACCCAGCACGACGCGCCGCCGCCGACCGGCAGGTAGCGCGCTTCCGGAAGGTGCGTGTCGAGCGCCGTCATCAACGCCTGCGCGCGTTCCCGATAGGCGTGAGCGAGCCGCCGCAGTAGCGCATCGTGGTGTCCGAGCGCCAGAAAGGTGGCAAAGGCACGTTGAATATAGGCGGCCGGGTGCCGCACCATCAGGCGCCGCAGCGCACGGAGTTCACGGACCAGTTCACGCGGCCCGACGATATAACCCAGCCGCAGCCCGGGCGCAAAAGTCTTCGACAGACTGCCGATATAGATCACCCGGTCTGCGGTATCCAGGCTCTTCAATGCCGGATGCGGCGTGCCTGAGAAGTTGTTTTCGCTCTCGTAGTCGTCCTCGATCAATACGAAGTCATGGGCCTGCGCCTGTTCCAGCAGCGCGTGGCGGCGCTCGATGGGCATGGTGGCCGTGGTCGGGCACTGATGACTTGGCGTCACATAGACGTAATCGCATTGCGCGAGCAGATCGGCGTCCTCGACCGGGCGCACGCCGCCGCTATCTACAGGCAGTGGCTGCAGCCGCGCATTGCGGTTCTCGAAGATATTGCGGGCATCCGGATAGCCGGGGTTTTCGAAGCCGATCGTGGTCCGCTCGCTCGCGAGCAGATCCGCGATCAGATAGAGCGCCTGCTGGCAGCCGATCGTCACGACGATTTCGTCGGGCATTGCAAACACGCCGCGCCGCGGCAGCACCCGAGTGCGGATCTGCTGGATCAACGACTCGTCGTCGCGCTCGATCAGGTCCGGCGCCCAGTTGCGAATCTCCATCACCGACAGCGCTTTCATGCAGCATTCGCGCCAGTCGTTAGTCGGAAACAGCGACTGGTCGAACTGTCCGTAGATAAAGGGGTATTCGTAGCTCAGCCAATTTCCGGGCTTGACGATATTGCGCTGCAAGGACGGCCGCCTTCTGACGCGCTGGTCCCAATCCGGCCTTGCAAGCGCCTCATTGGCCGCCTGTCCGGGGACCGTCTGCAGCGGCGCAAATTCGTGCCGCCCCTCGAGGATCGCCGGGTTGACGAAATGCCCGCTGCGCTCACGCGAAATCAGATAGCCCTCCTCAACCAACTGCTGGTAAGCCAGCACGACCGTATTGCGGGCAACACTCAACTGGTCGGCCAGCTCCCGGCTGGACGGCAATGCGTGATCCGGCAGCAGTTGGCCGTCCAGAATCGCGGCCACCAGCATCTGGCGAATCTGGCCCTGGAGGCTCATGTTCGACTCGGCTGAACGCTGGAACCGCTGGGTCCATAGGGCCACCGAGGTGCGACTTGCCATGCTTTCTCCTGATTTTTATAGGCGGAGCCCGCCCGCACGAAGGCGGACACCGGCATTGTGGACGTGCAAAAAAACGCCTGCCAGCCGCTGCGGGCGGCTGCCGGCGAGACCGGCGCGGCGGCCCATTCTGGTGCAGCGGTGTGGACTCAACGATCAGCCACGTCTGGCCCTAACCCGCAACATTTATTACTGACGATACTCGCATCATCCCATTGCCGGCGATTGGGACAAGCCCCCGTCGGCGGGCGTTGGATTCACGTGTATTCGCGTACCTACACGGCCATTCTGGAGACCTACGATGAAAAGCGATCACCCCAAAAAGCTGTCCCGCTGGTTCGGCGATCTGACGCGCCGCGTGACTGTGGCGGCATTCGCCGCGCTCGCCTGCGCGGTGGCGCCAGCCAGCCACGCGCAGGACAAAGAGGTCACAATAGCCTATCAACAGATCGTCGACCCATGGGTCGTCGCGATCGCGAACGGCTCGATCGAGAAAGAGACGGGCTACAAGATCAACTGGCGGCAATTCGAATCCGGCGCGAAGGTCGCGACCGCCATGGCGTCAGGCGACGTGAAGGTCGGCGTGATCGGCTCGAGCCCGCTCGCGGCGGCGGTCAGCCAGGGCCTCGACCTGCAGCTCTTCTGGATTCTGGACAACATCAACCAGGCTGAAGCGATGGTCGTACGCAACGGCTCCGGCATCACCAAACCGGCCGATCTGAAGGGCAAGACGATCGGCGTGCCGTTCGTCTCGACGACGCACTATCACACCATGTTCGCGCTGCAGCATTGGGGCATCAATCCGTCCGAGGTGAAGATCCTCAACATGCAGCCGAACCAGTTGGTCGCGGCGTGGGAGCGCGGCGATATCGACGCCGCCTACGTGTGGGACCCGGCGCTCGCGCAATTGAAGAAGAGCGGCAAGGTCCTGATTACGTCCGGCGACCTGTCGAAGCTCGGCAAACCGACCTTCGACGGGATCGCCGTCGACCGCCAATGGGGCGAGGCGCATAAGGACTTCATGGCAAAACTCGTGAAAGCCATCTCCGACGCGGACGATCAGTATCGAAAGAATGCGGCGCAATGGAATGCTACCTCGCCACAGGCCGCAGCCATCGCGAAGATGATTGGCGGCTCGCCGGCCGACGTGCCGGCGTCGCTCTCGCTCTATGCCTTCCCGACGCTCCAGGAGCAGGCCTCCTCGCAATGGCTGGGCGGTGGCAGCGCGGGCCGCGCAACCTTCGCGCTGAAGGACACGGCCAACTTCCTGAAGGATCAGAAACAGATCAGCGCGGTGTTACCCGATTACTCGAAGTTCGTGACCCCGGCGTATGCCGAAGCGGCAATGAAACTCAAATGACGTAAGCCGGTTCTGTCGATTCAGGAGGCAACATGGAAAGCATGAGAGTCAAAAATGTGAGCGTGGTCTTTCCGGGCCGCAAGCCCGGCCAGACGGTACACGCGCTCGACAACATCAATCTGACGATCAACTCGGGCGACTTCGTCGTCGCGCTCGGCGCATCGGGTTGTGGCAAGACCACCCTGCTCTCGCTTATGGCGGGCTTCATTGCGCCGACCAGCGGCGAGCTGCTGCTCGGCGGTTCGCCGATCGCAGGTCCAGGCGCCGACCGTGGTGTGGTGTTCCAGAAGCACGCCCTGTTGCCCTGGCTCAACGTGATCGACAACGCCGAGTTCGGCCTCAAGCTTCAGGGCGTGCCGAAAACGCAGCGGCGCGAGATTGCCACGCGCAATCTGGCACTGGTCGGCTTGCAGGACTTTCACAAGCACATGATCTATCAACTCTCCGGTGGGATGCAGCAGCGTGTGGGCATCGCCCGCGCGCTGACCTGCGACCCCGCCATGCTGCTGATGGACGAGCCGATGGCCGCGCTCGATGCGCTCACCCGCGAAACCATTCAGGAACTGCTGCTCGACGTCTGGACGAAGACCAGCAAGATGTTCTTCTTCATCACGCACAGCGTCGAGGAAGCGCTCTTTCTGGCCAGCCACCTGATCGTGATGTCGCCACGTCCGGGGCGCGTCACGCACACCTATGAGCTGGATTTCAACCGACGTTTTCTCGAAACACGCGACGCGCGCGCGATCAAGTCGAGCCCCGATTTCATCGAGATGCGCGAACGCGTGCTCAGCATCATTTACGGCGACGAGAAAATGCACGCCGCCGAAGCCGAGGTGACACATGTTTAGTTCAAAACGGGCTCATGCATTCGCGCACGGCCAGCAGGCCCCGCTCGGATCCGACACGCCGGTCGAGCCACCACGCACACCCGGTCGACGTCCACGACTTCTCGCCAAGAAACCCGCCAAGCCAGGCGACACATTCGGCGTACCCGGCCAGGGCAGCAGCATCGTCACGAGCCTCGTGACGGTCGCCCTATTCGTCGGACTATGGTTTGTCGCGACTAACCTTCACTGGATCAAGCCGCTCTTTCTGCCATCGCCGCAAGCGGTGTACGCGAAGTTCGTGTATGTGGCCACGGAGGGTTTCGCCGGTTCCACGCTCGCGCAGCATACCGGCATCAGCTTGCTGCGCGTGTTCGGCGCCTTCGCGCTCGCCTGCGTGACCGCGATTCCAATCGGCGTGATGATGGGCGTCTCGCGCTTTGCGCGGGGCATGTTCGATCCACCCATCGAGTTCTATCGTCCGCTTCCGCCGCTCGCCTATTTGCCGCTCATCATCATCTGGTTCGGCATTGGTGAATTCTCCAAAGTCTTTCTCATCTACCTGGCCATCTTCGCGCCACTCGCCATCGCGGCGCGATCCGGCGTGCGTTCCGTGTCGATCGAGCAGATTCATGCGGCCTATTCGATGGGCGCCTCGCGCACGCAGGTGGTGTTGTATGTGATCCTGAAATCCGCACTGCCGGAGATTTTCACGGGTATGCGCATAGGTATTGGCGTCGGTTGGACGACACTGGTTGCCGCGGAAATGGTGGCGTCGACGAGTGGCCTCGGCTTCATGGTGCTCAACGCTGCGGAGTTCCTCGCCAGCGACGTGGTGATCATGGGCATTGTCGTCATTGGCTTCTTTGCTTTGTGCTTTGACTTGTTGATGCGACACATGGAGCGCGTGCTGGTGCCGTGGAAAGGCCGGGTGTGATTGTAGAAGGCCAGCGTGGACTCAGCGATTGGCGGCGGCTGGCACTACTCGGCTTGCGGTGCCAGCCGCAATACTTCAGCTGTCTGTTATCGCTGGAGCGCAGCATGAATTCGATCGAGAAAGTCCGGCCGTCGCCGCAGGTTCGTCATGAAGCGCTGCGCATCGGCGGAGAAAGAATCCGGCATGCAGAGATCATCGAAGTCTTCAATCCCTATAACGGTGAACTGGTCGGCACGGTGCCCAAGGCGACACTTGCCGACGTGCGACACGCCTTTGCCTGGGCACACCAATATCGCGCGCGGCTGACGCGCTACGAGCGCTCGCAGATCCTGCTGCTTGCGGCAGACATGGTCCGTCGGCGTACTGAAGAAATTGCCGATCTGATCACCGCAGAGTCCGGCCTGTGTAAGAAAGACTCGCTGTACGAGGCAGGCCGCGTCGCCGACGTGATGACATTCGGTGCCAACGAGGCGCTCAAAGACGACGGCCAGGTGTTTTCCTGCGATCTCACGCCGCACGGCAAGAAGCGCCGCGTCTACACCCAGCGAGATCCCCTGCTCGGCGTCATTTCCGCGATCACCCCGTTCAACCATCCGATGAATCAGGTTGCGCACAAAGTCGTGCCCTCCATCGCGACCAACAACCGCATGGTCGTCAAGCCCTCCGAGAAAGTGCCGTTGTCCACGTACCTGCTCGCGGACATCCTTTATGCGGCCGGTCTGCCGCAGGAAATGCTGCAGGTCATCACCGGCGACCCGAAAGACATCGCCGACGAACTCATCACGAACGAGCACGTCGATCTGATCACGTTCACGGGCGGCGTGCAGATCGGCAAATATATCGCCAGCAAGATGGGCTATCGACGCGCGGTGCTCGAACTCGGCGGCAACGATCCGATCATCGTGATGGAAGACGCCGACCTGGAAGAAGCCAGCACACTCGCCGTCTCCGGCTCCTACAAGAACTCCGGCCAGCGTTGTACCGCGGTCAAGCGCATTCTGGTGCACGAGGCGGTGGCCGACCGTTTCGTCGAACTGCTCGTGGAGAAAACCCGCGCCATACGTTATGGCGATCCCGCCGATCCGGCGACCGACATGGGCACCGTCATCGACGAAGCCGCAGCGAAATTCTTTGAAGCTCAGGTGAACGATGCGATCAGCCGCGGCGCGAAGCTTCTGGTGGGCAATCGTCGCGACGGCGCGCTGTATTCGCCAACCGCGGTCGATCACGTCACCCCGGACATGCCGCTCGTCAAATACGAAACCTTCGGCCCCGTGTCACCGGTGATCCGCTTTCGCGATATCGACGACGCGATCCGGATTTCCAATTCGACCGACTACGGGCTCTCGTCTTCGGTCTGCACGAATCGCCTCGATTACATCACGCGCTTTATCGCCGAACTGCAGGTGGGCAGCGTGAACGTGCGCGAGGTGCCCGGTTACCGGCTCGAGTTGACGCCGTTCGGCGGCATCAAGGATTCGGGTCTTGGCTACAAGGAAGGCGTCCAGGAAGCGATGAAAAGCTTCACCAACGTGAAGACCTATTCGCTGCCGTGGGATTGAGCCGCTCTCCTCGCATTCCACCTTGCATCACATTCATCAATTTTCGAGACAATTTGTACCGTTTATTTTGCATCATCTATTGACCATCACAGGTGCATGCTCTACATTTTAGATAAGCACTTTTCGGAACAAATTGTTCCGGTTTCATTAAACATTGGAGACAGCCCTCATGAGCGATCACACCCCTGTCAGCGGCCCGCAGGCCATGACCCCGTCAGAAGCTTTCGTCGAAACCCTGGCCGCGAACGGCGTGACCGACATGTTCGGCATCATGGGCTCGGCCTTCATGGACGCCATGGACATCTTCGCGCCCGCCGGCATTCGCCTCATTCCCGTGGTGCACGAACAGGGCGCCGGCCACATGGCCGACGGCTATGCCCGTGTGTCGGGCCGCCATGGCGTGGTGATCGGCCAGAACGGCCCGGGCATCAGCAATTGCGTGACCGCCATCGCCGCGGCCTATTGGGCGCACAGCCCTGTGGTCATGATCACGCCCGAGGCCGGCACCATGGGCATTGGCCTCGGCGGCTTCCAGGAAGCGAAGCAACTCCCCATGTTCCAGGAGTTCACCAAGTATCAGGGCCACGTCACCCATCCCGCACGCATGGCTGAATTCACCGGCCGCTGCTTCGACCGCGCGCTGGCCGAGATGGGCCCCACGCAGTTGAACATTCCGCGCGACTACTTCTACGGCCAGATCAAGGCCGAGATTCCGCAACCGCAGCGCCTCGACCGCGGCCCCGGCGGCGATCAACGCCTGAACGAAGCGGCTGAACTGCTCTCCCAAGCCAGGTTCCCGGTCATCATCTCCGGCGGCGGCGTGGTGATGGCCGATGCGATCGAAGAATGCAAGGCGCTCGCCGAGCGTCTGGGCGCGCCGGTCGTCAACAGCTACCTGCACAACGACTCTTTCCCCGCCGACCACCCGCTGTGGTGCGGCCCGCTCGGCTATCAAGGCTCCAAGGCCGCGATGAAGCTGATCCAGCGCGCCGACGTGGTGATCGCACTCGGTTCGCGTCTGGGACCGTTCGGCACGCTGCCCCAACACGGCATGGACTACTGGCCGCAGAACGCCAGGATCATCCAGATCGACGCCGATCACAAGATGCTCGGCCTGGTGAAGAAGATCTCCGTGGGCATCTGCGGCGACGCCAAGGCCGCCGCGGTTGCACTGACGCAGCGTCTCGAAGGCCGCACCCTCGTCTGCGACGCCTCGCGTGAAGAACGCGCCGGCCAGATCGCCGCGGAGAAGGCGGCATGGGAGAAGGAACTCGACGGCTGGACTCACGAGCGCGACCCCTACAGCCTGGACATGATCGAGGAGCAGAAAGACGAGCGCACGCCCGGCGGCGGCGACTATCTGCACCCGCGCCAGGTGTTGCGCGAGCTCGAAAAAGCCATGCCGGATGACGTGATGGTCTCCACCGACATCGGCAACATCAACTCGGTGGCCAACAGCTATCTGCGCTTCAAAAAGCCGCGCAGCTTCTTCGCCGCGATGAGCTGGGGCAACTGCGGCTATGCGTTCCCCACCATCATCGGCGCCAAGGTTGCGGCCCCGCATCGCCCCGCGGTCTCCTATGCCGGTGACGGCGCGTGGGGCATGAGCCTGATGGAAACCATGACCTGCGTGCGCCACAACATTCCGGTCACCGCGGTGGTCTTCCACAACCGGCAATGGGGCGCCGAGAAGAAAAACCAGGTCGACTTCTACAACCGCCGCTTCGTCGCCGGTGAACTCGACAACCAGAGCTTCGCGGGCATCGCGCGTGCGATGGGCGCCGAGGGTGTCACAGTGGACCGGCTCGAGGACGTCGGCCCGGCGCTCAAGCGTGCGATCGATGCGCAGATGAACCAGGGCAAGACCACCATCATCGAGATCATGTGCACCCGCGAGCTCGGCGATCCGTTCCGCCGCGATGCGCTGGCCAAGCCGGTGCGCCTGCTCGACAAGTACAAGGACTATGTCTGAGCCGTCCGCTGTCTGATGGTCCGGGCGGCGGGAGATTTGTTCCCACTGCCCGGCGGGCCGGAAACGGGGCTTCCCCTGCCGTTTCCGGCCTCTTTGTTTGCCATTTGCCGTTTGCCGTCTGCCGTTTGCTGCCTCCGCCTCCCCAACCATGACTTCCGCCCAGTGCCATGAAAGCCATCAACCGCATCATCGAACGCGCCCGCTCCTCGCAAAGACGCATCGTGCTCTGCGAAGCGGAGGATCCTCGCATGCTGGAGGCCGCGCAACGCGCCACGCGTGAAGGCATCGCCCGCATCGTGCTGGTGGGCGCGAGTGCGCGAATCCGCGCGGCCGCTGCCGAGCAAAACATCGAACTGTCTGGCATGGAGCTGGTGGATCCCGCAACCTCGCCGCTCGCACCCTCGTTTGCCGAAGCGCTCTTCGCACTGCGCAGCAAGAAAGGCATGACGCCGGATGAAGCCACGCAGGAAATCCTCAAGCCCCTCTGCTTTGCCAACCTGATGGTGCGGCTCGGTCACGCCGACGGCTCGGTGGCAGGCTCCGTGCACACGACCGCCGAAGTGGTCCGCACGGCGATCCAGATCATCGGCATTCATCCGTCCTTCAACCTCGTGTCGAGTTTCTTTCTGATGATGCTGTGCGAGCCCTTCCACACGCTCAAAGGTGGCTTGATCTTCTCTGACTGCGGGCTGGTGGTGGACCCGGACGCCGGCGAACTGGCCCAGATTGCCATGGCGGCGGCCGACAGCGCGCAAAGCCTGCTGATGGAGGAGCCGCGCGTAGCCATGCTGTCATTCTCGACCAGCGGCAGCGCCCGGCACGCGGCAGTCGACAAGGTCGTGGAAGCAACGCGCCAGGTGAGGGCACAGCGTCCGCATCTGGCGATCGACGGCGACGTGCAACTGGACGCGGCACTCGTCTCCGAGATCGCCATGCGCAAGATCGAGCGCTCGCAGGTTCAAGGACACGCCAACGTGCTGATTTTCCCGAGTCTCGAAGCCGGCAATATCGGCTACAAGCTGGCTGAGCGGATCGGCGATGCGAAGGCAATCGGCCCCTTGCTGCAAGGCCTGAGAAAACCTGCCAACGATCTTTCGCGCGGCTGCAGCGCCGACGATATCTACTACGTGATCGCGGTGACTGCCGTGCAGGCGCAAACCGCAGAAGCCCCGCTGGACGCACACACCACACCGTTCGCGTCGTGACCCACTCGGGGTCAGGCCGCCGGAGCAGTCACCGCCTGCCGCCCGGCGCGCGTGCGCCGATCCAACCCACGATCTCCGCGAACAGCTTCATGTCGGGTGGCGCGGATAGGTCCACCGCCAGACAACGGCGGTAATACGGACTGAGATCCAGCCCGACGCCCAGGCCCAGCACCTCCACATCGCGCGAAGCCTCATGGCGCACCACGACGGCCTTGAGGTGGTTGTCGAGATAGAAGGCGTCGTTGGCCTGACCCGTCGCGCTATCCATCGGGCTGCCATCCGAGATCACGATCAGAATCCGTCGCGCCTCAGGACGGGCGACGAGGCGCGTGCATGCCCAGTCGACCGCTTCGCCATCCACGCCCTCGCGAAACAGGTCTGCCTTGAAGAGCGCGGCAATGTCGGCGCGGGCGCGTCGCCAGCTCTGGTCGGCGTCCTTGAACACCAGATGAGACAGTTCATTGAGCCGGCCCGGATGAGACGGCCGGCCCTGCGCCAGCCAGTCGAGCCGGGCGCGGCCGCCGTTCCAGGTGCCTGTGGTGAAGCCCAGCACCTCGGTAGTGACACCGGCCTGGTCGAGCGCGCGCGTGAGAATGTCCACCATGATCGCCACCGGCTCGATATGCGCTTTCATGGAGCCTGAGCAATCGATCAGGAAGCCGACTACACAGTCGGCCATGAGCGTGTTTCGTTCCAGCCGGAACAGACGCCGTTCAGCGGGAGAACTAACCAGTTGGGCGAGACGCCGCCCGTCGATACGCCCATGCTCTTCACCGAACGACCAGCCGTCGCGTTGCGGAATCGCCAGCGCCGCCTTCAGCGCGTGCGCAAGCCGCGCCACGTTGATGCCCTGGGCAGCGACGCGTTCGTCGAGCCGCTCGCGAAACTCGCCAAGCAAGGCTTTGCGGACCAGCGCACCTGGTGCGATCTCGCGGTCGTAGCGCGTGGTATAGGCCCGATAACCCTGCTCCGAGGCCTCGAGCACGCGGCTTCTGCCGGTGAGCGCAACGGCCATGTCCTTGTACTCGTCGTCCTCGACGTCGAACCAGAGCGAGAACGCTGTGCGCGGCGCTTTGTCGTCGCTTTCCTGCGGGTCATCTTGCGCATCGTCCAGCGCCTCGGCGCGGGCGGTTCGGATCATGTCACCCACCAGCCTCGCCAGTTCGAGCGCATGGACAGCGAACGCGCCCTGCTCCTGTCGATGCCGGCGCAAACCTGCCAGCGAGGCGCCCAGCACCGGCGCGATCGCCGCGCGCGTGGCTTCGATCAGGCCTTCGGTTTGTTCAAGCACAGGCCAACCCGTCAGGCGCGACCACGCAATCTGTGCGACGGTGTACAGGAGGATGCCGAGCTGATCTTCGGCGAGTCCGGAGCGGTAGAAAGCCAGCGACCAGGCCTCGAAACGATCGCGCAGATTCCGCACCAAGCCCGGCATGCCCGGTGGTGTCTGTGTTTCGCACCGTAGTTGCTCGAGCAGTTCGAATATCAGTCGCTCAACGCGGTCCGTCGGGCATAGCCGGCTGTGCAGCGCCGCATCGGAGTGCATGAGTCGCAAGGCTGCACCGTCGGCGGCGCCACGCAGGGACGCGAAATCGTCCTGCTGCGGATCGGTGCGCAGATGCGGCGCGTGCAAGGGCAAAGGCCGCAGGTCACGGCACAAACGGCCTTCGCGGTAATGCAACGTGGCGTCGCCTGTGAGCGCACGCACGGTCGCGGCGCACAGGGCCTCGCGTTGCTCCGCGCGCAGCGCCGCTTGCCTGTCCGACGTCATCAGCGGATGCCCGCTGCCTGGTCTTCAACGTTGGCCGCGGCCTCGAGCTCAGTACCAAAGCAGCGCTGAAAATACTCCGCCACGATCGACCTCTCCGCTTCATCGCACTTGTTCAGGAAGGTCAGGCGAAACGCCATCGCGGGATCATGGAAAATCTGGCAGTTCTCCGCCCAGTTGATCACCGTGCGCGGCGACATCAGCGTCGACAGGTCGCCGCTCGCAAAGCCCTTGCGGGTGAGTTCCGCCACGCTCACCATCGCCTCGATCAGCGCACGCCCCGCCTCGTCAGCCAGTTCCGGTACGCGTGCAAGCACGATGCCGGCCTCTTCCGCGCGCGGCAGATAGTTGAGCGTGGCCACCACGTTCCAGCGATCCATCTGCGCGTGATTCAGCACTTGCGTGCCGTGATACAAACCGTTCAGATTGCCCAGTCCCACCGTATTGGTGGTGGCGAACATGCGGAAATACGGATGCGGATGAATCACACGATTCTGGTCGAGCAGCGTGAA
The DNA here is from genome assembly GCF_009690905.1 of Paraburkholderia madseniana. Classification (GTDB taxonomy): domain Bacteria; phylum Pseudomonadota; class Gammaproteobacteria; order Burkholderiales; family Burkholderiaceae; genus Paraburkholderia; species Paraburkholderia madseniana. The sequence continues at coordinate 56,157 of NZ_VOSW01000048.1, forward strand.
CTTGCCGTCGCGCTCGAGAATGCGCTGGATCACGAACATCACATCCGGACGCCCCGCATCGTATTCGTCGAAGATCAGGGCGACCGGGCGCTGCAATGCCCATGGCACGATCCCCTCCTGAAACTCGGTGACCTGCAGATCGTCGCGCACTACGATCGCGTCTTTACCGACCAGATCGAGGCGGCTGATATGGCCATCGAGATTGACACGCACGCACGGCCAGTTGAGGCGGGCCGCAACCTGTTCGATGTGCGTCGACTTCCCGGTACCGTGCAAGCCCTGCACCATCACCCGGCGATCACGGCTGAAGCCGGCCAGGATCGCCAGTGTCACTTCCGGATTGAAGCGGTAGACCTCGTCGATCTCCGGCACGTGGTCGTCGCGCTCGCTGAAAGCGGGCACCATCAGGCTGGAATCGATGCCGAAAACGGTTCGTACAGCGACCATTCTGTCGGGTTTGCCAGTCACGATATCAGTCACTTCATTCTCCTCCCCGCTGTGGGGATGTTCGTTCGGCGCCGCCGGGTCATTACATTTTTCGGTACATTTTGTTCCATTTTATTATAAACAAAATCCCTCGTCCTGGGCGGCGCTTTCTCTGCATCGACCCCACAGGCCGCGCCATCAACGCACGGTCGCCATCCCGTCGAAAGGTTTCATGCGCCGTTCCATCGCTCGCGCCGCCCATGCCGAGAGCAGCGCAGACAGAATCACGTAGCCGCACACATACCAGGGCTTGCCGCCGTCGAGACGCAGCAGTGCCGTCGCGATGATCGGTGTGAGGCCGCTCGCGAAGATCCCCGAGAATTGATACACGAACGAGATGCCGGTATAGCGCACCTCCGGATCGAACAGTTCGGCAAAGAGCGCGGCTTCCGGACCGTAGACCATCGCGTAGAAGATGCCGAACGGGATCACCACGCCGAGCCAGACGCCCAGCGTATTGCCGGCCTGCGTCTCCATCAGCCAGAACGCCGGCAGCACCGAGGCGCCGCAGATCAGCGAGCCCCAGCGATACACCCGCGCGCGTCCCATCAGGTCCGACATCCTGCCGAAGAAAGGGATGAAGAAGCACATCACCATCGCCGCGATCATCACGCCGGTGAGCGCTTCCGTGCGACTCATCGAAAGACGTTGCGTGAGGTAGCCGATCATGAACACCGCGAAGATGTTGAAGAACACCCCGTCGATCCAGCGTGCGCCCATGCCGAGCAGCACCGAACTGCGGTAGCGCGTAATCATGTCGACGAACGGGATTTTCACGTCGCGGCGGTTGCGCTTGAGCGCGAGAAACTCGGGCGTCTCCATCACCTTGATGCGGATGTAGAGGCCGAGGACCACGAGCAGCAACGAAGCGCCGAACGCGACCCGCCAGCCCCAAGACAGAAACGCCGCTTCCGGCAGCAGGTGGGAAATGCCCGCGACGATGCCCGACGCGAGGCATAAGCCGATCGACAAACCGATCTGCGGCAAGCTCGCGTACAGACCACGCCGGTTCGGCGGCGCATATTCGTAGGCCATCAGCACCGCGCCGCCCCACTCACCCCCGAGCCCGATGCCCTGCAACACGCGCAGGAAGAGCAGCAGAATGGGCGCCCAGATGCCGATCTGATCGAAGGTCGGCACGAAGGCGACGCCCGCCGTCGAAACCCCCATGATGATCAACGTGCAGATCAATGCGGACTTGCGTCCGACCTTGTCGCCGAAGTGACCGAAGATCACGCCGCCGAGCGGCCGCGTCACGAAGCCGACAGCGAACGTGCCGTAGGCCAACATCGTCGAGACGAGCGGATCGTGAGCGGGAAAGTAAAGCTTGTTGAACACAATGCCCGCGACGACGCCGTACAGAAAAAAGTCATACCATTCGACCGTCGCACCAATCACGCTCGCGAATGCAACGCGGCGGATAACCCGCTTATCGATTGCCATAGCGCCTCCTCCAATGGATGGCCGCGTGCCGTCCCGGCAACGCAGCACATTTAAGCCCCTGTCTGTCTCCTCCTGGGGCACGAATTCCGCCGCCTGCACGCTGCTTTTATCGACTTCGGATGCAGCGAGTCAGGTAGCGATCGTTTTACTTCTTGCGGCCACTTCGCTTCGTTGTTGCTGTTTCTGCTTTTGCGTCCGCTGTTGCCTCAGTATTGCGCTTCCATGCTCCGCGATTGCACTTGCCCAGCCGAAAGGTCGCCGGCGCGAGCATCCTCAAGAATCATGCTGGACGCCTTCTCAGCGACCATCACGATCGGTACGTTGGTATTGCCGGAGACCAGCGTCGGCATGATCGAACAATCGACCACCCGCAAACCTTGCGTGCCATACACGCGCAATCGTTCGTCAACCACCGCGCCCGGATCGCTCGCGACGCCCATCTTCGCGGTGCCGGACGGATGAAAAATCGTCTGGCCGTATTCGCGGCAAAAATGCAGCAACTCGTCGTCGCTTTGTGCTTCCCGGCCAGGCCGCACTTCGCGTTTCATCAGCGATGCCATGGGCTCCGTGGCGGCGACGCGGCGCGCGAAACGCACACCCGCAACCGTCGTGCGGCGGTCGAGATCGGTTGCCAGATAATTCGGCTGGATCGACGGGGCGTCGCGCATGTCGCTCGTGCGGATCCGCACACTTCCGCGCGACTCCGGCCGCAACTGGCAGATCGAATAGGTACAGCCGGGAAACGCGTGGACGTCGCCGCCCGCGGTGTCGGCTGAGAGCGTGGAGAAGTGGAACTGGATGTCGGGCGTTTTCGCCTCATCCGGCAACGCGCGGCAGAACATGCCGCCCTGATTGATGCCGACAGCCAGCGGCCCTTCACGAAACAGCGCCCATTGCAGCCCCATCTTCGCGCGGCCCGTCCAGGAGTGCAGCAGGTCGTTTGTGGTGATCGGCCGCGTCACTTCATAGGTCAGACGAACTTGCAGATGGTCCTGCAGGTTCTCGCCGACACCGGCTCGATTGGCGACCACCGGAATACCCAACTCATTGAGCAACTTTGCCGGTCCGACGCCCGACACCTGCAGCAACTGCGGCGACTGCAGCGCGCCTGCGGTTAGCACCACCTCGCGGTGCGCACGCACTTCGTGAACCTTGCCGTGCTGCACATAGCGAACACCCGTAGCACGTGTGCCTTCGAAGAGGATCTTCGACGCTAGCGCGTCGGTCTCGATCTGCAGATTCGGACGGCTGCGCGCGGGTTTGAGGTAAGCGACGGCCGTCGAACAACGCCAGCCACGCCGCGTGGTCAGTTGATAGTAGCCCACGCCTTCCTGATCGCCCTGATTGAAGTCGTCGACCGTTGGGACGCCCAGGCGATTCGATGCCGCGATGAATGCATCCACGAGTTCGTGGCGCTGCTTGATCGTGGAGGCCCACAACGGACCGTCCACGCTACGTGTCGGCGACTCGCCCAGTTCGTTGTGTTCGAGCTGCCGGAAGTAAGGCAGGCACTCTTTCCAGCTCCAGCCGCGATTGCCGAGCGCGGCCCAGTGGTCGTAATCCTCTTTCTGACCGCGAATGTAGATCAGCCCGTTGATGGAACTGCAGCCACCCAGCGTGCGCCCGCGCGGCCAGTAGAGCTTGCGGTCGTGCATGTTCGGATCCGGGTCGGTGTAAAAGCCCCAGTTGTAGACCGGATGGAACATGGTTTTGCCGTAGCCGATCGGGATATGGATCCACAGAAAGCGGTCGGGCGGCCCGGCTTCAAGCAGGCATACCGAGTAGCGGCCATTCTCGGAGAGGCGGTTGGCCAGTACACAGCCGGCCGATCCCGCGCCGACGACCACGTAGTCGAAACTCCGTACCATTGATGTCTCCGTGCTGCTGCCTTTGTTTTAAAACCGGATCATTTCGTCCCAATTTATTGGATGGCAGTTTCGACTTCAAGCAAATCCGGTTACGATTGAATAATCCGGTACGAAAACCGACTTTTTCGTTTCACTATTCAATCTGTCCGCACGCGTTCATCCGGGTTGTCACTGATCCGTTCGGGCTGCATTTATCGTCATCCGCTTCGGGAAGGAAAATGAGAGACACCACGCATCTCCCCTCACCCGCTCACGAGCCTGCCGACGACACCCGCGTCCTGCGCGCGCTCAGCGTGCTGGAACAACTTGCGTCCGCCGGACAACCGTCGTCACTCTCCCAGTTGTCCTCACGTCTGCAGATTCCGAAGGCGACCTTGATGCGCCTGATCGAGTCGCTCGAAGCACGCGGTTATGTCACGCACATGCCGGACTCGCGCGGCGCCGATCGCGCGATTGCGCTCGGGCCGCGCGCCGCGCAACTCGCCCTCACCACGCTCGCAAACAGCACGTTTACGCGTGCGTGCCGTTCGTTGCTGCGCACGCTCGTGGAGTCGCTTGGCGAGACCTGCAATCTCACCGTGCTCGACGGCGATACCGTTCTGTACGTCGAGCGTGTCGAGACGAGTGAACCCTTGCGTCTGCATATGCAACCGGGCACGCGGGTCCCGCTGCATTGCACCGCCAGCGGCAAGCTGTTTCTTTCGCAGATGAGCTCAGCCGAGCGCGGACTTGTCATCCGCCGCTTGCCGCTCAAATCGATGACGTATCGCACCCTGACCGATATCGATCTGCTGGAAGCGGAGCTCGACCGCCTCGCCATGCGCGGCATCGGGGTCGACAACGAGGAATTCGTGCGCGGGATGGTGGCGGTCGCGGTGCCGGTGCGCAACGTCGAGGATGGCCGAGTGCTCGCGGCATTGGCCGTTCACTCGCCCACGGCGCGTTCCAGCCTGGAGGATCTGTTGAAAGCGGTGCCGAAGCTCAAGGAGATCGCCGTGCGCATCGGACCGCTGCTTCAGCCTGCGGCGGCGACGACGGTGGCCGCGCCGAAGTAGAGATCGAGGGGCCGATCAGAATCGCGCGAACGGGAACGCCGTGCAAGTGACGCACGACGACTGGCGAATAACGTGCCGCGGATGGCGCGGCACGCAGGCCACGTTCAAGGTTTCTCGTCGCGCCGGAAATACAACTGGTAGAGCATCCGTTGTCCAATACGACGGAACGGCGCGAACGGATGGCCGGGCAACGGGGACGTGAAGATCGGCAGCGTCTGCTTCGACCCTTTGCCCGCAATCCGTTCGGCGAGGCGTCGCCCCGCCTGCTGAGAATATGACACACCGTTGCCACCGTAGCCCAGTGCGTAAAACACCGACTGCTTCGGATCCGGCTGGCACACGCGCGGCATCATGTCGTGGCTCACATCCACCCAACCCCACCATGAATAGTCGATCTGGACACCGCGCAATGCCGGGAACTTGCGGCCCATCCCTTCGATGAGCAACTCGTAGTGGCGCGGATTCGGCGCATCCGCACCGGTGATCGCGCTACGGCTGCCGATCTGCAGCCGGTTGTCCGGCAGGAAGCGGTAGTAGAAACGCAGCGTGCGCGTATCGGTGAGCACCTGCGTCGTTCGAAAATTGCAGGCGGCGATTTCTTGCTGCGTGAGCGGACGCGTCACCATCGAATTCGACAGGATCGGCATCACCCGGCCCGTCAGCGAAGGATGAAGATCCGGCGCCGTATACGCGCCAGTCGCGATACCCACAGACCGGGCCCGCACGATGCCGCCCGGCGTGCGCAGATGATGAATGCCGTTGATGGTTTCCCAGCCGATCACCGGGCTCGCCGGATGAACGCGCGCGCCTGCTTCGCGTGCGAGCCGCAGATAGCCATACGCAAGCTTCAACGCGTGGATGCCGATACCTTCGGGTTCGTGGAGCGCGCCGGCCGCCTCGCAATCGTTGACGTACTCGCGGCGCAACGTCGCCTGGTCGATGAGCTCGGACGGATAGCCGAAAACGTCTTTCCAGACTTTGGCTTCGGCGGCGAGTTTGTCCATCATGCGCGGCCGGTGCGCAATCAGAAAGTGGCCACCCGGCTGCGGATCGCAATCGATTTCGGCCACCAGCGACTTGAAGTTGTCGAAACCTTCCTGGATCTCGTCGTGCATTTTCAACGCGACGTCTTTACCCCAACGCTCGATCCATTGGGAACGCGACAGGCGTCCCGACGCATTCTGCCCTTGTCCGCCATTGCGGCTGCTGCAGCCCCAACTGGTTTTGTTGGCCTCGAGCACCACGGCCTTGATGCCATGTGCGCGCGCGAGACACAGCGCCGTCGCGAGCCCCGTATATCCTGCGCCGATGATCGCCACGTCCACGTCGATATCTTTCGTGATCGGACCGTCGTCCGGCGGCGGCGTGCCGGCGGTCGCGGCCCAGTAGGTCGGTGCATATTGCTTGCCGTGCCCCGGTCCCGGCGAGACCAGCGGGTCGTATCTCGGGTCATACTGTGTTGCGCTATCCCGTCCTGCGGACAGACCTTCGCCGACCCGTGTGATGACACTTGGCTCCATGAGAAGCTCCTCGTCGGCGTCAAACGTTCTGCTTCGGACGTTCCTTGCGGAACGCGCGCTTGACTGCGATCAGACCATCGCGGAACTCGAAGAGATCGCACCCTTCTGCTTCGATGCGCCAGCCTTCCGCATGCGTCCCCGTGAATACCCATTCGGACACGCCGCGTTCGCCGATTACGTAGTGACGGCCCTTTCCCCAATGCGCATCCGGGAAAGTCTTGAAGACTGTTTCGAACGCCGCGCGCACCGCGTCGCAACCGACGAAGCGCGCGCCATAGACTTCACTTCCGCCGGCGGCGTCGAACACACAGTCTTCGGTCATGAAGCCCATTAGCGCGTTCGCATCGTGACGATTGAACGCGGCGGAAAATGCGGCGAGCGTGTCCGCGGTGACCTTCGATGCGGACGTTTCTGGTGTGGCCATGCATGTCTCCTGCTTGGTGAATTGGGTGAGACTCGTGAGCTTGCCTAAGCGGCGACCTCTTATGGAAAAGTGTAAGTTTGGTGACCACTCGACGGTAGGGCCAGTGCGCTGGTTTCGCCTGGTGCAGCGTGTGTCGGGGAGACGCGGGTTGACTGGCCTGGAACCGGGTTTTCGGATTCGGGCCGTTGGTGGGCTTGGTGGGTTTAGTGCGCTTGACGTGCTTGACGCGATGATCGCGGCAAGCTGGCGCGAGGCTGACGCTAGTTCAGCACTTGTGTGCTTTCGAGGCAGAGCTTCACCGTACACTAGTACCAGCGATAATGAATCGCCTGGTCCACATGAGGGGTCATGAGCGGGCATTGCACCCGCTCCTGCGAATAGGGCAAGGTCGTTCTTACGTGACCAGGGCGACCAGCCCGGAACACAGCAGCAAAGCGCTCACGAGATGTTCGAGCCGGCGGACCGCCAATACCGCCCAACGCGGTCAGCGCGCCTCTCTTTTGCGGTTCACGCGGCTTACCAGGCATCACTGCCCGCATAACGCGTCGCTACGGCCAAAGCGAGACTCCAGACCAGCGCGGCCAGCAACGACAGGCCAAGCGCCAGATAGACCACCACACGAATCCCCGCGTCGAGTGGCTGGATCGCACTCATCAGCGCACCGAAGATCGCGACGCCAAAAGCGGACCCTGTCTGCCGGCTCGCGTTGAGCACACCCGCCCCGACGCCGGCACGCGCCTTGTCTACCGCCGTCATCAACGCGGCGGTCGCCGCCGGCGAAATCACCCCCGCCCCGAAACCGACTGCAGGAAAGCAAAGCGCAATACGCCAATACGGCGCATCGTCCGCGAGCGCGACGAGCCCGGCGAAACCCAGTGCATACAGCAGGAAGCCAGCACAAACGAGCCGGTGCGCGCCATACGTCCGGTTCAACGCGCCGGACACGAAGCTGCCGATGGTCACCATCACGGTCAACGGCAGGAATGCGAGGCCGGTTCGCAACGGAGACCATCCGCGTGCAGACTGGAAGTACAAACTCAACAGGAAAAACAAGCCATAGAAAATCAGGCCGGAAATCAGCGAAACGAATGCCGAGGCAGAAAACACTGGACTACGAAAGAAGCCCAACGGCAGCATCGGTTGTTTGCGTTTGGCCTCGACCAGCACGAATGCAACCCAGGCGACAAGCGCAATCGCCGCGCCCGCATGTATCGCGCCCGCCTGCCATCCGAGCTTCGCCCCCTCGATCAGCACGGCTACCGACGCGCCAAGCGCAACGATGGCGAGCAGTTGCCCGGCGACATCCATCGGCCTGTCCGAGCTGGCCGGCCGCACCGAATCGACACGCGTAGTCAGCCACGCGCCGATCAGCGCGATCGGCACGTTCACCAGAAAAATGCTGCGCCAGCCTAGCAGGTGAATCAGCAGACCACCGGCGAGGGGTCCCGCCGCCATCGCGATACCGCCGCATCCGGCCCACACGCCAATCGCGCTGGCGCGCTGCCGTGCGACCGGAAAAGCATGGTTGATCAGGGTCAGCGAACACGGCACCAAAAGTGCAGCACCGACGCCTTGCAATACCCGCGCGACTACCAGAATCTGCAAATCCGGCGCCAATCCGCATAACGCCGATGCGCAAGCGAAGACCAGCAATCCGGCGAGATAGACTGTTTTCGCGCCGATCCGGTCGCCTAGCGCGCCGCCACTCAGCAGCAGGCTGGCAAACGTCAGCGTGTAAGCGTTGACGACCCATTGCAGGCCGGTGATATCCGAGCCCAGACTGGCCGCAACCGGCTCCAGCGCAACGTTTACGATCGACGTATCCAGTATGACAATGACGTAGCTGAGGCTCGTCGCGATCAATACCCGTTTCTGATATTCACGTTCATCGCTCAAGAGTTTCAGCCCCTATTTCCCGGTTCTCCGTTGACTATACGGCGACCCGCACAGAGAATGCTTCGGGCTGTATCGAAGTGTTAGTGCGAACAAGCGAACGGTTTTTCACCTGCCAACAGGCATCAAACGCGCATCAATGAAGGACGCTGCAAACAAATGGGCCAGCACAATATTTCGAGCGTTGCGCACCTGATCGCCGAACCGGTTCGTTCGGTGATGCTGATCACGCTCGCCGACGGCAGCACCATGTCGGCCGGCGCACTTGCAGCAGCGGCGGGCGTGACCGCGCAGACCGCCAGCTCGCACCTCTCCAAGCTGCTCGACGGCGGCTTGCTGAGCGTGGAAAGCAAGGGCCGGCATCGCTATTACCGGCTCGCCGGCGCGCACGTTTCGCACGTGCTTGAAAGCCTCGCGTCGGTTGGCCCGGTCACCCCGGCCTGGCGCAATACGCCGAATCGCTCGGCGCAGGCGCTGCGTTTCGCGCGCTGCTGCTATGACCATCTGGCGGGCCAGATCAGCATCGCCGTGACGCAGAGCATGCTCACGCGTGGCTTCATCGTCGAGGCGAGCGAGCGCCACTACGCGCTCACCACATCCGGCCGCGCGTGGTTGCAGCAACTCGGCATCGATATCGGCGAACTGCCGGTCGGCCAAACGGAACAGGCCCGCCAATGTCTCGATTGGACAGAGCGGCAGTTTCACATCGCGGGGCCGTTAGGCGCCCGGCTAATGGATGCCTTTCTTGCATGGGGCTGGGTGCGCAAGTCCTCCACCACGCGGTCGGTGACCGTCACGGCACTCGGCTGGGATGGACTCAAGACGCACTTCGGCATCGCGCGCGAGACATACGAACCTGATTAAATGCGTCAGGTCACGTAGGCCGCCCAATTGTTAAATCCTCGCCTCGCAGCTTCGTTTTGTAGAAGCCGGCTCACCGAGGGGAGGCAACGTGCACGCACAGAAACATCATCGCGGAGCTCATCGCCCCTCGCATCTGAAAGCGGTCAAGCCGACCGATCCGCCGCATACGGGACAAAGGCCCGAGCCAGAACAGAAATCCGGGCAGAAACCAGGGCCGACGCCAGGGAAGGCGGGCACCCCGCACGAAGACCGCCTCGCGAAGCTCGCAACCTTCACGACCAACCTGCGGATGGTTTCGCTGAACCTGCTGCTTCTGATCAGCGCATGCCTTGGCGGCGCCGTGCTGTGGAAGCTGGTATCCGCACGCGAGACCGTCATTGAAAATATCTACGTGCCCGACGCGTTCGCCAAAATCGGCTACTCCGGTGACGCGTTCCAGTCATTCGTCGCGGACCATCTGATCGCCCTCGAAGAGCGCGCGGCAGACGTGATACCCGCCTCCGCCAAAGAAGAAATCAGGCTCGATTCCGATATGCCGGATTTCTCGGTGCCCGGCACGTCCATTTCCGCGAAGACGATCCTGCAGTACGTGCGCGAGGCGCTGCCGCTTCCGGTTTCAACCATCTCGGGCAGCGTAACCGGCACCCCGGACCACTACGTTCTGCATCTGGCTCTGGTGGAACGCGGCCAGGTTTATCGTTTCGACACACCCGAAGGCGCAATCGCCGATCTGGATAAAAATCTCTCCGATCTCGCCCTCGATGTGCTGAAGAAGCACAGTCCCTATATCTACGCTTCGTACGAGTCGGCCGAAGCTCAGGCGCGCTGCTACGCCGGCAAGGGAGCCTGCAATTTCTCCGAGGCTGAACGGATATTTTCGAGCATCGTCGACGCCGGAGACGAACAACCGAATTACAAATGGGCCCTGCTCGGACTATCGAAGATCGACGAGGCGTACCACGATTACAAAGGAGAAATCAGCGCGGTCAGCCGCCTGTCCGCCGAATACCCGTCGTCCTGGAGCTTTTATAACTGGGGCGTTGCGCTCAGCGAGCTCGGTTGCCACAAGCTGGCGATCGGCGCGTTCGAACGATCCATTGCCTTGCATTCGTCACGGGAGGCTGCATTCAATGCAATTGGCCGCGCCTGGCTGGCACTGGCCAGACAGGCGCCGGACCGTCATTCCACTGAAGCGAAGTCCGACCTGCAAAACGCGCGCGACGATTTCCGTATCGCCGTTTATCTGAAACCAGATTACCAGGAAGCGCACGTCAATCTGGCGGAATCGCTCAAGCTGCTCGACGATGACAACGGCGCGCGCCGCGAATACGTGAGCGCCATCAAGATGGATCCGACACACGCGGGGCTCGCCTATGCCAGGTATGCCGAACTGGCCGGGGATCCGAAAGAGCGGAGTAAGCTCCTCGGCTTTGCGAGCTGGGCCGACAACTTGCACAAGGAATGCAGCGCGAGTAACTCGACCTCGCTGCTCGAGGCGCAAGGTTGCAGCGTCGCCATGCAAGCCGAAAAAGCCCGTGTCGCCGACACAGGAAGTCATGCCGGAATCGAGACCGTTGCAGCGACGGCGCCTCCGGCACCCGACTGCCGCGGCCTCGCGGTCGACGACAGACTCGCGCCCGAAGATGGCTTGCCCGGCTTTCCGGAGATTGCTCCGTGAAACCGGGCTCAACATCCTCGCGCATACAAGCTCTGTATCAATGGCTGACTGTGTCGCGATCCGAACGGCGCTCGACAAAACGCCTCACGTAGTCATCAGCGGGGCGCGTCAGGATCTCGTTGGGCGTACCTTCCTGCACGAGTTTGCCGTCGCGCAGAATCGCGATGCGGTTGCCGATCCGCAGCGCTTCGTCGAGATCGTGCGTGATGAACACGATGGTCTTCTTTAGCGTAGCCTGCAATTGCAGCAACTGGTCCTGCATTTCCGTGCGAATCAGCGGGTCGAGCGCGGAGAATGCTTCGTCCATCAGCACGACGTCCGTATCTGCGGCAAGCGCGCGGGCCAGTCCAACCCGCTGACGCATGCCGCCGGATAACTCGTCCGGATAATGTTCGTCGTAACCGTTCAGACCCACCTTGCCGAGCCAGACACGGGCTTTCTCGTTGGCTTCGGTCTTGCTTTCGCCGCGCACACGCAATGCATACGCCGTATTGTCGAGCACGGTCTGATGCGGCAACAGTCCGAAATTCTGGAACACCATGCTGACCTTATAGCGGCGCAGGTCACGCAGGCCTTGCGCGCCGAGCTTGATGACATCTGAGCCGTCGATCACGATCTCGCCCGAGGTCGGCTCGATCAGCCGGTTGAAATGGCGCACAAGGGTCGACTTTCCGGAACCGGACAGTCCCATGATCACGAAGATTTCGCCCGCGCCGATATTCAGGCTGACGTCGTTCAGGCCAACGTTGCAACCGGTCTGGGCCAGCACATCGGCTTTGCCCTTGCCGCTTCGCAACAGGTCCAGCACGCGCGTATGACTGGCCGGCGGGCCGAAAAGCTTGTACACGTGGTTGACTTCAATCGCTGCCATGTCGCTCTCCTCGCTTTTTCCTGCTGTTCCTGTCATTTGGCCGTGCGGGTTTCGAGCCCGCCTTCAGCCGCCGATGTTTCATCCGTATTCGTGCTGCTCACGCGATAAGGAATGCGCGAAGCCGCCCGGGCCTTTCTACGCTGCGCCAACACCCGTCGCGCGCGGCGGTCCTGCCCATAGCCCTGGCTGATACGGTCGATCACGATGGCGAGGATCACGATGGCAATACCGGCCTGCGTCCCCTTGCCCACGTCGAGCGTCTGAATGCCGGCGAGCACATCTTCGCCGAGGCCGCGCGAACCGATCATCGAGGCGATCACCACCATGGAGAGCGCCATCATCGTCGTCTGGTTGATGCCGGCCATGATGCTGGGTCGCGCGAGCGGCATCTGCACGTTCACCAGCAACTGCCAGCGCGTCGTGCCGAAGGCGCGCGCCGCCTCGACCACCTCGCTATCCACATGGCGGATGCCGAGATCGGTCAGGCGAATCAGCGGTGGCAGCGCATAGATGATCGTGGCGAGGATCGCCGGCACCTTGCCGAGGCCGAACAGCATCAGCACCGGAATCAGATAGACGAAGCTGGGCAGCGTTTGCATGACGTCGAGCGTGGGTAACAGCACGCGCCGCAGCCATGCGCTGCGCGAGGTGAGAATGCCGAGCGGCACGCCCAGCGAGACCGACAGCACGGTCGCCACCAGCATCAACGCGAGGGTCTGCATCAGCTTTTCCCACAGACCGAAGCAACCGATCGCATAGAGCAGCAGCATGAAGAAACCGGCAATGCTCAGGCGCCGCGTCGCATTCCACGTCACCGCGCCGACCGCCAGCAGGATCAGCCATGGCGGTAATGCGCGCAATGCGCCTTCGAGCGGCACGAGCACATAGCGCAGCAGTGCAATGCTGAACTGGTGAAAGCTGTCGCCGTAGCGGGTAACGAACGATTGCACGGCGTCGTTCACCCAGTCGGCAATCGAAAGATGCAGAAAAAACGAATGCATGACCCCTCCTCCACTACAGGTGGACCACAGGACGTACAACACCTGCAGTCCGGCACGAAGCCGCAAGAGCTCGTGCCGTCGAAATCTGCCTGACGTTACAGCCTGTCAGGCGCCAGCAAGTCCGGCCTGCACTTTCGACGCGACGTCGGAAGGCACCCATTGCTTCCACATCTCCGGATGCTCGCGCAGGAATTGTGTGGCCATGGCCGAGCCGTCGAGTTTCTTCGTGCTCATTTCGAGGATCGTGCTGTTAAGGAAGTCCATCGGAAACTTGACCTTGCCGAGCATCGACACGAGTTGCGGGTCGGCGTCGTAGAACGGTGTGGATACGCCTACCGTGACATGCGAGACCATGTACGAGGAAGCGCATTGCGAGGTACTGCTTTCGTCGCGCAACGTCTTCCAGCACGCGTCGTTATAGGCAGGCATCTTCAGTTCGACGAACCTGTACTTCGCCATCAACGCAGCCGGGCCCCAGTAATAGAACACAATCGGCGCGCCGCGTTGGTACGCGGAAGCGATAGCGGCATCGAGCGCGGCACCCGTGCCTGGGTGGAAGTTGGTGTAGCTCGCATCGAGATTCAACACCTTCAGCAAGCGCGTGTTGACCCGTTCGCAATCCCAACCCGTCGGACAGTTGAGAAAGCGGCCCTTGTCCGGTTCCTCGTCGTCGGCGAATACGCTCTTGTACTTGGGCAGGTCGGTCACCGAAACAAGACCTGCGGCGACCGGCTTGATACCGCGTTTGGGATCGCCCTTCACTACGTATTCCGGCACGAACCAGCCTTCCTTCGTGCCGCCCGGCAAGGTATCGCCCACCAGCTTGACGCTGCCCGAGGCCACGGCCTTCGCGGTGATCTCACTGCGCCCGGTCCACTGTTCGGCCCACACCTGCACGTCGTTGTGCGCGAGCGCGGTTTCGGTGGCGGCCGTGCTGCCGGGCACGACATCGGTCTTGCAACCGTAGCCCTTCTCCAGAATCTGCCGCAGCACCTCAGTCGCGAAGGAGCCGCTTTCCCACGTAATGCCGGCGAAATGCACCGTATTGCCTTGCGCGCACCAGCTATCCGCAGCGTGCGCGGTGACGCCGGTCAAAGTCATGGCGGCGGCGCTCAGCACCGCCCGAAGTTGTCTGAATTGCATCGTCGATCACCCTTGGAGCGTTGAATTGCATTGAGCCGGCATGCGCGAGAGGCCGAACCTCTGCCTCACATGCCGGTGAGGACACGCCATGCGCTCAAGCGAGCAGGCGCTTCTCGAACGGATAGTCGGACAGCAGTTCCACGCGGCCGTCGTCGCGCACATACACCTGCTCTTCCAGCTTGACGCCTTCGCCGCCATCTTCATGGCCGATATAGCTTTCGATGCACAGCGTCATGCCGGGCTCGATCACGCCGTCATAGCCCTTGGCGTCGTTGTCCTCGCGATGGACGATGTACGGATACTCGCCGGTCATGCCGACGCCATGCGCGAGCGCGAAATAGCGGCGCGCCTGGTAAGGGCCGGGAATCTTCCAGGCCTTTGCGATGAACTCCTGGAAGGTGGTGCCGGCGCGCACGTTCTCCATGTTCGAATGCACCTGTTCATAAGCGAGCTTATAGACAGTCTTCTGTGCCGCTGTGGCGGGACCGTCGCCGCACAGGAAGGTGCGCGAGAAGTCCGCGTAATAGCCAAAGCGCCCCACGACGTCCGTGTCGAGACCGACAAGTTCGCCTGTCTGGATCTTGCGCGGGCTGCTTTCCTGGAACCACGGATTGGTGCGCGGACCGGAGCTGATCAAACGTGTTTCCACGTAGTCGCCGTCCGTTTCGATAATGTGCTTGTGCAGATGCGACCAGAGTTCGTTTTCGCTGATGCCAGGCACGAGTGCGGCTTCCAGCTTACGCACGCCCTCTTCCGCGGCACGCAACGATGAACGGATCATCTTGATCTCGTTGGGCACTTTGATCGAACGGGCCCGTTCGAGCGGTTCCTGCGCGTCGCTGATCTGATAGCCGCGCGCTTGCAACGCAAAGGCCGCCGCCGACGTCGCGCTTTCGATGGCAATGCGTTTGCCGCCGCCGCTCTGCTTGACCAGCTCGTCGATTTCGTCGGCCCAGCGTTCGGTGACGCGGCCCAGCATGTCGTCGCAGAAGTAATAGGAAATCGCGGTGGCGGGCCGCACTTCGTCGACGGTATCGAGTCCGTCGGCTAGAAAATCACAACCGGCGTATTCGAACAGCACGACCTTGCCTTCAGCCGGTACGAACAGATAGCGCGCGGGATTGCGCATCGAATAGACCTGCATGTTGCGCGAGCCGGTCGCATAGCGCATATGCGTGGGGTCGAACAGGATCGCGGCGGTCAAATCACGCTTTTTCAGTTCACGGCGCACGGCTGCAAGCCGGTCACGCTGGATCTGCGCGATTTCCTCCACGGTCGGTTCGCAATCTTCCGGGCGGTGGGTCGGGCGAATAATCGTCATGGTTTTGAAGGGGACGTGGGATGGTTTTAGAAAAACAGCTTCAATCGACGAGGTTGTCGGCGCGCACGAGCCGTTGCTCGGCTTCCAGATGCATTTCTGACACGCGTCCATACAGTTGGCGCGTGCGTTCGAGCCTGCCGATCACACCGGGCTTCTGCGAGTACGCGAAGATCGCCGTATGCCGGTCGATTCCGCCTTGCACCTTGGTGACGCGGTGCAGCGAAAAACGGCCTTTGAACAGTTGCAGATCGCCGGGCTGCAACGTGATCACGTTGATCGGCGCACGGGTCTCGCCGCGCACCACGCTGCCCACGTCGCCATAGTTCTCGCCCTGGGGCGAACGGATGTTCGGGCAATACTCGAAATCGCCGCCCGCCTCCGGCTGTTGCGTCATCATCGAGACGATGAATTCGTTGGTGTCGTAGTGCCACGGCTGTTCGGTGCCCGGTGGCATGACGTTCTGAACCAGTCCGGCATAGGGGTCCGCGTATTCCCAGACACGCGCTTCACCGAGGCAGGCGGCAACGAAGCGCTTCATCGCGAGAGCCACATAGATGCGATGCACGATCGCATCGGCGGGAATGACATCGCGGGTGACGAAGCCGCTGGTGCGGTCCATGAAGACGCGGCGCGGATCGTCGGCGGGCAGCGACGGATCGTCCGCCGTGAAGTAGGCGTTGACCTTACGAGTCGAAAAGTAGGTCTTGGCCGCCAGCGCCACACCCTCGGCCCGCGCCTGGACGAGCGCCTTGGGACGCAGAAAACCGTGCAGCACCGCGCTGCCGTTGCCCGCCAGGTGGGCGCGGCAGCTTGCGATCAGCTCGCGCATGCGAGGGTGGTCCGGATCGTGCAACGGATAGCGCCCGGTATCGACGATGTCGCTCAAATCGTTGCATTCGGCATCGGCAAGAGGAAGGACTGACACGGCGGGACTCCAGATTAGGGGTTCAGACTGATTTGTGACGCGAATTGTTTTCGACAACAATCACCTCACTGACGCCCCCATGTTTTGATCGCCAAATTTCTTTGGAAAGCGAGTAATTCCGATGGCTTCCATCAGCGGACCCGATTGGTCGAAACTGAGTTCTCTGGACCCCGAACTGGTGCGGGCGTTCGTTGCCGTGGTCGATAGCGGCGGGTTTACCGCGGCGGCCAAATTGCTGCACCGCACACAGTCGACCATCAGTTTGCGGATCCGCACGCTGGAGGACCGGCTGGAAACGCACATGTTTCTGCGTAACAGCCGGCGGTTGGCTTTGTCGCGCGATGGCGAGAATTTTTTGATTCACGCGCGGCGCATTATTCAAGTGCAGAACGAGGCGATTGCTGCGCTGAACCGGAGTAATAGTGATGGGGTGATCCGGTTTGGGTTGCCGGAGGACTATGCGGAGTTATGGCTGCCTGAGTTGCTCAAGAAGTTTTATGCGCTTAGGCCGGGCGCGCGGCCGCATATTCATTGCCGGATGTCGTTGGAGTTGCTGGAACGGTTGCAGGCTGGGGAGTTGGATCTGGCGCTAGTGGTGCGGCATGGGTCGCAGACCAGTGGGCGGCATCTCGGGCGTGAGGAAGTGGTGTGGGCGGCGCATCGGGATTTTGTTTTGGAACCTGGGGTTCCTGTGCCGCTGGCGCTGTTTCCTGAAACTTGCTGTTATCGGCAACGGGGGCTTGAAGCGCTTGCCGCGCTTGAGCGGCAGTATCAGGTTGTTTATACCAGTCAGAGTCCTACTGGGATTAAGGTTGCTGTTAATCATGGGGCGGCTGTCACTATTATCGATCGGTGTACTTTGCCGGATAACTGGCGGGTGCTGGGGGTTCGGGATGGGCTGCCGGTTTTGCCTGCGGCTGACCTTGAGTTGCATCGGGCTTCCGTTAATCGGGATCCTGCGGTGGATGTGCTTGCTGGATTGATTGAGGAGATGGTGGAGGAGAGGCGCAACGTTGTTGTTGGAGTTGCTGCTTAGTTTTTTGCTGTTTTTTTTGCCTTGCGCGGCGCTTGTTTGTCAGTGTTCTTGGGGCTTTGGCCTTTCCTTGAATTGGTAGTGGTCTATTAGTGTTGCCCCTCTGCGGGGCGGCACCTACTTCTCTTTGCCGGCTGTGTATAGACCGGGGACATGGTTGACAGACGTGCGGGGACATCATTGACACTTTATGGTCAGTGATTTTCGCTCCTCAGGTCAAGGGTGAGGATG
>NZ_VOSW01000049.1 GCF_009690905.1 Paraburkholderia madseniana
CTTGTTCATGGTGGATGGTTTGTTGTTTGCTGGTTTCCGACTTCGACAATCAGATTCTCAGCTAAAACCTCCACCGCCTTCAATCTCCCGCCTCAACTCCCCCGTACACCAGATCCGAGCATATCTCTTGCGGCGATCTGTGCGCAGAGAACTCCATCAATAGTCGAGTTTCCGGACCAGTGACCAGAGCATGGACCGAAAGTCGCAAGGAGTTCCTAACTGAAGGTAGCAGCGTCATAGCGAACGCCTCGTCTTGCCCTCGACAGCGGACAGCTAAACAATTCTACGGCTGACTGGATGGCCGTTCCCGGAAAGTCGCCGGCCACTCAGGTCGAACGGCGAATAGGACACGCGTTTTCGCTCATTTCGTAGGCGTCGCCGAAAGCGGTTCGAGCCCCGTCCTCGAAATTGCGGGCGCCGCGTCCGGTGACGACAGAAAATGGATCAGCGCCTCTGCGCCGGCCGGATTTTTCGCATTGGTGGCGATGCGCCCGGAGAACACCGTGTACCTCTGCACTTCTCCGGGCAAACTGCCGACCACCGTCACCCCCTTCACCGACAACAGTTCGACGACCTGCTGAATTCCGATCTCAGCTTCTCCATTCGCGACGGCCTCGGCGACCTGCGCGACCGGAATCATGCGGCTCTTGCTCTCCATCGGCTCCGCGATGCCGAGACGCCGGAACAGTTCGCTGCCAACATAGACGCCACTGGGGCTGTCCGGATAGACGATCGACTTTGCTGCGAGCAACGCTTGCCGCAATGCGTCGGCCGAGTTGATATCCGGCTTCGGCTTCCCCTCGCGAACCACCATGCCGATTGCCGAGCGTGCGAAGTCCACCATACTGTCAGGCAAGACCTTGTCGGCATTGATCTGATCGTCGAGTACATACCCAACCACGATCAGCACGTCGGCTCA
Source organism: Paraburkholderia madseniana (assembly GCF_009690905.1). Lineage (GTDB taxonomy): Bacteria > Pseudomonadota > Gammaproteobacteria > Burkholderiales > Burkholderiaceae > Paraburkholderia > Paraburkholderia madseniana. The sequence goes on from NZ_VOSW01000049.1 coordinate 920, forward strand.
CTCGCCGCGCGCAAGCCGCACAGGGATCGCATTCGCGGCCGTACCCACTGCGGGCCCCCAAGACGGTGATTAGCTTACGGCCGGTCGCCTCCTCGAATTGCGGGCCCAGTTCGCGATAGGACGACGCGAACCCACCCGAAATCATCACCTTGACCTCACCTGCCAATGCGACCCCGCTACGCAGAACGCGAGTGCGCGAATCCACGGCTTGCGGATGGTCACGGCCCCGCCCCAATGTCGATCGGATGACCCGGTCCGGATATGCATCGAGTCCGGATGCCAGTCATCATGTTAGCCGGCATCGAGCGCGGCAGCGAGACTGCCGCAAACCGGTCAGCCTCACACTACCGCCGTCGGCGGGCGCTGTTCATCGACCCGAAGCAGCCAGTCGTCACTGTCCGGTTTGAGGTATTTCAGAATTCGAGTGACCGCAGAAAGCCATTCCTCAAAACGAGCCGTCCTGGTCGTGATAGGCTCAGCATAGGTTGAATACCCAGAAGAACAAGTCCGGCAACGGCGGATCCGTGCGGCAAGTCCGATCTCGCCCAGGTTGATCGATGTCAAACAGGATGATTGCTGGCGGTAGCGCAATCCGGGCAATACAGCAAAAACTTGCTTCCAGAGTAAAGGTGCCATAGCGCGTGATGTCCGTGTTCCTGCGGTCTCTTGCACAGCTTCCCGAATCCTGCACACGCATATGCCACACCATCCACATCTATGGCGTCGCACTGAACAGCCACCGAAAGGGATATGGCGCTGGATACCGGCAGCCTCTACGTTGCGAACCTACGAGCCCGGCTGGCTCACGAAAGACGTGTTCGCCGGCATCGTGCTGACGGCAGTACTCGTGCCTACCGGACTCAGCTTTGCGCAAGCCGCCGGGCTGCCAGGCGTCGGTGGCCTATATGCAAGCATCGCCGCCCTGATCGCATATGCCATTTTCGGCCCAAGTCGAATTCTCGTTCTCGGTCCCGACTCTGCACTGACGGTGCTGATTGCGGCTGCTGTGGTTCCTCTCGCTGGCGGCCGTCCAGAATCGGCTCTTGCACTCGCCGGAGTGCTGGCAATTATGTCGGGTATCTTCTGCGTCCTGATCGGACTGTTCAGGCTGGGCTTTGTAACAGACCTTCTTTCCAAGCCAATTCAATACGGCTATCTCAACGGGATTGCATTGACACTGTTCGCGGGCCAGTTTTCCAGATTGTTTGGATTTGCGATTCCAGGCGGTACTTTTCTGGACGATGTGGCTAGCGTAATCCATGGTGTCGCCGCCGGGAAAGTAAACTGGGTTGCCTGTGCGATTGGCTTGTCGTGTCTGGCGGCGATGGTATCGCTCAAACGGTACGCGACTGCATTGCCAGGTACCTTGATTGTCGTGGCCACGGCAACCACAGCAGTCTGGTTGCTCGAACCGGAGACCCGCGCCGGCATTGCTGTCGTAGGCCGGCTACCTGAGGGTTTGCCGATGTTTCACCTTCCCGCGGTGTCGCTGCAGGATGTACAGGCGTTGATCGGTGCGGCGGTCGCGATTGCTCTCGTGTCGTTCGCCGATATGAGCGTCTTGTCCCGAGCGTTTGCCCTGCGTGGCGCCTACACGGTCAACCGGAACCAGGAACTGGTGGCGCTTGGCGTTTCCAATATCGCGGCCGGTCTGTTGCAGGGTGTCCCCGTCTGCAGTAGTGCGTCTCGAACGCCAGTTGCCGAGGCAGCCGGTGCAAAGACACAGTTGACCTGCGTTGTGTCCGCGCTCTGCATCGCATTTCTGCTAATCGCGGCCCCGGCATTGCTAACTCACGTGCCTAACGCGGCGCTTGCCGCCGTCATTGTCTCCGCCGCATTTTCGCTCGTCGATCTTGGAAACGTGACTCGTCTTTATCGAATGCGCCGCAGTGAGTTCACGTTGTCCATGGCCTGCTTCGCAGGTGTCCTGACTGTCGGCGTCGTACAGGGCATTTTCATCGCAATCGGCTTGTCGCTGCTGTCATTCATTTGGCGCGCGTGGCACCCTTACGATGCCGTATTGGGCAAGATTGACGGAAGACCCGGGTATCACGATGTTGTGCGGCACCCTGATGCAAAGCAAGTCCCCGGTCTTCTGTTGATTCGGTGGGATGCACCACTTTTTTTTGCAAATGCGGACATATTTCGCCAGCACGTGCGACAGGCGATCGCGCAGGCATCTCAACCACCAGCCTGGTTGGTCGTCGCCTCGGAGCCGATCACCGATATCGACGTGACGGCTGCCGACATGCTCTCTGGGCTTTATCAAGAGCTTGTAGCAGCGAACATTGCTCTGTATTTTGCGGAAATGAAAGGCCCGGTGAAAGACCGACTGCGAGCCTACGGACTCTTTGAAATGTTTGACGAAACACACTTTTTCGAGACCGTGACAGATGCCGTTCGCAGCTATTCCGCGCAGCACGGCGTTGACTGTACGAGCGAGTGATTGGCCGGCTAGCTTGTGCGCAGCTCGGTTCGATCTGTAACTGGCACCGGCCTGGCATGCCATACTTCTACCGCATTCTTCGGAGCGGGCCTCGCTTGCAATCCTGACTTCGCTCAGCTCCCATTCCTCATTTCTCGAGCTGCGCACGAATTGACTGCAATTCCTTTCTGCGTTCAGCGTTCGCCTTCGGATAGGTCATTTCAAGTTCCTCAAGCGTCTCAGGAACGATCTTCGACACGATCAGCCTCGCGTTCTCCTTGTCGTCGGCTGGAACGATGTACCAGGGAGCGCGCTGGGTGCTGCTCGCATTGAGGCATTCCTCGTAGGCCTTCATGTACTGGTTCCCGTGAACTGTTCGCGGGCTCTACCTTCGTCGGCCATTTGTCGAGCTTGATCCGTCCGCCTTCCGGGACCCGAAAATCTCGCGAATTGATTTCCATGTTGATCCTCGTAGCCGCTCAATGTCGGTAGGCTTGTAGCCAGGGGAATCCGGCAAAGCAGATCTGTGCCGCAAAGCCGATCCCTCCAGCGATCGACCCGATACCCGAAACATACTGTGCCGGAGACTCACCAAACGCGAACACAGCGACACCAAGTTCTGCGACCACGAGAACGATGAAGGCCACGATCCCCATAAGGAGACGACTACGCCAATCGGGTTGCAGATTGAACCACTGCACACTCCATCGCGCAACCTTCCAACTGGCCGCAAGCATGATTGGCGTTTCCAGTACCACGGCGGCAGTTGCGCCGAGATGCGGCACCAGCACCAGGACGCGTATTGCACCGAGAGCGAATCCTATCGCGAAGACAAGGAGGGCATAGGTGGTCCCCGCTTTCACCCACGGAGCGCGTCTGTGCACGCAGAACGAAGTGGAGTTCATGGCAGTTACTGTCTGGTGGGCATCCTGGGACCTGCCGGCAAACGGATCACATAGATGCGACCCGGCAAGTCTCCTGCAACCTCGTCTTCGTTGTACGTGAAGTAGACAAGCGAGTGACGTTCGGTGTCCAGCACCCGGATTATATGGAGCGAGTCGAAAGTTGGATCTGACTCAGCAGTGAATACTTGTGCTTGTCTGGGCACACTTTCGGCAACCCGGATGTCGCCTGTCTGATGGCAGGATGCCGTCAGATCCGTCCCGCGGGAGATTCGTCCACTTCCCAGTGCGCCCTCGGAATGCGACTCTGAGACATAGCAGGTCACGCCTTTCACGAGGGGATCGTCGTAAGCCGAAATGGCGATGTGAGAACCATATCGCTGGGTATGCGTATCGATGGTCGCCAGCTCCTTGGCTACGACAACGGAAGACGAAAATATCAGCAGTGCACCCAGGATGCTCCACCGCACTGGAATCAGCTTGATCATCATCCACCTCCGGGTATCCGACAGTCAGATCTTCGGCCGCGCAACGCTGCAACAACGGATCGCTGAGTTCAGGCTATTTCACCCGGAAGTCCGCTGCTTGATGTAGGTCAACGCCTGCGTGTTCGCCTGGCGTCATTCTGAAAATGGATACGTTGTCCACGCAGGACACATGTCGGCAGCTGATTGACCATTCCTTGTCCGGACGTCAACAAACCAGGATTTCGGTCGCCCGCGTCGCCAGCAAGTTCGCATATCGAGGATTGTCATGTTCAGGAATGCCCACTTTTCGATGCTTCTACCTTTCCTCTTCTTCACCTGTGTAAGTGGTGCTGCACTCGCACAATCGCTACCGCAACCCGCTTCGCAGAACGGCATCTCCTACATAACTGGCGGTGTGGGCGAAGATGAGGTTCAGGCATTTCGCGCCGCCGCCGCAAACTACAACCTTCGCATGACGTTTGCGTCGAAGACAGGGAGTTATCTGTCCGACATCGATGTGACGATAACGTCGGGAGCCGGACGATCGGTCCTGACCATTCGCACAGAAGGACCGTTTCTCTTCGTCCGGCTACCGGCAGGGCGCTATCAGATCAGGGCACAAACGCGCCACATCATCGAAACCAGAAAGATCCAGGTGCCCGCACGTGGCGGGGCTGAATTGCGTTTCTACTGGGAAGATCCGGACCGTCGCGGAGTCGTGCACATCTGCAAGAGCTGTCCAGATATGGGCCGTCCCTGAGCGGCCTGTTCCGTGTCGCAATCCGCGTACTGATGGACACCAGAATGCAGACAAATCCCGTTGAGCGCGTCCCGGACGTAACCTCTGACAGCATCGAACCGGCACCGCCGGTCGTGCACGCCGACAGGAAGCGTGGGCTGTCGAGCGCGCGGGTGGAGGCGCAGCGTGCCAAATTCGGACGCAATGTCGTGGACTCAACGGCGCGGCGCACCTGGTTGCAGACCCTGTGGGAGGTACTCCGTGAGCCGATGTTCCTTCTGTTGCTCGCCGCGAGCGGTATCTATTTTGTGCTCGGGGATGTTTCGGAAGCGGTGACGCTCCTCGCGTTCGTGATGGGGATCGTCTTTCTCACGGTTTTTCAAAGTCACCGCACCGCGCGGGTTCTCGACTCTCTTCGCGAGCTGTCCGCGCCCCGCGCGCAGGTCCTTCGGGACGGGCAACGGCAACTGGTTTCCGCTGCCGAACTGGTGCCTGGCGACGTGATTTTCGTCGACGAAGGCGCACGCGTGCCCGCTGACGGCTCCGTGACGGAAGCTCACGAACTGAGCGTAGATGAGTCGCTACTGACAGGCGAGTCAGTTTCGGTGAACAAGTCCGTGGCACGACCCGATGCTCATCCGGAGGAAAATCCTGGCGGGCAGCTTTTTTTTGGATCAATGGTGGTGCAGGGCCAGGGGCAGATGGTCGTGACTGCGACGGGGTCGAATACGACGCTCGGTCGCATTGGCAAGTCGTTGACCGGCATCACGGAAACCCGCTCGCCGCTGCAACTGGAGACGAGAACATTCGTCAATCGCTTTGCGCTGGCTGCGATCGCACTGTGTCTGCTGCTCGTCATGGCCTATCGCTGGCGCTCCGGGGAATGGCTTCCGGGCGTGCTCGCCGGGATCACGCTGGCCATGGGGATTCTTCCCGAAGAGATTCCGGTGATACTAACCGTGTTCATGGCACTAGGGGCTCGCCGCATCGCCAACGAAGGCGTGCTGACGCGCCGCATGAGCGCCATCGAAACCCTTGGCCAGACCTCAGTGCTGTGCGTCGACAAGACGGGCACATTGACGCAAAACCGCATGTCCGTGCGAGTGCTCTTCGCGCAAGGAAAGCGGCAAGTCATTGATCAGGCCACTCAGCGTATTGATGAGGCGTATCACGAACTTATCGAATATCTGGTTCTCGCCAGCGAAATCGAACCGGTCGATCCAATGGAGCTGGCATTTCACGAAACAGGCCGGGTTGGGCTCGCTGGCACGGGACGTCTCCACGAGGACTGGTCGCTGGTTCACGAGTACGCTCTCTCGCCGGAATTGCCGGCCATGTCCCACGTATGGCACGCGCCAGAACTCGACCATCACGCAGTGGCCTGCAAGGGCGCGCCAGAAGCGGTCTGTGCTTTGTGTCACCTGGGCGAACTGGAAACGCAGACTGTTCTTGATCAGGCCGCGCAGACGGCCGCGGGTGGGCTGCGGGTGCTTGGGGTAGCCAAGGCGCGGCACTCACGTCCCGATTGGCCGGAACAGCAGCATGACTTCGAGTTCTCTTTCGTGGGGCTGGTCGGCCTGCTGGACCCGGTTCGGCCGGAGGTCGCAGGTGCCATCGCAGAATGCCAGGCAGCCGGCATCCGCGTGGTGATGATTACCGGCGACTATCCGTCGACAGCGCGGGCCATTGCGACCGAAGTCGGCATCGACGGCGCGCGGATCGTGACCGGCCAGGAAGTGGCAGCGATGGACGACGCACAGCTTCGCGATGCCATAAAGAACGTTGACGCATTCGCCCGCGTCAAACCGGAGCAGAAGCTACGGCTCGTCAACGCGTTCCGGGAGAGTGGCCAGGTGGTCGCGATGACGGGCGACGGTGTGAACGACGCGCCCGCGCTTAAGGCGGCGCACATCGGCATTGCGATGGGGCTGCGCGGCGCCGAAGTTGCGCGCGAGGTAGCCTCGCTGGTCCTGCTGCGTGACGACTTCGCGCCGATCGTGTCAGCGATCCGGCTAGGAAGGCGTATCTACGCCAATCTCGTGCAAGCGATCAGCTACACGGTTGCCGTTCACATTCCGATGATAGCCGCCAGCATGATTCCGGTTCTTGCCGGCTGGCCGCCGATGCTAGCGCCGGTCCATATCGTTTTTTTGCAACTGGTTATCGATCCAGTGTGCTCGGTCGTGTTCGAGAACGAGCCTGAGCGCGAGAACCTGATGCGTCTGCCACCACGCCGCGCCGGCGCGCGGCTGCTATCGAATCGCGCACTGGCTCAAGGGGCGGCGGCAGGCGCTGTGGCCGCCATGCTGGTGCTGGGTCTGTACGCTGGCCTGCTGTCTCATGGCTACCAACTGCCCTTCGCCCGCACACTCGCATTCGTGGCACTTGTAACCTGCAACGTCGTGTTGATCTTCGTGATCCGTGTGTTGCCGCAGTCGGGAAGCGGTGCCCATGCGCCTCAGCAGAATCACTACCTTCGGATTGTTCTGATCACAACGGGGGTAGCGCTACTGCTTTTGATGACCGTTCCTGCCCTAGCGCGACTGTTTGGACTGGTTGCGCTGCTCAGTCCTTGATGCGGGCGTATAGCACGCACAAAATTGACTTGCGGAGAGTCCTCCTGTGATGACGATGGCAGTGCTTTTCGTGGCCATTTTGCTGCTAAACCTTATTCCAGCATTCGCGCCTCCGACGTGGATAGCGATGTCGTGGATGGGTTTCAATCATCCCGAGCAGAATCCGCTGCTTCTCGCCGTCGTCGCGGCGAGCGCTGCCACGACGGGACGCCTGATTCTCGCGCAATGCTCCGGTTGGCTCGTGCGCGGACACCTGATGCGCGAAGCGGATCGGCAAAACATCGACGTGGTGAAGGTCTGGCTGGAAAAAAGGAAAGCGGTCACCGCGGGGGCACTGCTGCTGTATGCATTCAGTCCATTTCCATCGAACTACCTGTTCATTGCATACGGGCTGACCAGGTTACGCCTGTGGCTCATCGGCGTGCCTTTCTTTTTTGGGCGTCTCGCAAGCTATGCGGTCTGGACGCACCTCGCGCAGTTGACGCATTCGCACGTCGATCCGGAGACAGAGCTGGAAGGCGGGTATCTGGGCGCTTATTTCATCGCTTCCCAACTGGTGTTGTTGGGATTGGTGTTCATCTTCATGAAGCTCGACTGGGCACACCTTCTGAACGAGCATAGGTTCCGCTTCAGGCGGCAGTAAAAAGCATCTGGAAACTGGCGGACTTGAGCGCCGGACCGGACCTGCAACCATAGGCGAACCTTGGGGGGATTTCCGGGCGAACTTGTCTAACCGCGAATAGCCGGCCGGTGCACTTGTACCAGCCGGAGAGGTTTTAATCTTTGCGCTTGCGGCCGGTAAGCATCGCGCCGACCAGATTCTCCCGGTGACGCCAGCTTGCCAGCAAAACGCCACCGACATGAACTGCGACACACACCAGCACTGCGTTGGCGCATACCCCGTGGAGAGTTTCCAGCGCTTCGGAACCCCAGAATGCATTGGTCGTGAGCAACCATCCGGTCACGCCCGTCGCGGTGAGTAGCATAAGAAGGGCAATGATCATTGCCCCACCCGCGGGGTTATGCCCGAGGTACCGCCGCTCGCGGCCCGCCAGCATGGCTCTTGTGTATTCGGCAAATGCACGCAGCGTCGGTACGAAGTTGGCGAAGCGGGCGTGATAACTTCCCGCGAAGCCCCACAGGATACGAGCCGCCACCAACCCAAGAACCGCGTAGCCGAGGGCATGATGGACGGTTCCGCCGTCTTCGCTCAAAACGTATGCACCACCAAATGCACCCACAAGACCCCAATGGAACACTCGTACGAACAGGTCCCACACTAGCGTTGATCGGGAGGCGTCGCCTTCCTCTCGGCTCAGGGAACTCATTCGTTGACCTCCTCGCTGACAGGCTTGCCATCGACAGGATTGACAACCATCTCGTGATGATTACCCTTCTTGTCCAATGCATAGACCTCATAGCAGCTTCCCTCAGTCTTGACCCGCTTGACCTGGTAACCCCGCTTCTCCAGCTGGTTCGAAACTTCCTTGTCCTGCATCCATTTCGTTTTCGGTTCGGTAGTGCAGGATCCGGTCGCATGTGCGGCAAACGGCAGCGCAATCAGGGCAACTGCAGCGGCGAGGCGAACATTCATCGTTTTCACGTGGAACTCCATAGTCAGGTGGGTTGAAACAATATCGACGGTGCTATTTACAGATGCATGCTGCAACGCGAGCCTGAAGGGAATCTTAAGCAGAACACCCTCGCGCAGGCATGCGGAGCGGGATTAGACTTGACGATCGAAGCTGATGATCCGGGCGGTTACTTTGCAGCAGGCTCCGCTGCCTGCCTGTTCCTTTTGGAGTGCGACGAAATGCGCGTGTTACTGGTCGAAGATGATGATTTGATAGGAAGCGGCGTCGAAGAAGGTCTGCGCGACGCCGGAATGACGGTCGACTGGGCGCACGATGGCCGGGAGGCGATGCTGGCGCTGACCACAACAGAGTACGAACTGGTGGTGCTCGATCTCGGTCTGCCGAGACTATCTGGAACTGAGTTGCTGGATTGGCTGCGAGCCCGTCGCGACGATACGCCCGTTCTAGTCATGACCGCAAGGGACACGGTAGCGGACCGGGTAGGAGGCCTGACCGCCGGCGCCGACGATTACCTCGGCAAGCCCTTTGATCTCACTGAACTGATTGCGCGCTGCCGTGCGCTTTTGCGCCGCGCGCATGGTCGCAGCGTCGAGACGATCGAGTATCAGGATCTGAGCGTCGATCCCTCGACGTTCACGGTCACACGCAACGGTCTGCGCCAGCCATTGACTTCACGGGAATGTGCTGTGCTGATCGAGCTGCTGACCCACCAAGGTACGCCGCTCTCCCGCGCCCGCCTTGAGGAAAGTCTTTACGGCTGGCAGGAAGAGGTGGAGAGCAATGCCGTTGAGGTGCACATCTCCAATCTGCGCAAAAAGCTGGGACCTGGACTGATCAGGACGATCAGGGGCGTTGGGTACGTTGTGGAGAAGACGTCGTGACACGGTCAATCCGTCAACGCCTTATGCTACTTGTGTTGGCGAGCGTCTCGGTCGTCTGGGTCGCAGCCCTCGTTTCAAGTTACCGCCAGGCCATTCATGAAGTCGGTGAATGGGACGATGCGCGAATCGAACAGGCCGCTCGCACACTCACGCTCGTGGATACCAATGATCTCGCGGCGCTTACCGAAGATGGGTTCCATGTATCCGATGATGACGGCGACGATGACCTGTCACGCCGGCTCCTTTATGAAGTGCGCGACGCCGAAGGGCGCTTGCTTGCAGCGAGCCCCGGTTTGCCGCGTGCCGCCGCGAAGGAGCCGCCGTCGTCTCAGGCAGCGGTGGGCGCTGTAGCGAAATACGACTCGCTCAAATGGAATACCTACGTGCTCCATGACGCGGCGCGTGGCAGGAGTGTGCGGGTATTTGAACGTAGCGATAGCCGCGCCGATCTGGGCGCCGGAGTGGCGCGCCGCATCGCGAAGCCGCTTGCTTATGCGCTGCCGGTTCTCGCATTGTTGATCTGGGTGGGCATTGGCGGCAGCCTCGCGCCGCTTAAAACACTCTCGCGGGCCATCGGTGCCAGAAACGCCGGCAATCTGGACCCCATCGATATGCGTCGCACACCTGCCGAAGTGCGTCCCTTGGTCGACGCGCTCAACGTTCTGTTTTCGCGGCTGCGAGGGTCACTCGACCGTGAGCGGGCCTTCACGGCCGATGCTGCACACGAACTCAAGTCGCCACTGGCGGCGATCAAGGTTCAGGCACAGGTCGCTCTTACCACGCGGGATCCGGCAAAACAACGCCTCGCGATGCAGCGGGTCGTTGAAGGTGTCGATAGGAGCACACATCTGGCGGATCAACTTCTGTTGCTGGCGAGACTTGACGAAGGTGTACCCGCACCAGCTTTGACCGTGGAGCTGGATGCCGTTGCCCGCGAATGCATCACTGCTCACGAAGCGAATGCGTCGTCCAAAGGCATCGGGTTAGTCCTGAACGGAGATACACACGTGACGATGTTAGCGGAGCCCGCACTCGTGCGTATCCTGCTGGACAATCTGGTAGACAACGCTATCAAGTATGGCGAGACGGGAGGTAGTGTCGAGGTCGTCACCCGGAGAACGTCGGAGGCGACCCTACTGCTTGTGCGAGATAACGGCCCAGGTGTGTCGGAGCAGGACCGGTTGCGTCTGAGCGATCGCTTTTTCCGGGCTGGGGGAAGTCGTCAAAGTGGTAGTGGATTGGGTCTCTCGATCGTCGCTCGGATTGTGGTTCGCCTCGACGGACATCTAACCTATACATCGGGCATTGACGGCCGGGGGTTGGGCGTCGAGGTCCGCTTCCCGGTCACCCGTTCCCCCAGTTCGCCATAAACGCTCGCAGCATTGCACGATCCATTGGAGCAGGCTGGCATATCGCTTCATGCGCAGTGCCTCATCGACACGTTGTGTCACGAGTCTTGGGCATGAACGAGCAGCAAGGGCGTCTGCGTAATATGCGCGACACGGCCCGCGACGCTGCCCAGTAGCCATCGCGCTACTCCACGTCGGCCATGCGTGCCCATGACCAGAAGGTCAGCATTCCAGTGACTTGCCTGGCGAACGATCGCGTGGGCGATGTCGTCTCCTGTCTGCTTGGTACTGATGAGTGCGGTATCGCAGTGACAGGACGAACCCGCAAATACTTCCGCCGCTGTGGCAAGCGCCGCTTTGCCCTCTTCGATAAACGCGTCTTCAAGCACATGAATGGGTACAAAATCCGTCAGACGCACCGCGCGATCGACGACATAGACCGCCCGCATGTTGACTTCCGGCTTCGCAAACCGCATGCCGTACCTCAAAGCCTCGAACGACGGCGCGCTTCCGTCGATCGCGATCAGAACCCGTTGCGGGGGGCGCGCCAACTTTTCCTCGTGGGAAGGCGGCACGATCAGGAGCGAGCATCGGGAATGTATTGTCAGTGGCTGGGACACTGTGCCTTCGACCCAGCGCAGTAGTCCATGATGCTGACGTGCGCCGACAACCAGAAGATCGGCACGCCAGTCGTCGGCAGCATCGATCAATGCCGTGGCGATGTCGCCACCTCGCTTCGAAAGGTCGACTACATCCTCTTCGAGGAGAAAATTACAACCTGCAAAGACGTGCTTTGCCTGAACGAGGGCATCTGCAGCGTCACGCAGAAGTTCCGCGCGTGCGGCATACAGTTCCGCACTCGCCTTCGGAGGCATAGGACTAAGCGTCCGAGGATTGTCGGCAACGCTCACGAGGCGAATGTGCGCAGTAGTTGGGGCGATATTTCTGACGAATTCCAATGCCCGCAGGGATGACGGTGACAGGTCCACCGCGACCAATATACGATCGAATCCTGACGGCGCATTCTGGCTGACGTATGAGCTGCTCACGGTTCCGCCTCGATATCAAACCGGTTGTCCACAGCGACGAGATTACAGTGTGTATCGTCTTTGTCGTCGCGATTTGATCAGAATCAAACGCTCTTGTGAACGTACATCCGACATCAGGAATTTCAACGTCATCAAGCTCGAACGACTGCTTTCCGGCCGTGAATTTCAGGTCCTCAGTGACCGCTTGTGGCCGAGGGTGTGTCAAAACGCAAAAGTTGAAGGTTTTGAGGGGTCACTTTACCCTTCCCGACACGCCATCAAGCCGTTGTAGGCCCTTCTCGAAAGCCGACCTTTTGAACGAGAGGCGTGAGCCTGAGTTTTGACTCACCCTCGGCCGATCTCTGCCTGACGCGCGTGGATAACGTGTCGGCACCACTGGATTTCCTTTGTCCTCAATCCCAATTCATGCAACGACGCATCGCTCATCGCTTCTGATAGGTGCCGATTAGTTCCGCGTGCGTTAGTACGTGCCCCCGCATGGCCTTTTCAAGCGCCGCCTTGCTGGGCCCTTTCAAATCGGGCAGTACGGTGTCGAGCGCATACAGCTTGTGGAAATAACGGTGGCGTCCCACGGGAGGGCACGGGCCCCCATAAGCGGCACGCTTGAAGTCATTGATGCCTTCGAGTGTACCGCCCGGCAAAGCCTGCGCCGCAGCGCCATCGGGAAGCCGAGTTGCCGTCGGCGGGATGTTGTAGAGCACCCAATGTACCCAGGTAATTTTCGGCGCGGCCGGGTCCGGCGCGTCAGGGTCGTCGACGATCAGCGCCAGGCTTTTTGTGTTTGCGGGCACGCCGGACCACGCGAGCGGCGGCGATACATCGGCGCCCTGGCATGTATGCTGCGCGGGAATTTCGCCGTTCTGTCGGAAGGCTTGCGACGTTAGCGTCAGGGTCATGGTGCGCTCCTCGGCGGCAACGATGGATGGCTGTCCCGGTGTGAAGATCAATAAGGTGAGCGAGAGTGCCGGCAAGGAACGTGAGGCCCGTGCCCTAGCCGCTTGTTCAAGGCGCTTGAGGTGGGTGTCGGGCACGTTGAAGTCTCTCATCGTCACGCTCCGTACCCTGTTCATCACGGCGGCCGGTGATTGGTGCGCGCCCTGCGCGAGTCGCGGCGGAAATCGAAGCGCGGCTCATCGTCACATAAGTGCCGCCTGAGCAAAGATGGCTGTGGTCGATAAGTATCGCGCACGGGTCGCGGAAGTGCGACAAGCAGGAGAACTACTGCCGAAGATTGTGAGTTCCGACATATCGCACGAACCCCCGCTGGAATGCGGGGCCTTTCAATTTGCGATGCGGCATCAATGTTTGTGCCGGTGCAGCCAACCCATATGGTGCGAATCAAGCCACTGGGCCATCCCCTCTGCGGGGTGATCGCGCCTGTAACGTTGTGCCACCATGAACCCGGCGACCAACAAGACCGCCAAGCCGACAACGAAGTAGATCATAGACTGGGTCACGGCAGCCTCCTTATTAGGTCGCGACCATGCTTATATTGTAGGTCAGCGGTTACCGAAGTGGCGTGCGGTCCGAGTGCACGATTTCACCGCTCGCATCAATATGCGAGCTTGCGCCGACGCGGAGCGTTGGCGTCCCAAGTCGACCCTAACGGCACAGTTGGCATTTCTGAAAGCGGACCTGGCCGGCACGCAGAACTCGCGTTACAGGGCGTACTGCAAAGCCAGGTCGAAACCGATGACGACCAGCGAACAGCCGAGACCCGCAAGGAGATTCGCGACCCGGTGTTCGAAATCGTGATCCCGGCTCATCCACGCCCCAATCAGGAAAATGCCTTCAAAGACGACCTGGAGCGCAACGAACACAAGCATCAGCAGAAACTCGTAACCCATGAACCTGAAGTTCGCGAAATTCATCCCGTAATCGAAGATCCACCTGCCCACCCTATGCACCTCATACGCCAGCAGCAGGATCGGAAAGAGGTAACTGGCAACATAGGTCGGCACGCTTGCGTGCCGCAGTTCCAGGTGAAAGTGACGAGCGGCTTGCATATCCCCTCCCGCGTCGGCGTTTGGTGCTCACAAAAACTCTTTGTTCAATGACGCGGCCACGAATCCCGCTGATCCGCACTTGCATCACGTGACCGGCCACCCATCGCAACGCGCAACCGGACTGCTAACTTTCCGCCTCCGGGATCGTTCTGACGATCATCGAGAATAGTTTGCCGAGATCGTCTTCAAGTTTTGCCCCCTCGAACGGATCATGATTTGCGCCAAAGGCGGCGTCGACTTCAGCCCAGTCTTCTTCTGTTAGCAGACGTCTGGCGGCCGGCAAAATCACCGTCTCTTCCATACACCGGTGGTCTGCATAAAACTCGGCATACGTATCCACCAGGGCCCGCAGCTCCCGAAGTGCGGGAGCGCCCTTCAATTCATACCGGGTCAGCGCGTGCTCGATATCCCTCAATCTCACGTCACCTCGAGCGTGCTGTGACTCCAGCTCCGTAAGGACGTGGTCAAATTCATCCGTCCGATCGCGCAGCGGCATGAACAGATAGCGATCCTCTTTAGGATGGTGCACCTGCTGGGGGTACTCGCGGATGTAATAAAGCATCGCCCGAAGCACCATGAGGCCCGGAGCCGGCGTACCTGCTGCCAGCAGGCCCACAAAGCGCCGCATGCCCTCTACCACGGTCGACATCTGCTCGTGTTCATGAAGGATGACGGTTATGGCGGAACGCGGTTCCAGAGACTGCATATCAAACTCCGCAGCAGTACATGAAAAGCATTGGCGAATCGATTTGCTGCTTCACACCAGTGGCATGGGCAGGATGCTGCGCCAATACTTTAATGCTAGTCATCCTCCGCTGGACATCAAAGCGAGCTAACACCACAGCTTTGATGGAGATCAACGGCTGTGCGGACATGGTGGACCATGGGGCCAGCACCCGTCGACCGCATAAATTGGCAACCGCTTATCTGGATTGCAGAAAGGCCGCAACCGCCTTCGCCTGGTCGGCGCTCAACGTATGCGCGACGGCGGTCATCACGGGCGCGTTGCCGCGGGTACCGTTCTGGAAGACTTCGATCTGACGCAGCAGATACTCCTGATGCTGCCCTGCGAGGCGCGGGAAAGTACCGGCCCCCTGGGCCTGCGCACCGTGGCATGAAGCGCAGGCCGGTACGCCCTTGTCCGGCACGCCGTGTTCGAAGATCTCCTGCCCCTTGGCCATCAAGGTGGGGTCACCCGCCGCCCCCCGGGTTGCGGCCTGATGCGAATAATAATCGGCCAGCGATTTGACGGCTGCCTCGTCCAGGAGTGCGGCCATACCCCACATGTAATCGCGGGCAGCAGTTTCGCCGCGCGCGTGATCGTGGAATCCCTTGAGCTGGGCTTCGATGTATTCAGGTGTCTGGGCGTTGAGCTTCGGAAACATCGGTGATTCGCTGCGCCCGTGTACGCCGTGGCAGCCAGCGCAAATCTGCCCGGCAATGCGGGCACCATCCTCGGCTTGTGTGAGGACTGGTATCAAGGCGATGCCAGCGGCGGCAAATAGCGCGACCGCAGACATCCGGGGAGCAAATATCTTTTTCATGGACGTTCTCGTCAGGCTGAGCGGATTGAAGATATCAGTGGCTGGGCCATCTGCTCAGCATATGAGCTATCCAGGCACGGCGCGCAGAGAAAGTTGATGGCAGGCGTGCGGTTTCACACATACGAAACGGCGCGGGTACTGTTCCCCATCAAACTGGAGGGCAACGAGGGGTGGGGCGGCGGCACCAGTCATGCGCTAAAGCTTCACATTCTGTCCGCACAGATGGCGGTCGAGTTCGCTGGCGACCCCAGACTGACATGCAGCCTGATTGCCGAACTAAAGTCTGAATTTGAACCCGACCCAACGGCTACGAGGGCCGCCTCGACGTTGTTACACGGGCAGGTAAGCAGCTACATATGAGACACTGCTCACACCTCGATCACGAGATGGCGATGCACGGAGCCCTTGATGTTGCCGAGGATGAACTTGCGGACTGGCCAGATCAGGTAATTGAATCTTGGATGCCAAAAGTGACCGCTTTGCGGCTCTCGCGCGAATATCTCCGCATGGCCGAACACGGTCCGATGGAACTGCTGCGGAATGTTGCGGCGTAGGATAGGTTGCGTCGGGCAGAAGACGGTCCTCTCCGGTCATACGCGACTTCGCCAGCAAGACGAACGCTGCCATGGGACCGCCGCTATCCGTGCTGTCATGTCGGCTGCCTTGTACTCGGCCGAAGTGCGTGTGGCACGCAAGTCACGCCCCAGCCGTCTGGTCCAGCAGGATCTCCGCGCACAGATGCCGCAGTGGCTTGACCTGTGTCAGTTCTTCTCGGGTTGCAACCAGTAGTATTTCAATTGCACTGATCGCGCTGGACGCTGTCGACCGCGCCACAAGGAATGCATTTGCGCTTTGGTCCAGACGGTCTATCGTGTACTTGATCCATTTCAATGGAGCACGCCATGGCCGACTCACTTGCCGTATGGCACACCGAGCACATTAATTTCGCCCGGCTACTCGACATTCTTGAAGAACAGGTAGCTGCGCTCCACCGGGGCGAGAGTCCGAATTACGCTCTCATGGGCGATATCCTTTACTACATGCGGAATTTCTCCGATCGTGTTCATCATCCACGGGAGGATGTTGCGTACGCGCGGCTTGCTGAACTGGATCCCGGGACTCAAATCGTGGTGAACCGCCTTTTGCAGGAGCATCGCGTGATTGCCACGGCCGGCGATGAACTCCTGATTCGCATCAATGAAGCCGCGGGAGATGTTGTAATCCCTCGCGCCGCTCTGGAGGCGGCCACGGCCACGTATCTTGTGTACTATCGTCACCACCTTTCCACTGAGGAGCGAGACGTGATGCCTCGCGCTGCGCAGGTGCTGACAGAACAGGACTGGGCTGCAGTCGATGCGGCGGTACCGGCTAGCCCAGATCCGCTTTTCGGAGACAATGTACTGGAGCGCTTCGAGGCGCTTCGCAGGCAGATCGCTCTGGACGCGCAGGTGTCAAAGGACTTCGGCCAGCCACCGGACACTCATTGATTGGCCCCGGCTACAGGGTGCTGTTCACGCGCATGAGCGATGCAACAGCATCGGGCCCACCCCGTCCGTGGAATAATGTTCTGGCGCAGGCCGCCGACTTACTTACTTGGAAGAGAGTACCAGCTCCGCTGTCAGGGCGTAACCGACGCTCGAATGTCCGCAAGCGGGTTTGGGTGAACGACCGGAGCTGGCCGAACTCCCCCCGACGCAGACAACTGCGAAAAATTTTCGGAAGCCGCTCGATGTACCTGGCCGATTCAGTGGGACGTGCCGGTCGGGCGTCCCAGCGACACTCACGAATAACCCTGTTTTTCGGTCGTACTGCGCCCCAAACCCGAATATGCCGCGTCGCCCAGTTCTCTCCACTGCTGAACGGGACAATCTGCTGTCGTTTCCGGACAGCGAGGATGACCTCATCCGCAACTACACCTTCAGCGAAGCGGATCTGCCGCTGATCTGCCAGCGCCGGGGTGCACCGAACCGTCTGGGGTTCGCCACTCAGTTCTGCTACATGCGCGTTCCCGGCATCATGCTGGCCGTGGGTGATGCTCCTCCACCCGCCCTGCTGGCGTTTGTCGCCCGCCAGTTAGGCGTTGCGCCGATGCACTGGGAACACAGATGGACAGCGCGACCAGACGCGCCTTGAGCACCTGCTTGAACTGCAGGCACTGCTCCGGATGCGGCCGTTCACCGTCGCGGACGACCGGGCCGCGGTGGGGGCGCTTATTGAACTGGCCACCCAGACGGACAAGAGCATCGTACTCGCCCGCGCGCTGATCGAGTATCTGTGTCGCCATTCCGCGCTGTTACCTGCCGTGAACGTCATTGACCGCCTCTGCGCCGAGGCGGTCACACGGGCCACCCGCAACTGCCGAGCCTGTTCGGAATTTGCGATGACGGCGTCTTTTTGGATGCGCAGACTGGGACGGCCATCGCACTTCGCACGCCGCAGGCGTTGCGCGACACCTGCGATCATCCAACAGTGCGCGCATTCATGGGAGCGGGGACGACTATGACCCCGCGCGGGGAGCCTTTTTCGCTGGTCGCGCGGAAAAATCTGTATCAGCGAGTACGCGCCGCATTCGACGGCGAGTAACATGCTGCTGCGATGTTGCCTGCGGCGCTCTCGTCGTTCGATCCGTGGATGGCCTGTCAGTACGCAGTCAATACCGCACAGCAATCCATTTTGTATTGGAAAACACCACGCGAGCGCGGTCCGGTTCCTCGAAAGCGTTCGTGGCGTCGTCATATCAAGAACTTTCTCTCCTCATCGACCATGCTGGGCGCCGGCAGCAGATCGGAGCGGGCAAATTGCACCAGCGCAAACGCCCGCATGGCACCCGCTGTTTCCGGCACGCTCGCGAGCCTCAATTCGATCGTTGTGCCCTCGCGCGCGTGCCCGTTTTCCACGATCACGTTCATGCGATCGAGCCGCAGGTCCCTCTTGAGTACATGCAGGTGTTCCGCGGGCGAATTGAGCACATCAGCAATGGTCCCCAGCCGGCGGTCGATCGCCTCGGTCGCGAGTCCCAGACGTGCCAGCTCCGCGTCGTTTTCTTCCATCTGCGCCTGCAGGCGCGCCAGCTCCACGAGACCGGACAACGGCTGCGCGCCCAATACGGCGCTCATCCCGCTGCCCTGTCGCTGCAGCAGCGCGAGGCGCGTCTTGAGCAGCGCGCGCTCCTTCTCCAGTTCGTCGCGGCGCAACGCTTCCGCACCGATTCGCTCGAGGCCCGCCAGCACGAGCTGATCCATCACATGGCGCACGATTTCCTCCCGAAGCGCCGGCTCCGTGCTGGCGCACACCCGTGCGCGATGATCGCTGAAATTCACGGTGGTTCGCTGCACGTCGGTGCGCGCGGCCGAGCCATGTTGCTGGACGCCGATTGTCCGCCGCTCGGTCATCGCCATGCCGAGCACGGCAAAGGCCTCGTTTGCCAGGGGGTTGGCGGCGAAGTGCGCACGCAGTTCGGTCGAATGACTCAACGCGCGCGGCACGTCTTCCGGGGTGGCGAAAAAGATCTGGATGTACGGGTCCGTCGTCCAGGCGGATGCGCTCGCCTCGCGAGCCGGCGGCATGTCGTCCACCAATGCCCCGACATAGTCGAGCGAGGCCCTGACCGCGGGCGCGAGGCGTTCCTGATAGCGCTCCGCCAGCCGCAACTGCGGACTCAGTCTTGCAATGCGCTCGATGGCGTCACTCACCTGCTCGGAACCCGGGGCGCTCTTTTCCGATATGCCCTCGCGATGAAACAGCCTATCCAGAATGCTCATGCTCGCCTCCTTGAGGCTCAATCTTGCCTTTCCGGCAGGATCTGCGCACTGATCGTGTGGTCCTTCCAGAACATGTTGTGAATCCTCGAACGAAGCAGGTTCAGCGCCTCAGACGAGAGGTCGCTGAACCTGAGCAGCGCGATGGGTTGTCCGCTTCCCGCGGGCACGCGCTCGATCGAATCGAACGGAGGGAATCCGTATCTCTGCAGGAACTCGTTGATTTCCTCGTCAGGCACGTTTTCTTCGACATTACCCAGTAAAAGTTGAGCCATGGTGTTTCCTTTCCGAAGCCATGTCAGGCCATGATGTTGACGCCGCCGTCGACATACAGCGTTTCGCCCGAAACCCGCCGCGCGTAGGGGGTGGCGAGAAACGCGCAGGTGTAGCCGACGTCCATGATGTCGACCAGCTCGCCGAGCGGCGCGCGCTCGGCCGCCTCGTTGAGCAGCAGGTCGAAGTTCTTGAGGCCGGAAGCCGCCCGCGTCTTGAGCGGACCCGGCGAAATCGCATGCACGCGAATGCCCTTCGGCCCAAGCTCGTAAGCGAGATAGCGCGCACAGGCTTCGAGCGCGGCCTTTACCGGCCCCATCACGCTATAGTTCGGCACGACCTTGTTGGCGCCGTAGTAGCTCATCGTGAGCAATGTGCCGCCTTTGTCCATGAGCGGCGCGGCAAGCGCCGCCATGCGCACGAACGAATGACACGAAATGTCCATCGCGCGCGCAAAGCCCTCGCCGGAGCAATGCAACAGCCCGCCTTGCAGATCGTCTTTCGGCGCCCATGCGATGGAGTGCAGCAGGATGTCGAGACGTCCCCAGCGCTGCCGGATCTGCCCGAATACCGCTTCCAGCTGCGCCGCGTCGCCGACGTCGAGCGGCAGGAACAGCTCTGCTTCAAGCTCGCTCGCCAACGGCTCGACATAAGGCCTGGTCTTTTCCGTCGCGTAGGTGATGGCCAGATCCGCACCAAGCTCGCGAAACGCTTTCGCGCAACCGTATGCGATCGAGTGTTCGTTGGCAATGCCGGTGATCAGCGCTTTCATGCCCGCAAGTACCGGACGTGATCGATCAGTGCCTTCGGGCGACATGGCATTTCTCCTTCATTCGAGGACCGCGCGCGTATGGCGCGCGATCATCAGCTCTTCATTGGTCGGGATAACCCACGCCGCTATCCGGCTCGACGCGGTGGTGATGAGGGGACCGCCCTTGGCGTTCGCTTCGGCGTCGAGCTCCGCGCCGAGCCACGCCGCGTGCCGCACCACGCCCTCGCGGATCGCCGCCGCATGCTCGCCGATTCCCGCCGTGAAAACGAGCGCGTCGATGCCCTCCATGGCCGCGACAAGCGAGCCGAGTTCGCGCGCTATGCGGTAGATATAGAGCTCAATGGCGAAACGGGCGTGAGGATCGTCGCTCGCGAGCAGCGCGCGCATGTCGCTCGATACGCCAGACACGCCGAGCAGCCCCGATTGGCGATAGATCAGATCCTCGACGGCACGCGCGTCCATGCCGAGTTCTTCCATCAGGTAGAGCATCACGCCCGGGTCCAGGTTGCCGCAGCGCGTGCCCATGGGCAATCCGTCCACGGCCGTGAAGCCCATCGTGCTCCCTACGCTCTTGCCCGCGACGAGCGCACACATGCTCGCGCCATTGCCAAGGTGCGCGACGACAGTGCGTCCGCTGGCCGCTTTCGTATCGATGTCAGGCAGCACGCTCGCGATGTACTCGTAGGACAGCCCATGAAAGCCGTAGCGGCGCAGGCCCCGGCTGGTGATCGACGCAGGCAGCGCGAACGCCTGGGCCACCTCGGGTTGCGTGCGATGGAAAGCCGTGTCGAAGCACGCCACCTGCGGCACGTCCGGTTGCAGCTCTTCGAGGATGCGTATGGGCGTCAGGTTGTGCGGCTGATGCAGCGGCGCGAGCGGCGTGAGCTTCGCCAGCTCGTCCGCTACCGCGGGCGTGACTCGCACCGGACCGCTGAAGCGCTGCCCGCCGTGCACGACGCGATGGCCGACCGCGACAAGCTCGTGTCCTTCGCGGTGCTCGCTCAGGAACGCACCGATTTGCTCAATGCCTTCGCGATGATCCAGCTCGCCGCCGTCGCTCCATTCCCTCGCATGGTGCTCGCCGTGACCGTCGACGGCTTCGAACCGCGCGCTTGCCGTGTACAGGCCGTCGACCTGCCCATGCACGACCAGTTCGAGCACATCGCCCTGCTCTTCGAATGCGGAAAACTTGATGCTCGACGAGCCGGCATTCAATACCAGAATCACGTCTGCCATGGCATCACCCGACGGTCTTTGCGGCTTCGCGCCGCGCAAGCGCGACGAGCACCGCCACCGCGCACGAGGCGAGCCGCGTAATGAGCGAATCGGCACGGCTCGTCAGGATGATCGGCACGCGCGCACCCAGCACGATGCCGGCCGCGTCCGCGCCCGCGAGGAACGAGAGGCTCTTGGCGAGCATGTTGCCCGCTTCGAGGTCCGGCACCATCAGGACATTGGCCCGTCCGGCCACGGGCGAATCGATCTGCTTGATGCGCGCGGCCTCGGGGTCGATGGCATTATCGAGTGCAAGCGGGCCGTCGACGAGCGCTCCCGTGATCTGCCGCCGGTCCACCATCTTGCACAGCGCGGCGGCTTCGATCGTCGAAGGCACTTTCGGATTGACAGTCTCCATCGCCGAAAGGATTGCCACGCGCACCTGCGGAAACTGCAGCGCGTGCGCGAGGTCGATCGCGTTCTGCAGGATGTCGGCCTTCTCCTCCAGCGTCGGCGCGATGTTCACGGCGGCGTCGGTCACGATCAGCGGGTCTGCGCGCGCAGGCACGTCCATGACGAAGCAGTGACTGATGCGCCGGCCGGTGCGCAGCCCGGCATCGCGCCGGACCGCCGCCGCCATGAGCTCGTCGGTGTGAAGGCTGCCTTTCATCAGCGCCTCGGCTTTGCCCTCGCGCACCAGTTGCACGGCCGCTGCCGCCGAAGCCTCACTGAACGGCGCATCGACGATCGGATAATCGCCGATCGACAGGTTGCACTGCGCGGCAACCGATTCGATGCGCGCGCGCGGCCCGACCAGGATCGGTGCGATCAGGCCTTTCTGCGCCGCTTCCACGGCGCCTTCCAGCGAGCTCCTGTCGCATGGATGAGCAACGGCCGTGGGCATCGGCGCCAGCGTCCGGCAGCGGGCAATGAGCTCGTGATACTTCGCGTGTCTGGCTTCCATGGCTGATCCCTTTACGAAAAGACGAGCACGTTCACGACGGCGCACGCTCGAGCACCGAAACAGGGCGCGCTGCGGGCGGCACGCCGAGCACCGCGCGAATGCGCTGTAACGCCTCCCATTGCTGCGCGGTCGGCGTCACGCCTTGTACGCGCTCGTCGGCCAGCAACCTGTCCATCAGCGCCAGTAGCCGCTCGCGGTCTTCCGGTTTGGCGAGCAACGCCGGCAACGTCGCAATCGTCTGCTGCGGCTCGTAGGTGGCGATCAGTTCCTGTTCGCCGCGGATGCGCCGCCACTGGTCGGGCGGCAAGCTCGGCAGATACTCGGCGTAGCTGTCCACCACTTCCCGCGCCGTCGCAAGCAGCGCAAACGGCAAAGGCTCCCCTTTGCGCGCGAACAGCAGGAATGCCGTGCGCGCCACCGCTTCGGCGTAGCCGCCCTGCTGGATCGATGCAAGCGCGTCCTTCACGAAAGGCAGCTCGCGCGGATCGGTGGAGACGGACGCGGCCGCTTCGCGAGTGCGGTGCCGGTCGGCGAAATGGGCCAGCCAGGGATGGGTGTAGATGGCAAAGAAAAGCGTCTCGGCGGCGGCATCGCGCATCGCCCGGTAGTGATCGAGCGAGGCGCTGATGACTTCCGATCCACGCTGCTCGGCCTTGCGCCACGGCTCGATGTCGCCGTTGTGCTGCCGGTTCGCCCTGACCGCGCTGGCCGTCGGCCGCAGCCATGCAAGCCACGGATTCAGGTCCGAAAAGGCCCAGCGCTGAAAGCGCAGCGGATGAAATTCGCGCAGCAGATGCGCCGTGGTCTCGTTCGACGCCCACTGCACGTATGGCTGCGCAAGCAGCTCGTAGAGGCGCTGGTTGAATTCGGAAAGCTCGACCACGGCCTCAAAAGGCTTTTCGTCCTCGCGCCTGAAGCGGTTGAAACGGTGGACGACCTCCTCGAGACGCTGCTCGACGAATGTCACCTTGTAGGCAACCTTCCCGTCGGCGCCCTTCGCCTCATCGATCAACATCGCGTAGAGGCCCGGCGCGAGCGTCTCGATTGTTTCGAGCACGTTGACGATCTGCGCATGCTGCTTCTTCGCCACCTTGCCCGACACGAACACCCCAAGATGTCCGGCCTCCTCGTCCATCAGTCCGATGATGACCTGGCCGCGCGCCTTGATTTCCTCGGTGCTGCCGTAGAGGTCGGCCACCCAGTTGAACGCCTGCTGCGGCGGCGTAATATTGTCGCCCATCGAGGCGAACAGGATGATCGGCGAGCGGATATCCCGCAGGTCGAACGCCTTGCCCGACACGCCGCGCACTTCGCCCGACCAGAGCTTGTTACCGATGAACAGGTTGCGCGTGATCCACTCGATCTCTTCGCGGTTCATCAGATAGTAGCCGCCCCACCAGCGCTCGAACTCCAGAAAACGCGGCGACTCCGTATCGATGTCTTTGTACAGGTGGTAATACTTGTCCCACAGCGTGTTAGCGGGGTTCAGATACTCGAAGTTCTGCACGAGGTGCGCGCCGTCGAACTTGCCGTTACCGAGATCCGATGAGAACGACGCGAGCCAGGTGCCGCCCAGTATGCCGCCCGCGTAGCGCATCGGATTGTCGCCCTCGCCTTCGCTGAACGCGCCGCTCCAGTAAGACATCGGTGTGCCGTTGATCACGATCGGTCCCGTGTCTTCTGCCGAGGAACTCGCGAGCATCATCGCGGCCCAGCCACCCTGGCAGTTGCCGATGATCGCCGGTTTGGGGCTATCCGGATGCAGCGCGCGTACCTTCCTGACGAACTCCTGCTCGGCGGCGCACACGTCGAGCAAGGTCTGGCCGGGCTCCGGATTCTGGAAGAACACGACAAAGTAGACGGGATGGCCCGCACGCAACGCGACGCCCACCTGCGAATCGTCCTTGAAGCCGCCGATGCCTGGGCCGTGACCGGCGCGCGGATCGATGATCAGATAGGGGCGCTTCTTCGCGTCGATGGCCACGCCCTCGGGCGCTTTAATGCATAACAGCGCATAGTTGACAGGCCGCCCGAATTGCCTGCCGTCGAGCACGATCTCATAGTCGAAATGCAGCGCGGGCTTGAGGCCCTGTGCAGTGCTCTCGACGAACCCGGTGCCGCGCTCGCGCAAGGTATCCCAGAACAGGATGGAGCGTTGCGCAACGTCGACGGCGTAATGCCATGTGTTCCATGGGTCGAATCCCGATGCGAACGAAGCGATGCCCTCGTTAGGGCTGGCCTCGCCATCCAGGGCTCCACGCAACCGTTTCTCATACCGCTCCATCGCGCCCTGCACGCGCTTTTGCAGCCCCTGCAAGATGTTTCCGGCAATTTCCTGACTGCGCGCCAATTGCGTGGCTGCGTCCATGACACCGTCCTCCATTGCGACATTGATTAAGGCCGCGCCCGCGGCCGCCCCGCTGTTTGCTCACGGGCTCGCCCGTGCGTGCGCACACCGATACGCGTGCAACTCGTGCAGCATGCTCGTGCGCCATTCACGAGTTGTGACATAGATCAATCGTGGCCATATTTCGACACCTCGGCCCAACGTCTGCAGATTGGATCGGGCACGCCGCGCGATTGTCGACATGGGGAACGCGTACAGATCTTAAAGTCCGCATTGACCATCATTATCAGAGATGCCTTTTACATCACTTAGGCCGGCAGCTGGGCGTCGCTCCCCGCACGGCCCCCGGTGGTTGCTGCGCCTCCCATGCCGCGACCGCCCGATCCAGATTGAAGAACATCCGCTCGCGCCCAAGCGTCTCGCCGAGCGGTGAACGCTGCACCATCGCCAGCACGCCCGGGTTGAGACCCACGAGCCAGAGGGTTATGCCCTGCCTGCGCAGCTCCTTTTCCGCTTCCGTCAGCATCTTGAGCGCCGTGTACTCGAGATCGATTACGGCGCGCATATGAAGCACGACAGTCTGGGGATGAGTTTGCTCGATCAGCATGCGGATCTTCTGGCCGACGTGCTCGGCGTTGGCAAAAAAAACGGGCCCTTCCGGCCTCAACAGCAGGAGGTCGGGAAAAGCCTCGTCGTCGGGGTGCTCCGCGGACACAGGACGGAACACGTTCGTGCCAAGCTTGCGGCGCAGCACATATACCGGTGGATCGGACGTCTGGTGAGCAAGCGCCAGGAGCGACACGACAATGGCGACGAGGATGCCCAGCAGGGTGCCGAAGAGCACGACGCCGGAGACCGCAACCAGCGCCCACACGAACTCTGTGCGTCGCACAGCGACAATCGCGCGAAATTCCGAGGGCTTGATCAGGCCGATCGAATAGACGA
Organism: Paraburkholderia madseniana; assembly: GCF_009690905.1. GTDB lineage: Bacteria > Pseudomonadota > Gammaproteobacteria > Burkholderiales > Burkholderiaceae > Paraburkholderia > Paraburkholderia madseniana. Next base: position 26,727 of record NZ_VOSW01000049.1, read on the forward strand.
TGACAACCGCTGCCAGCGTGGCGTGCGGCATCAGTCCGATGAACGGCGCGAGCAGCAGCATCGTGCCCAGCGTGACGGCAGCCGTGACCAGTTCGGCAAGCTGGCTGCGGGCGCCCACGAGACGGTTCACGGCCGTCTGGGTCGTTCCTCCGCCCGCCGGCATGGAGCCCAGCAGCGCGCCTCCCACATTGGCAAGACCGATCGCCAGCAACTCCCGGTTCGCCTGTGGCGCAGGTTCCCCGCTCTCAACGAACGCTCGCCCGGACGCGATCGTTTCGGTAAAGCTCATCAGTGCAATGCCCGCGGCAACTGGCCCAAGCGACGCGACAAGCGAAAGGTCCGGCATGGTGACGGAAGGGAAGCCCGTCGGCACGTGGCCGACAATGTCGACCCCGTGAGACTGCAGGCCGAGCAGGCTCACGCCGCCGATCCCGCAAGCCACCGCGATCAGCGGCGCGGGTGCCCGTGGAAAGAAATGCTCGATTGCCACCAGAATGCCCACCGTAATCGCCCCCACAGCGACTGTCGCCGCTGACGCGTGTGGAATACCCGTGACGATGGCCAGCACGTTGTGGAAAAACGACCCCTTGGGAAAGTGAATGCCGAGCAGCTTCGGCACCTGATCCAGCACGATGACGACCGCGACACCGGCCTTGAATCCGGTCAGCACAGGATCGGAGATGAAGTTGGCAACGAATCCCAACCGCAGGAGCGCGGCGAGCGTGAGGATGGCCCCGACCAGTAGCGTCAGCGTTGCAGAGGCTCTCAGCAGGTCTGCCATCCCTCCATCTGGGACCACGCGGGCGAGGGCCGCTGCGGCGAGGATGGCGATCGTTGCGCTGGTGCTCACGCTGAGCGGCCGCGACGATCCCAGGAACGCGTAGATCACCATCGGAAGGAAGGCCGTATACAGCCCGACCTGCACGGGCAGCCCCGCGACAGTCGCGTATGCCAGGGCCTTCGGAAGAACCACCGCCGCAGCGGTCACACCGGCAATAATATCCGGCTTGATCCACTCCTTCTGATAGTCGCGGACCCACTCCAGCACCGGAATGCGAAAGCCGCCAGTGGGATGTGTTGATGAATCGTGTCCCATAGTCGCGCGGATTCCCTATTGTCATCAAATCCCCAAATCGTTCACAGGTCGCCCCAGCGATACCGGATGCGTGTCCACGAATCGGACGCCGGAGGAGACCGTGCCATTGTCGGATCCTGCCTGTTCGCCTCCGCCAACCGGCTTCAGCATGTCCACGTGCATGGCCGACTCCAGTGTGAAACCTCCTTCCTGACGGGCAGTGAGCAAGTCCAAAGCGTCACGGCGTACATTCGGACGCCCGCATCGCGCGAACGTATGCTACCCCCGGAGCTCTGAGGCCAGCCGGTGCAGCCGATGCGTAACCGCGCCGGTACAGGCGGCAGACCGCCAGCAGATTGCGCTTGTCGAGCACCCTGCTTCATGTCCGTCGCGCCTGTGGCGCATCGATCTGCCCAACCATGGCGCACGCAACGATGTCGTTCTGGTCGATAACGGTCGATGCGCCGGCCTTCTCGAGCAACATCCTGCGCAGATCGTTCTCACCTGACACTACGATCTGGAGCGCGGGATTGAGCGTGTGCGCCACCAGCGTGATCTCCAGATTGCTGTTCGGATCGGTGCCCGTCACGAACAGCGCACTGGCGGTATCCAGCCTGGCACGCTCGAGTACATCGTCGAACGAGCTCTGATCGCCCTGGATGACCATGTATCCCAGTCCGGATGCTTTTTCGGCCTGCTTTACGTCGGTCTCCAGCACGAGCACGGTCGCTCCCGCATCTCGCAGACGGGCGGCGACCAGCTGGCCGACCGGACCAAACGGGCAGATCGCGACATGGTTGCTCAGCGTTTCCAGCTTGTGCTCCATGGCCCTGTTCTCCCAGAAGACCATCACGTCGTCGCCCGACAGCATCCCCGTCAGCTGGCGCAACGCGTAGCCGGCAACCACCACCGTTGCAAGTATGGCGACCAGCATGAATATCTTCTGGTCCGGATTGAAATCCGAGAAGTCGCCCAAGGTCGTGACAAGGTTGACCGCATCCCACAAGGCCGTAAACATCTTCGTGGGCAACGGCGCATCCGAGTGGTCGAGCACCACAAGCCCCGCCGACGATCCCAGCAGCACCAGAAACAGCAGGCCGACCGCCAAGCGCGCGCGGCGCCGCCATTCCTTGATACGCAGCCCGCCAAGCCGGGGTTCTTCGATCCGGTACATCCCGATCGTTCCTCGAATCCGTTCTTCGAATCGCAGTTCGAACCATTCGGAGGAAGCACCCTCGCACAACATGCTCTCCATCCGTCCCGCTTTCCCGATTACATCATGTCACTCGGGCACGCCAGCGGAATTGGACTTTGGTCCTGCGCGTCGACGCGTTGCAGGAACAAAAAGGGGCATCCGGGCGCGCGTCATCGGAGTTTTCAGCGGGCGTTCCGCAATCCTCGTTCCCTGCCAGACGCAATGCGGCATTGCTCAGAATTTCTCGGGCACATACCTGAAGTGATGGTCCGATTCGCGATACCCCCCGGCCTTCTGTCGTTGGGGCAACGACACCTTCTCCCGCGGCACAGTCTCGTACGGAACCACGCTGAGCAGGTGGCTGATGATGTTCAGGCGGGCGCGCTTCTTGCGGTCCGCCCGTGCAACATACCACGGCGAGAACTCAGTGTCGGTCATGCTGAACATCGCGTCGCGCGCCCGCGAATAGTCGTACCAGCGGCGATAGGATTCGATGTCCATCGGCGAAAGTTTCCAGATTTTGCGCTCATCGTGAATCCGGGCTTCGAGCCTGCGCGTCTGCTCTTCTGAGCTGATTTCGAGCCAGTACTTGATGAGGATGACTCCGGAGTCGATGACGGCACGCTCCACGAGCGGTGTAGTCATCATGAACATCTGCACATCCGCCTCCGTGCAGAAGCCCATGACCCGCTCGACACATGCGCGGTTGTACCAACTGCGGTCGAACAGCACGACTTCCCCAGCCGCCGGCAGGTGCGGAAGATAGCGCTGCAAGTACATCTGGGTCTTTTCCCGATCCGTGGGCGCTGGCAGCGCGACAACCCGGAAAATTCGCGGGCTCACGCGTTCGGTGATGGTCTTGATCACCCCACCCTTGCCCGCGCCATCGCGTCCTTCGAACACAATGCAGATCTTGGCTCCGGTCTTCACTACCCATTCCTGCAACTTGACCAGTTCACCATGCAGCAGGGCCAGTTCCTTCTGGTATGCCTTGCTGCCTAGTTCCTTGTTCCCTGGCTTGTTGCCCGATTTGGAACCGGCGACCTGCGCCTCTTTCCGGATCTCAGACATTGCTTTGTCCCCCAAACAACCGTCAAACCGTGCCTGACTGCACCAGGCGTCGGCGCCGATCAATCGAGCGCCAGCACCACGCGTCCGTCGATCTTTCCCCCCTTCAGATCGGCGAGTACCGCGTTAATGTTTTCCAACCGGTCCCGATGAATGCGCGCGTGTACACGGCCCTCTGCGGCGAATTCGAGCGACTCCTGCAAGTCGCGGCGTGTCCCGACAATCGAACCACGCACGGTGATGCCGTTGAGCACGGTTGAAAATATCGGCAAAGGGAAATCGCCCGGCGGCAACCCGTTCAGCGCCACAGTGCCGCCGCGGCGGACCATGCCGAGCGCTTGCGCAAAGGCGCCGCGCGATACGGCGGTCACGAGTACGCCATGCGCTCCCCCAATCTCCTTTTGAATGACCGCGGCCGGATCGGTAGTCGACGCGTCGATAGCGAGCTTCGCGCCGAGTTCGCGAGCGAGAGCAAGTTTGTCTGCTGAAACATCCACTGCGACAACATGAAGTCCCATCGCGATTGCGTATTGGATCGCCACATGACCAAGGCCGCCGATCCCGGAGATCGCAAGCCATTGCCCGGGACGTGTGTCAGTCACGCGAATCCCCTTATAGACGGTGACGCCAGCGCAAAGGATTGGAGCGATTTCGTCGAAGCTGACCTGCGGCGGGAGGTGTCCGACATAGTTCGGATCAGCGAGCACATATTCCGCATAGGCGCCATTCACGGAGTAGCCTGTGTTCTGTTGATCATGACAGAGCGTCTCCCAACCGCTTAGGCAGTGCTCGCAGTGCCCGCACGCTGTATAGAGCCACGGCACGCCGACGCGATCGCCTTCCTTGACGACCTTGACGCCATCGCCGACTGCTGCGACAAAACCGACGCCTTCGTGACCGGGGATGAACGGCAACGTCGGCTTGACGGGCCAATCACCGTCAGCAGCATGCAGGTCGGTATGGCAGACGCCCGACGCCTTGATATTGACGAGGATCTGGCCTGGGCCCGGCGTGGGCACCTGCACCTCCTGGACGCGTAGCGGTTCGCCAAATGCGTGTACGACAGCGGCCTTCATCAACTGTGCCACGGGACTCTCCGACAATCCTCTGTGACTGTAGTATGCATGCGTGAACACAATGCGTCTTGACATAGGTCAACTGGCCTCGAACCCGATATCGAAGCGAGGTGATGCGTATCGGGATTGAGGCGCCGTCCCGCGCATAAGCCCGCTCCAGGCGGTTCAGCGTTCTTCTCAACCTGACTATCTAGCCAGCCGGAGTGGACAAAAGAATGAACGGCGCCATCAGATTTGAAGTGCAACACCTTACCTCGTGTAGGGTGCGCCGATGCAAAAAAAAACTTACCAAAAGCTTCAACCTGAAGGACGCGTGACGATCGCAAGCATGAGACAGCAGGGTTCGAGTGTGCGGGCAATGCATGCGCGAACAGCCGCCGTTTAAGCCAGATGGTTAAAAAGGTCGCGTCTTATGCTCCGTCGGGGGCGTAAGCGACGTGCGGAGCCGCAAAGAATTTCGCGATGATGTGAGGCTGCTTCTGCCGATGGTGCAGCCAGCGACGAGTATCGCGCCGCATCGCTTCATGGTCGCGAGGACGCTGCTGGGTAATCGCGCCGCGCGTTACGATTCAGCGTTGCGTCGGACCTTGAACCATGCCGCGTAAAGGGCCGGCATGAAAAAAATTGTCAGCAAGGTCGCGACCGTGAGGCCGCCCATGATGGCGATCGCCATCGGGGCCCAGAAGATGCTCCGCGTCAGCGGGATCATGGCGAGCACCGTAGCCGCCGCGGTCAGCGCCACCGGACGCGTCCGGTGGACGGCCGCATCAACGACCGCGCTCCAGGTGTCACGCCCTTGCGCAATTTCCGCCTGCACCTGATCGACCAGGATCACCGAGTTGCGCATGATCATCCCGCTCAAAGCGGTGACCCCAAGAATGGCGACGAAACCGAGCGGCGCTTGGAAAATAAGCAGCCCGGCGACAACCCCGATGAGCCCCAGCGGTGCCGTCAGGAACACCATCGTCACGCGCGAGAAGCTCTGAAGTTGCAGCATCAGGATCGTGAGGATCGTAATCAGCATCACCGGAAACACCGCCATCAGCGCGCGGTTGGCCTTGTCGCTTTCCTCGACTGCGCCGCCGACGTCGATGCGGTAACCGAAGGGCAGCTTCGCCTCAATGTCCTTCAGGAGCGGCCGAATCTCCTGGGTCACCGACACGCCCTGCTCGCCGTCCTTGACGTCCGCGCGCACAGTGATCGCCATGTCACGGTTGCGGCGCCAGAGCACCGGCTCTTCGAGTTCGTAGCGCACGCGCGCGACCTGCGACAGCGGCACCACCGTTCCCTCGCGTGTGTAGAGATTGACGTCCTTCAGCGAGTCCAGATCGAGCCGCTCGGAAGATACGGCGCGGGCGACGATGTCGATCAAATCCTCGTGTTCGCGCAAGTGGGACAGTGTCACGCCGTTCATGAAGGTCTGGGTCACGAAGGCGACGTCGGCCGGCGCCAGGCCGAGCGCGCGCGCCTTGTCCTGGTCCAGGTCGACTCTCAGGGTACGAACCGGGTCGTTCCAGTCGAGCTGGACGTCGCGCACTTTGGGGCTGGACGCCACCACCGCTTCGACCTCGCGGGCGATTTCGCGGACCTTCTGCGTCTCGGAACCGACGACACGGAACTGTACCGGGAAACCGACCGGCGGACCGAGTTCGAGGCGGGTGACGCGAACCCACACTTGCGGGAATTCCTCGTTAACACTCTCCATCAGGCGCGACCGCACGCGCTCACGAGCCTGCGTGTCCTTCGTCATGACGACGAAGACAGCGTAGGCCGGGTTCGGCAGTTCGGGATTAAGAGCGAGATAGAAGCGTGGCTGGCCTGCGCCCGTGTAGGCCGTGAAGAAACGCACGTCTTCGTCCTTCTTCAGAACCGCTTCCATTTTCTTCACCTGCTCGGTGGTCGCAGCGAACGAAGCGCCTTCCTTCAGTCGCAGCTCGACAAGCAGCTCGGGCCGCGCGCTGTTGGGGAAGAACTGCTGTGGCACGAACCTGATTCCGGCAATCGCAGCGGCGAGTGCGGCCACCGTCGCCCCGATGACCCACCAGCGCCGCTCGAGGGCGAGATCGATCCAGCCGCGCAGCTTGCGGTAGAAGGCTGTGTCATATGGGTCGCCACCATGGTGCTGCCTGCCGAAGTCCTTTGGCAGCATGTTGACGGCGAGGTACGGCGTGATCAGCCCCGAGACGACCCACGAGAAAAGCACTGCGGTGCCGACGATCCAGAAAATGCCGCCCGCATACTCGCCGGTGGTCGACTTGGCGAACCCGATCGGCATGAAGGCGGCGGCCGTGATGAGCGCGCCAGTCAGCCGCGGCATCGCGGTCGCCGTGTACGAGTAGGTGGCCGCTTTCACGCGGTCCCACCCTTCTTCCATCTTCACGACCGTCATCTCTACCGCGATGATGCCGTCGTCCACCAGCAGACCGAGGGCGATGATCAGGGACCCAAGCGAGACGCGCTCGAGATTCCAGCCCATCGCAAGCATTACCAGGGCGACGACACCAAGCACGATCGGCACCGAGATCCCGACCACGATTCCCGTGCGCCAGCCGAGAGTGATCAGGCAAACCGCGAGCACGATGGTCAGCGCTTCCAGCAGCGAGCGCTCAAACTCCCAGATCGATTCGCTGACGACGGTCGGCTGATCGGCCACCCGCTCGAGTTCGACGCCATAGGGCAGCTCGAGCTGCACCTTGGCGACTGCCTGTTCGATCGCCTTGCCGAGGTCGACTATGTTGCCGTCGTCGGTCATTGTGATGCCGAGCATCAGCACTTGCTGCCCATTCTGGCGTACCGTATAAATTGGAGGGTCTTCGTATCCACGCGTGATCGACGTGAAGTCGCCGAGCTTCAGCAGACGGCCGCCGGCGGCGATCGGAACGTTGCGGATATCGTCCAAGCTGTTGAACTGGCCGCTGACGCGCACGAGCACGCGATCGCCATGCGTGTCGATCTGTCCGCTTGCCAATACGCTGTTCTGATTTTTGAGGCTTTCGGCGATCTGCAGCGGCGTGATTCCAAGCGCCGCCAGCCGCCCGTTCGAGAACTCGACGTAAACCTTCTTGGCCTGCTTGCCATAGATGTCGACCTTTTTCACCATCGGCACCTTAAGGAGTTGCCGCTTGATGTCTTCGGCGACGTCAGATAGCTCCCACTGGCTGATGCCGTCGCCCTTGACGGCATAGAGCAACCCGGTCACGTCGCCGTATTCGTCGTTGAAGATCGGGCCGATGACGCCGTCGGGGAGCTCGAGCTTGATGTCGTTGAACTTCTTGCGCGCCTGATACCAAGCCTCGCGCTGGTCCGCACGGGACGTGCCGCCCTTCACGGTGATCGTCATGCCGCCGTACCCTTGGCGCGCATAGGTCACGACCTTCTCGAAGTGATCGAGCTGCTCGAACTTCTTCTCCATGCGGTTGAGCACCTCGTCCTGGATCTGTTGCGCCGTGGCGCCGGGCCAGATCACGAGCGCGGTCATCGACGGCACTGAGAAGTTCGGATCCTCGAGCTGGCCGAGCCTTGTGAAGCTGAGCGAGCCGCCAATGCCAATCACAAGGATCAGGAATAGCACGATGGCGCGGTGGCTCAGCGCCCATTCGGTGAGGTTGAACGACTTCATCGTGCAGATTACCCGGTTTAGAAGGTGCGCGGCGCGCCGGCGAGCGCGACCTTCAGGCCAGGGGCCATCTTCTGCACACCCGCGGTGACGATCAGCTCGCCTGCCGGCGGTCCGGACACGAGCACCTCGTCGTTGCGATAGCCGTGCACCGAAACGCCGGTCAGGTCGACCGTACCCACCGGCTCGGAACCCGCACGACGAACCACCCAGACGGCGGGCTGGCCCTTGTTCTGCGTGATGGCCGAGGCAGGGATGACTGCTGCCGGCGCTTCGCCGACCGGACGCTCGACCAACAGCGTGGCGGTCGCACCGAGCGGCAGCGCCCGGGGCACCGCGGGTTTCAGGCGGGCACGGTAAGTTCGGGTTTGCGCGGCCGCCTGGGGCGAGAGTTCCCTCAACACGACGTCGAAACTTTGCTCGGGCGCGCTAGCGAGCCACGCCTTGTACCGGGCCGTCTTGAACGTCGCGAGACGATCTTCCGGCAGGTCGGCGACGATCTCGGGCTCGCCTTCGTTGGCGATCGAAACCATCGGCTGGCCCTCGGCGACGACCTCCCCCACTTCGAAACGCACGGCGGTGACGACGCCACTCTGCGACGCGCGCAGCACCGTATATTTCAACCGATTGCGTACGAGCTCGAGTTTCTTCCCCTCGGCTTGGGCCGTCGCCGACGTTGTCTGCGCACCGGTCTGCGCCTTCTCGTCGTCGGATACGCTCACCGAGCCGTCGGTTTTGAGCAAATTGAGCCGCTGCCGATCGGACTCGGCCAGTCGGGCCTGCGAACTGGCGGCGGTCAGTTGCTGCCGTGCTGCTTCCTCGGCGAGCCGAAAGTCGGTATCGTCGAGCACCGCCAGCACGTCGCCCTCGCGAACCTTCTGGCCGACGTCGACCTTGCGCTTGACAACCTTGCCGCCAACACGAAATGCCTCATTGACTTCGTGGCGCGACTGCACGGTGCCGACGTAACGGTCGGTCACCGGGGTCTTGTCATAGCGGATCTCGGCAGTGCGGACTGCTCGAAGCGCCTCGGGGGCGGGCTTCGACCCGCAGGCAACCAGCATAGCTGCGACAGGCGCGGCTGCGAACAGTGCAGTGAGAGAGGTTTTCACGATGGTTCCTCGTGTCGATCCACGTTTGATGAATTGCGCGAAACCGCGGTGCCGACAGGCGCGGCAACGGGCTCGAACACCTCCCAACCTCCGCCAAGCGCCTTGTACAGCTGGACGCTGTCGAGCAGCAATTGCGTGCTGCTGTCGTTAGCGATCGCACGGACGGCCAACCGCGTCCGCTGAGCGTCGAGCAGCGGCAAAAGGTCGATCTGGCCGCGGTTGTAAAGGGATTGTGCGTGGCCCAGCGCCGCTTCGGCCGAAGTCGCTGCGTTCTGCAGCAGCTGCGCACGTTGGCGTTCGTCGTCGAGCACAACCAGCGCGTTCTCGACGTCTTCGAGCGCGCGAACGATCGCGTCCTCATAATGAAGGACCGCTTCCTTTTGACCGCTCTCGGCGATGTCGTTGATCGCCTGCGTCCGCCCGGCATTGAAGATCGGCATTGCGATGAGGCCGGCGACGTTGCTGAAGCGCGCCGGACCGAGGGCAATCCCGTTGAGATCGATGGACTCACGGCCGAACACTGCACCGAGAATTAGCTGCGGAAACCATTCCGCCACCGCCTGTTGCCTGCGCGCGTTGGCCGCGTCAAGCTGCGCGCTTGCGACCAGCAGATCCGGCCTCCGCTGCAACAGGGCGGCCGGTTGTCCCGGATGCGCGGGCGGAACGATTGCTTCGACGCCCGATGGCGTGATGCTCCCGGCATTGAAGGCCTGATCTCCCAAGAGGACCGCAATGTGATGGCGCGAAACGGCGGCAAGGGCCTCGAGCGGCGGTATGGCCGCGCGCGTTTTCGAAGCTTCGGTCTTCACGCGCTCGACGTCGAACGGCGTCGCGAGGCCGACGCGTTCGCGGGCCGTCACTAAGCGCAGCGTCTCGTCCTGCGCGGCTGATATCGCGCGCACGGTCTCCAGCTGACGCAACGCCCCGGCGAGCGTGAAGTAGTTCGTGGCGACATCGGTCAACACAAGAAGGCGCACGCCGCGCGCGTTATTTTCGACCGCGATCGTGTCGGCTGCAGCCGCGGCCGCACCCGCCCGCAGACGGCCGAAGAGGTCGACTTCCCACGAGGCAGCAATACCGACCTGTCCGGCCCGTGTATTTGCCGCTTCAGGAACGACGTTTTTGAGGACTGTGTCGTAATTGGTCCTGTGATCGAAGCCGTTAGCGCCAATGCTCAAGGTTGGCAGGAGCCACGAGCGGCTGATTGTTTCTCCGGCTCTCGCGGCCCGCACGCGCTCCGCCGCGATCCGGACGTCCCGGTTCTCCTGCGCCGCCCGACGGACCAGATCCGAAAGCACCGGATCGCCGAAGCTATCCCACCAAGCGGTCTCGGGCTCCTCCGCAGATGCGGACGCGGCCGCGAACCGGCCGGGAACCTCGATGGAGGGCTGCATGACCGGTGTCGCGCAACTCGCCAGAGCAAGCGCCAGCAACACGACCAGCGTGGCGGCCGGCCCGCGCCCTGACACCTCTGCAAGGCGAGGCGGCAGCCCCGTCGTCTGGGCAACGGTTGCAAACGACGGCATCGGTTTCGGGTTGAGTAAATCTGATTTGCAAACGGCGCGGCGGAAGGCCGGCCAGGAGCGGGATTCACGGTGCTGCAGACACACATACTGCGAGTGCGTGTACGCGCCGGTGATCGGCATCGCGGCAAAGGCCTCACCGCCGAGCGAATCCACAACGCCGACCAGACCGCACCTCGGCGTGAAAGGCAGTCGCGGCGTTTCGGGAGGAACACTCTCGCGCATCATCAAGTCCGTCAAGCTGACACCTGCGGCCGGCATTTTGACCGGCATTTCGCCATCCTTGGGCTCGGAGCATTCCTCCTTAACTACCGCGAGCGCGTTGGGACCACCGTAGTGAATCGCGACGATACGTGTGTGTCTCATAAGGCGCTTGCCGAGCACTCGATGTCCCACTGCACAAATCGCTGAGCAACGACTCCGTTTTAATGTGCCGGCTGATCGCGCATAAAAACGACAAGCCGACCTGGCACGTTTGAATTCAAGCTACTCGCCTGTTTCCGCAACGCCTTGATGCAGGTCATGAAACTGGCACTTTGGACCTCCGTCGGCTAAGGCGACGAGGCCGGTATCCGACGGGCGTTGTCAGGTTGCTGGTCGTCTCACGTAAGATGACGCAATGAAGAAATGGAAATCGCTGTATCGCGGTCACCGTTTTCCAGCGGGCGCGATCAGTTGCGCCGTGCGCTGGTACCACTGGTATCAATTCAGCTTGCGTGACATCGAAGAACTGCTCTTTGAACGTAGCGTGATCGTGACCTACAAGACGATCCGATGCTGGTGCGATAAGTTTGGCGCAGGCTTTGCTCGTCGGGTGAAAGCGGCGCGTCGCAAGCCAGGCGGCAGATGGCACCTTGACGAGATGTTCGTGACGTTGCGCGGCGAACCTTACCTGCTATGGCGCGCAGTGGGCGAGCGCGGCGCCGAACTCGACATCCTACTGCAAACGCGGCGCGATAAGGCCGCGGCCAAGCGCATTAAGCGTGTGCTGCGCTCGAGCCCAGTGCCGCGCAAGATCATCACCGATGAGCTGCGCGGCTATCCGGCCGCCAAAGCTGAGATTCCAGAGCTGGCGAGCGTAAAGCACGTGTCTGTCAAAGCGGCAGCCGACTGAACAACCGAGCTGAAAACACCCACCACCCGACACGCGAACGCGAGCGTCGCATGCGCGGTTTCCGCAATCCGAAACGCACGCAGGCCTTCCTGTCGAGCTTCGGACTGATCCGGCAACACTTCGCGCTCAAGCGGCACCTGCTACGCGCTTCACTTTATCGCAAACAGCTTGCAGCAAGGTTCGTTGCCTGGCGCGAATTCACCGACCTCGCCCCAGATCCGTCGACTGGTTTCTAAATCATCGTCACTCCTCCAGCGTTTTGTCTCACGCATGGCAAGTTGACAACGCCGTATACTCCTATGTGCACTAGGAAGTCACCTCGGCTTCCGCGTGACTCGATCAGTTCTTCAGTCAAAAAGGAGTGGCGAGCGATGAACGCGTGACCGTTATCAGCGACGACGTTGGTGAATTTGAGAAGGCCGTCCAGGGCAGTCAGCTGGCTCGCGGCCGGATCCTCGACTGGTTCCACATCGCGATAAAGTTCAAGGCGGAGCAGCGTTCCGTGTTCGGCAGCAAGATGATCGCCTCGCTGGAACGGGAATCGGTGGAGACCGAAATCACCAACCCCAAGTGGCTGAAGGATGGCCGGGATTCGCAATTATGCTCTGCAGAGCATAAGGCAGAGGTTTTTTTGGTTACCGATCGCGGGCCGACCTCGATCGACCTGTCCATGCGCCCGTAGCCGCGATCGCCAACCAAAAGGACCTCTGCCATATCTTAAGCTTAAGATATTTGCGAATCCCGGCCGCCCCTCTTTGTAGCGCCATACAGGATGTCGGGCAAACGCGGGAAGAACGATGCTAACGACGCTGCGGCGATTTGCGAAGCCGTAACATCGGGGTCGCATTGTCAGGCCGGCACCGACCGACGGAAAGAACAGACCATTCAACCCTGCCGCAAGATAAGGAAACCTGACGAAATCGACCTCCCCAACTTTTGCACGCTCTCGGCCAGCCTTGGGGCTACGCGCTCTAATTTTTGAATTTGGCTGGCCGCTTCTCCCTCGCGGCGGTCATCACCTCGGTCAGGTCTTCCGACAGAAGCATCGCCGCATTCCACGTGGCAATATAGTTCAGGCCGTCGGCCACCGAATGGTCGCGCGAATAAACCACCATTTCCTTGATACCGCGAATCGACAGCGGCGACTTGGCAGCGATGGTGGCGGCGATCTCCGACACTCCCCTCCGCAGATCTTCGGGCGAATCATAGACACGATTCACCAGACCGACTTGCCTCGCCTCCTCGGCATCGAACCGGCGGCCGGTGTAGGCCAGTTCGCGAACGATGCCGTCCGGCACCAGCTTGGGCATGCGCTGCAGCGTTCCAACGTCGGCGGTCATGCCCACATCGATTTCCCTGATCGAGAAGTAGGCGCCGGCCGACGCGTAACGCATGTCGCAGCAGGTGACGAGGTCGATGGCGCCGCCGATGCAGGCGCCGTGGATCGCGGCCAGGACAGGCTTGCGGCAGCGCTCGATGCTGGTCAGCGTGTCCTGCAGCTCGAGAATCCGGCGGCGCAGCTTGTCTCGCGCTCGCCCGTCACACTGGTCCTGGATCTCGTTCTTTATGCCAGCGAGCATGGCGAGGTCGATACCCGACGAAAAATGCGTGCCCCCTCCACTGATGACGGCCACCCGAGCCTCCGCCGTCTCGTCCACCCAGCGAAATGCGTCGCGGATGTCCAGCCACATCTGCTCGCTCATGGCATTGGCGTAGTCGGGACGATTCAGCTCAATTGTGGCAATGCCGTCGGCGAGCGCGACGCTAAGTGTTTCGAAGTTCATGATCGGGGTTCATCCTTGCTGGGCGCGCAACATCTGCTCGGCACCCATGTTGAACAGCGCCGAACCGGGCAGGTTCTGGCCACCATCGCAAACGACCACGCAACCCGTAATGTAGGAGGCGAGCGGCGGGGCAAGAAATGCCGCGACCTGGCCGATGTCGTCAACGGTTCCGGTGCGGCGCAGCGGCACGGCGTTGATCAGCTTTTTCTTTTCCGCGGGATCGGAGAGGCGCTTCAACCCTTCGGTTTCCTCGATGGGTCCGGGCACGATGCTGTTGGCACGGATGCCGAATCGTCCCCATTCCAGAGCGATGTTCTTCATCATCATGTCGATGCCAGCCTTGGCCGCACCCACATGAACTTGAAAGGCATGAGGCATGTAAGCCATGCCGGCCGAAATGTACAGGATCGTGCCCTTCGTCTCCTTGAGTTGCTCGAACGCACTGCGAGTGGCATTGAAGGATCCAAGCAGATCGATGTCGATCACTGTCTTGAACCCGTTGGGAGAGAGTTTTTCGGCAGGCACGAGAAAGTTGCCGGCTGCTCCACAGACGAGGACGTCCATTGCACCCAGCGCTGCCCTGGATTTTTCGAGCGCCGCTTCGAGTGGGGCACTGTCGCGCACGTCCGCGCTGACCTTGGTGCCGAACGCCCGTAACTCTGCAGCCGCAGCATCGAGCATTTCCTGAGTGCGTCCACAAATGGCGACGTTAGCACCAAGTGCAGCGAAATTCTTCGCTACGCCGAGATTGATGCCGCTGCCGCCGCCGGTGACAAAAACGGTTTTGCCTTTGTACAGATCCTTCGAGAAATACTGAGTAACGAGCATGGTGTGTCTCCAAAGGCTCGAATTTAATCTTGCTTCGCTGATACGGGAGGCATCACCGCCAGGGTTACGAAGCGCTTTGTACGGGGGCGGTCACCCGCTGAATCGTGTATTCAAAAAGGAGCTCCTTCAGTTCGGCATCGACTTTGTCCACGATTGCACCATTGGAACCAAACATCGTGACGGAAACGGCGAAGCCGCGTTTGCCGCCCTGCTTCGCCTCGATCTCGAACGAAGTATCTTGAACGCGTTCCGCCAGCGTTCGGCCAAGCAGTCGGACCGCCGCATCGGCGCGCAGCGAAGGCTCATGGACATTCCCCAACTCAGTCAGCGGCAATGCGTCGACGATGTACACCCGCTTCGGCCACGCAGGCCGCTCCGCGATATATTCACGTGCGAACTCGATCGCTTCCGCTTCGATTGCCGTCTTTCCTGCTGCAAGCGTCACATAGACAACGGGGAACTCGCCGCATAGGGATTGGGTTGGCCCACTACGGCTGCCGGTGCGACGGATGGGCACCGAGTGAAGGCAGCCTCCACCATCTGGCGAGCCGGATACACGCCTGCAGACCGTTTCGACATCACGAACAAGAAGATTGCAAAAGGCGTCGGGGCCATACATGTACGAAATGGACGACTACCCTCTGAAGTAGGGGGCACGAAGGTACTGCTAAAACCCGGCGATCACCGAACGACACTCCAGACGGCATTGATACCATCATGGATATCATTCGTGGCTGGCACGGCCCGACATGGCCAGCGCTCTCTTTGGACCGCTCGTCTTACTTCATCCAGGTCCGCACACGCCGTTCGATGTCTGAGATCTGCCCGTCGAGCTGGTCGAGATCCTTTCATAGCTCGCGAAAGGAGTCGAGCGGAAGCTTCGCCTCCGCAATAGCGTAGCGCCGCCATACCGCGTTCACTCCGACGGGCCTGCCGCAGGAAACGGACTGTGCCAGTCCATCCAGTCGTATAAGTCGCTATGGTGCGCCCATGCCCAGTTCCTTGCCGGAGTGGGATTAATCACCTCGACGACATGGTTCGACGCCCAACCCACGTCGCTCCGATCATTCGTGCCGCTTCCGCGATCGCTATTTTGGAAATCCGTGTGGTCGTTAAACATGGTCATCTCCTTTGAGGGGTTTACATACACAACTGCCCGCGCCAACCAGTACGAGACTCGGGGCTCTGTCGGGGCGCCGAGTTCTGACGACCGAAAGGCTGAGCGGGGTACAGGGCGTTGCCCAGGCAGTTGCCTTCAATTTCATCGTGCTGGACCCTGGTCACGGATATTGTCGGCGCCCGCGGTGGGCGTCCGACGTCTGCGGCCGGGTACGCCCGCGCGATGATCGGCGTGCTGTATTTCTTCCGGTTGTCGCCACAATACGCACGAAAAAAACCCGGCAAGCACTGTCTGCATCACCTCGTCGCCCGCCGTCTGCGGATCGCATAGTCTGGAGAACTGCACACCATCGCGCAGGCTCACCAAGCCGAGCGCGAGCGCGTCCGCCTGTAGGGGCAATGGCCTGCCGTCGCGCTCCGACACCGTGCGGATGTACGCGCTGATCTGGTCGAGCTTTTCTTGCCGGAACGCGTTAAAGCGCACCTGAAACCCGGCGTCCCGATGCGCGAATAGTTTGGCTTCGACCCAAAGTAGAAAGAAGTCTCGATCACGAAAATACCGGCTGTAGTACGCGATGGCGCGCGCCTTCATTTCCGCGGGCGTGCCGCCCTCTTCCATGATCGCCCTCAGATTGACCTGCGCGCTATCGTGGTCCCGGCGCAGCAACTCAAGCAGCAGTTCCGGCTTACCGTCGAAGTTCGAATAGAACGCGCCGCGCGTGTAGCCGGCCGCCTCAGCGATGTCCTCCACACTTGTAGCGGCCAATCCCTTTTTGACGAACGTCTTCCGCGCAGCCTCAAGCAGGCGCTCTCGCGTCTGCTCCCTGCGCTGTGCGTGTGTCAGGCGTTCCCGTTTCATGGCATAACGTACCGGTCAGATCGCCATCTGCGGCGCCATCACATGCACGCGCGTGTCAGACGACGGATTTCGCAATGATTCTCTCGACAGGGGATTTGACAATGTCAGGCCCCAACCCCGGCGGTTCGCGCAAACTCCGGGTTGATTCTTCACTCAGAATTGCTGCGCTCGCAGCGAATCGAATTCGGCGCGGCAAACGTCGCTGAAGCGGCCGAGGATGTCGATCGAACCGTCGGCGAGCATTTCACGTAGTTGAAGGAACGTCTTTTCCGGGGCGTGATAGGTATCCACAATCTTTCGTCCAACCTGATCGGCTTCGTTCGCAACCTCTGTCGAGGATTGGACGCGCATACGGCTTATCTTTGCGAACAGACTGACGAGAGCAGCGAGGTCCGGCTCATCGTGCTGAAGCGCGTGGACATAGCAATGCGACGCCTCCTCGATGAACTCCTTATAGAGGTCCTGCCGGCGAATGCGGTCGTGCGCAAGCCACTCTGCCTTAGCCTGCGTTCGTTGCGTGACAACGGATGTCAGGCCGGCGATCGTTGCACCGAACAGTGCTGCCATTGCTGACAGGAGCGTTGTGTTCATCATGTTGCCTCGGCGAACTCTATCAACCTGCTGAATTTGATGCAGTTCGGCTTTCTGCCAGGGTATTCGAGGGCGTAAAAATGACGTTGCTCGACGACGCACACGAACTCACCTCGCGCGCGGCTGGAGGTTGCGTCGACCAGCGCCCCGAGGTAAGTCGAGCAAAGCCCGCACAGCGGGCGCGAGGCGAGTGCCCCAGAAACGGAGGGGCCGATGCGCGAGTTCAACGGCCTCATGCCAACTGCTCCGAGGAGTGAGTGATGCCACGAACGACTTGACGCCATGGCTGCGATTGCCCCCGATATCGAGGGTTCTGCACTATCGTTTTTCACAACTCGAGCGCGTCACGTGCATGCTTTGCGGTACGTGCCTGATGTTCCCGATAACTTCCCGACTACGCGCCTGCCGCGTGGCTCCGTGCATGACGACGCCCTCTATTGCGGCATCGGCCAAACTTCTACAGTGACATTAAACTCAATATTGATGTTTATGTCAATCAAGACGATAAAATCTACACCGAGGTGAAGGCGAAAAGCGGAATCGTCATACCAAACAGCGGAATCACCGGGCGCAGAAGCGCCCCATCCCGGACGCACCATGACAGGCGCCGAAACGGGCGAAAGTCGAAGCCGACGTCGGCAGCCTGGTGCAGCAAACGAAGCCACTCACTGCTGCTGCACGCTGCGTGTCGCCATGTAATATCAAACCGCCCCGCATGCAGGCGACCTAGTACAACCTCCCTTAAATAGCTTGAATAAATAACTGCCTCGGTTACCATGGCGAAATGAGCCGAGGCCGTCATGCAAAGCCGGTGAAGCTGGCGAAGAAAGAAAAACAGGAACTGCTATTGCTGATCGGGCGCAAGACGGCCGCGCAGCGGGATGTGATGCGGGCGCGCATCGCGTTGTGGGCCGATGAGGGCCACTCGAATACGGAGATTGCGCGCGAACTGGGTGTATCGGTGCAAACGGTCAGCGCGTGGCGCAAGCGCATTGCCCAGCAGGGTGCGCAAGGCATTCGCGAGGGTGAGCGCAGTGGTCGTCCACCGCGCATCACGCAGGAAGCGCGACTGCAGTTGATCGCGCTGGCGTGTGAAGGGCAGGAACCCGAGGGGCGGGTCACGCCGACGCTCGACGAGATCGTGGCACGCGCCGTGGAGCGCGGCGTCGTCGAACAGATCAGCCGCAGCCATGTGCAGCGCATTCTGCAGGCCGGTGACGTTCGTCCGCACCGGGTCCAGCAATGGCTACACAGTCCAGACCCGGCGTTTCGCGAGAAAGTCAACGTGATCTGCAAGCTGTACCGCAAGGCGCCGCGAAGCGCGGTGGTGCTCAGTATCGACGAGAAAACCGGCATTCAGGCCATCGAGCGCAAGCATCCGGGACGCGCGCCGGCGCCGGGACGGCTGCGACGTCGTGAGTTCGAATACATCCGCCATGGCACGCAGGCACTGATTGCCGCGCTTGACGTGCATACCGGACGGGTGCTGGCAGACTGCCGCGAGCGGCGCACGCAGGAAGATCTGGTCACCTTCATGGAGCGCGTGGCGGCCGCGTACCCGGGCAGGCAGGTGCACGTCATTTGGGACAATCTCAATACGCATTGCGCCCGGGCGGTCTGGCAGGCGTTCAACGCGCGGCACGGCGAGCGGTTTCACTTCCACTTCACGCCGTTGCACGCGAGCTGGGTCAATCAGATCGAACTGTGGTTTGCCCGCTACACGCGCCGTGTGCTGCGCCATACCAGCCATACCAGCACCGCGCACCTGCGCGAGCGCACCGAGCAATTTATTCGCGCGCACAATCAGGCGGCACGCCCGTTCAAATGGAGTTTCCGGGGCTATCCGCTGCAAACCGGCGCATCGGAATCGAGTGACCGACATGCCAGCTCTACCCACCAAGCCGGCGTTCGTTGATTCCCTGCCAAGGAGGCTCGTTCAAGTGAACAACGTTGCTCTCACATGCGTGGTCGTTCTAGGGCTACTACTTTTCGGCCTCGGATTATCCATCTCGGCAATGCGTTTTCGCGAAGGCACCAGCTCAGGCTGCGAGCCGAACCCCGCGAACCGGCTAAACAAGCTCGTCCGGGCTCATGCCAATACCGCCGAATATGCGCCGTTCCTCGCGTTGCTGTTTCTCTATCTTGGCGCGCGATCGCCTTCGACGGCGACAGTGTCGCTGATCGTCGCGGCAACCGTGTGCCGCTGTTTGCTCGTCGTCGGACTGATCGCATGGCCAACGATGGCAAAACCCAACTCTTTCCGGTTCGTCGGCGCACTTGGGACCTACCTGACCGGCGTGGCGCTATGTGCGATGCTGCTGCGTTGAGATGCGACGGACAGACGAGATAGCGTGAGTTTCCGGGGCTATCCGCTGCAAACCGGCGCATCGTAATCGAGAGAACGACATGCCAGCTTTACCCACCAAACATTACGCTACCGAACTCCAGCGTCAACTGCGCAGCCTGCTCGGCCACGAGCAAATCGTCACGCAAGGCTACGGGTGTCACCTGCTGATCAAACGCCTGGACGATGAGGAGCCCATCGTCGTGGCGCGCCTCACCGAGCTCGGCCGCAATCGATACAGCGCCGCCTTTCGCAGCCATAATGGCCGCTGGGAAACTCTGCCAGGCACAGGTTCGCTCGAGGAGATGGCCGAGGTGGTCGTTACGCTCCTGCAGCCTTACTTGCAGCCCGACAATTATTAAATTTATTTACGGGATATTGTACTAGGTTCCGCCTGCGCAGTCCGTGCGCAGTACGGCGCGAGTCTCGCGCCGTACTGCCCAGTCGATGTGGCTCGTCCCATTTGTCCATCTGCGGTCCAGCCAACCTCCCTTGGAGCGTAACCAGCAGCCATCTTTAGAATGTGTAGACGAACTCCAGGTGCCTGATGAGCGGATGCGTACGGATGTGCAACTTCGTCACGCCGTGCATACCCATGGCACTCAATGCGTCGGTCGTGAGTGAGGTCGACATCGGAATATAGGTCACCGAGGCGTTGATAAGATGCTTGCTGCGCGCAAGGTTGAATCCGACCTCGAACGTCGGGTTCCACGAGGGGCTGAGGGCGCAGGTTGTGGGGACTGCTGTCGTTGGCGCGACGCAAGCCGGGCAGCACCTGGCATCTGGACGAGATGTTCGCGACGCTGCGCGGAGAGCAGTATCTGTTGTGGCGAGCGGTCGACGAGCACGGTGCCGAACTCGGCGTGCTGGTACAAAAGCGACGCGACAAGGCCATGGCGAAGCGCTTATTCCGGCGGGTGCTGCGTTCAAACCCGGTGCCGCGCAGGATCGGTACCGACCAACTGCGCGGTTATCCGGCGGCGAAGGCTGATATTCCGGGGCTCGCTCAGGTAAAGCACGTTTTCGTCAAAGCGGCGGCACGCGTGAACAACCACGCCGAAATCAGCCACCAGCCGACCCGCAGGCGTTTCTCTCATGCTTCGGCCCTATCCGCTAGCACTTCGCGTTGCCAAGACTTCAGATGAACGCGGGTACATCATCGCGCCATACTCAAAGAACGCTTTGCAATATGACATGGTTGGACTGTTTCTTCCCCGGTCGAGAAAGCTATCTGATAAGGATAACTACGCTTGAGCCAGACAGGTAGTCCACGCTCGTCAACTTGACAGGGCCCCCGTGGGAAGCAAGATCGCGCGCCCTTTCATGTGCCGGGCAGTGTGCTCGAACGCCAGGTCTGCATTGGAAAAAGGTACCGAGACGCCCACGGGCAGGGTCAGCGTGCCCCTCGTGAGGAACTGGTGCAGCATGTCGAGAGCGCCTTCGTCCGGTTGGAAGATGATCCAGCGGTAGCGTGCGCCCCTTGCGTCGGCCAGCGATTGCATATGCCGCCAGTCCTGGCGTGAACGCCAGGCTCCCGACAGAAGACCGCAACGGTCGATGTTCCCCAGGAGGGGATGAACGGTCGTGGCGTATCCCAGGGCTCCTTGCCGGAGGCGGCACAGAAGGGTTGCCTCATCCTCCCAGGCGCCGAAATTCACGCCGGCGTCGAAATGATCAGGCAGTTCCTCCAGACGGCGGTGGGTTCTGTCCCAGACTGCCGTCGCGCCGAGATTCCGGCAGAGGTCAATATTTGCCGTGCTGCAGATAGCGGTGACTGATGCTCCCCATGCTCCCAGGACCTGAAGCGCCAATTGGCCGAGGCCCCCCGATGCACCGTGCACCAGCACGTTCTTGCCCGTTGCATTGCCTTCGCTGATTCCCGCACCACGTAGCGCCAGCCAGAGCGTGGTAAAAGTATAGGGCAAAGCCGCCAGAGCCCTGGAAGCAAGCCCGCGGACCGCCGGCCGCACCAGGCGAGCGTCCACCGTCAGGTGCGTGGCATGCGCACCGCCCTTCTTGCCAGTCGGCACCAATCCCATGACCCGGTCGCCTGGTTGCCACGCGCTGACACCAGCGCCAACGGAAACGATCTCTCCAGCAAAATCGTTGCCGAGGACCAAAGGAAACGTTCCTGCTCCCTTGAGGCTCAGGAGACGCCGGCCGTACCCCTCGGCGCGCTTGACGTCGATGGGATTGACCGACGTCGCCTCGACCCGGACCAGAACCTCGCCTTTTCCCGGTCGGGGCATCGCGGTCTTTCGTGTCTCCAGTCGGATCGGGTCCTCCGGTCCCAGGCAAAGCAGCTTCGTTGCAGTGCTCATGATCACGCGACTCCCACGCCGTTTGTCGACTGGGCGAGCCTGATGTCGCCCAGGTAAACGCTTTCGTCCAGTACGCAATTGCGCCAGGCGTTGCCGAGGTCATGACGGATTTTGACCCGGTAGAGGCCGCTTCCCTTGACAAGGCCACCGAACCGGAAATCACCGAAGCTGTCCGAGACGGTTTCGGCCACCTTCTGATTGCCCACGTACAGAGCGACGACCGCATCCGTGATGCACTCGACCACTTCGCCCATCTGCGCGCTGATGCTTCCGCCAATGAAGCAGGTTTCCCAGCGCTCAAAGTCGCTGTACCACACGCGTGGCTTCGTGCCGAGGTTGGGCCGCAATACCTTGAGCCCCTCGCGCCGGGCCTTCTCGGCCATCGCTGCGTCATCCAGCTTGACCGTCTCGAAGACATCGGTGGGACAGGACTGCTGGCAACGCGGCCGGGGCCACCCCTGATCGAGCAGATGGGCATCGAAGATCCAAGTCTGTGGCAGTTGAAGCTCTTCATTCCAGACGATCGCCTTGTACGGGCACGACTTCACGATGTCCTTCCGGCCCCGCGCCTTGTCCGGGTCAATAATGACGATGCCGTCGGCGCGCTTGCGGATCGCGCTACCGCCGACACGCATGCACGGCGCTTCGTCGCAGTGATTGCACATGACCGGCAGATACGTGGTCTCGACCATATGTGAGTCGCCCTGAACACGGCGCAGGATGCGCACGGGGCTCTCGGCATCGGCCGCGGCGGGCGCGGCATAACCGGGGAAGTCGTTGCCGACGTGCTCGTCGCGCGCGGCAATGACGCAGTTCTGGCAGTTCTCGCAACGCCCAACCTTGATAACCATATTCCACTTGCTCATTCCATGTTCCTCATGCTGCGCGACCGAGCATGAACGCCTCGGCACTTCTCCATTTTTCGACCTGCACCAGACAGGAGTTAGGGCTCATGCTGCTCGTGCCGGCGGTTTGAGGCCGGTCGGGGGTCAGCATATTCATGCAACCGCCGATTTCGACGCGCTCGCCATCGATTTCAATCAGTTTGAATTCGGCGCTCGCCTCGTACGACTTGACCACTCCCGCGTTGACCAGCGGTGAGACGTCGGCCGCGCAGATCACTGCGCCCCGGTCGTTGTAAACCTTGACAAGGTCGCGATGGACAATGCCTCGAATGGCCGCGTCTGCCCGACCAAGCCTCAGCAGCCAGAAGCGGTGCCCGCCGATTAGCGCGCGATGGTCCTCGATGCTGTTAACCGAGGAATTCTTGCCGTCGCAATGGGTATGGAAGCTGTAACGACTGTGAGTGGCAATCAACTGCAGCGGATAACGCTGGGCCAGCTCCGAACGCAGCCCCTCCCAGGAGGGGATATAGCGGTTGAGCGGCGGCCGCTCGGGATTGTCCGCCGTATGCCGCTTCAGCAACTCGGGCACGAACTCCAGCTTGCCGCTCGGCGTCTGCAGGCCCGTGCCAAATTTTTCAGCGAACTGCGACGGCAGCGGATGTGGTTCCTGCAGGTCCTTTCGCCGGCCCTCCGCAAACCAGCGCATGTCCACCGGATGGCGCAACTCGGGCTTTTCGGGCGGCACGACAAAATAGCCCTTGCGGCAGAACTCGCGCCACGAAATGTGATCGGGCAGATCCGACGAGTCGAAGACCCGCTTGACCCAGTCAAGCTCGCTGCATCCCTCGGTGAACACAGCGCCCAGGCCCAACCGGGTCAGGATCGCGGTGAAGATGTCGTAGTCGGAACGGGACTCGCCCATAGGCTCGATGCACTTGTGCTGCAGCGTCATGATGCGATGATTGACCGTGCTGTACCCATGATGGGCGTAGCCGCCGGAATTCGACCATTCCCCGATGTCCCAGCGCTCCAGAGAAGTGCATGCAGGCAGGATGATGTCGGCAAATTGAGCCTCACCCTCCATCCAGATGGACTGGTTGACCACGAACTCGATGCTCGAGTGTCGGTAGGCGTCGGCCCAGCGTCCGGAATTCGTCACCGTGCTGAAGGCGGACCCGCCGTAACGGTAGATCATGTGGATCGGCGAATACCCGGGCATGGGATAGGTGAACGGCGCGAACTGGGCTTCCTGCGACATGCCGTCCCACAGGTAGCCCGTGGCATGACCGTTGATGATGGCGTCGGGCAGTTGCTGCCGCGGGACCATCTGCTTGACGGGATTCATGGTCAGGATGTGCGGCATGCGCTGGTAATTGTTCACCGCATTGGCGGTCCACGCCAGGTCGCCGGAAATGCCGCCGTCCGCGTAGCCGGGGAAATAAAAATGGAGGTCGTGAGGGACACCGACTTCAAGGCAGCCGAAATTCACGCCTGGCTTACCCCAGCCCTGCATCCCCATCATCATGATCATGCAGCGCGCCCATTGCGCTCCCGTTGCGCCTCGGCCCGCGCCACCAAATCCCGCACCGGTCATCCCGACAGCCAGATGGACCTTCCTGTTCCCCCATCGGCGCGCAAGCGCGCGGACGTCCTTGGCGGGCACGCCGGTCTCGCTTTCCTGCCACTCGGGCGTCTTGGGAACGCCGTCGGTTTCGCCGAGAAGGTAGGCTTTCCACTCGTCGAACCCGGTCGTGCGGGTGCCGACGTAATCCTTGTCGTACAGGTTTTCCACGGCCCACACGTACATGATGGCGGTTGCGAGCGCAGCGTCGGTTTGCGGTCGGACCGGGATCCAGCGCCCGCCGAGCAATTGCGCGGTGGGGTTGCAGTGCGGGTCGATATGAACGAACTCGATGCCGAGTTCTTTGGCCCACAGGCGCCGCGGCGTCCCCTCGAATCCCGCATAGGCGCCGTTGGTGCTTTCGGGATCGCAGGACCAGAAGACGATCATGTCCGCTTCCTTGAGGCAATCCTCGACACCCCCATAGCCGGATGGCACGCCGATGCGCATCGAGTTGCCGAAATGATGCATGGCACCCCAGTACCAGCCCTCCCAGCTGTCCGGATTCGCGGCGACCCGGGTGAAGCCGATCAGGTTGGCAAAGCGCGTCAGCGCGCTGAGGTAATAGCCCACATTGCCCCACTGGTGGTGGGACGACAGCGGGAAGGTAATCGAACCCGGACCGTGAACGCGCTTCTGCCGGTTGATTTCTTTGGCGACAATGTCCAGCGCCTCGTCCCAACTGATACGCACATAGCCGGACTTGCCCCGGTTCTGGGGATTGCGTTCGCCGTCAGGGTCGAAATCGACCCGCTTCATGGGATGAAGGATGCGCTTGTCCGAATAGACGAGCGACTTGAGCGTCAACGCGTGGGGCGCAACCAATCCACGCCGTGGCGGCCTGAAGCGGCGTCCGCGCGCTTCGATTACCCAGCTTGGCGCATCGGTGCTGTCCAGGTCGATGGGCGTCACCCGAATGACGCGGCCACCCTTGACGTAGACGAACAGCGGCCCGCCGTTTGTGCAGGTGGTGTAGCGGCGGGTGCCGTCGCGCATCGGCGTGCCCATCGGCAAACCGACGGTCTGCATCATGCTCAGGGTTTGCATGACCCAAACCAGCAGTTCGTCTTCGCCCTCGGTGACCACCTTGAAGTTCTTGGCAGCGTGGATAATCTCGCCCTGGTCCGGCTTGGAGGAAAAGAACTTCAGCGCGGTAGCGACATCCTTGAAGGCCATGCGCACGTCGGATCGCCGATGATTGCCGGCACGCGACCGAATGTGGCCATTCTTGAACTCGATGACCCGATTGATGCTTCCGTCCATGAGCCCAATCGAGACGACGAGATCGCGCTCCTTCAGGCGATCACGATAGGCGGGAAACCGGCGTGCCGTCAGCTCAAGGAGCTTGGGCAAGGCAAAAAGAATGGTCTTGAGGACCTGTCGTTTCATTATTCGATCCAAAGAGAAGCTTTGTTGCGCAAGCGGTGGCATGACTGCATGACCGACCGCTTCCCCGAGCAGCAGCGCAGTCATGCCGGGCTGTGGCGCAGAGACCCGGCAACGCCGGGCTCCAATGCATCAGCGTGTGTCACCACATGTCGTACTCGACAGTGAAGTTGCCGACCGCAGCCAGGTCCGGGTGCCGAAAAAAAACGTCCATTTCTTCAATGAGCGTTCAAACCTCTTGATTGACGCATTGAGAACCTGCACGCGCTAGAACGTATAGGCGACGTTCAGGAAGACGTTAATCGGATTGAGTCGGAGCGTCGATTTCGAAACGATCTGCGTTCCCGTTGCGGTCTGCCCGTATAACGTAAGGTGGGTCTTCACCGGAACGTAGCCGAGAGAGGTTCCGACCGACCAGTGTTTTGTAATCGCGTAATTTGCCCCGATCTCGAATACCGGATTCCACGATGAACTGAGTGTCGCACGTGCCGAGCCGCCTGGACCAAGGCTATCAGTGACAAACTGGCTATTGGTTGTCCGAACCTGGGTGAACCACGTATAGTTCACGCCGAGTCCGACGAACGGACGGAATTTCGATTCGGCTGAAAACAGGTGGTATCGAAGTTCGATGGCGGGCGGCATCGGTCTCGTCGAACCGAGGTTGCCATACTTCTGCAGCGTGCCATCGCCGACCAGATTTACCTTCAGTGGCAGTCCAAACAGCATGGCGATACCAATGTTGTCGGTGACGTAGTACTCAGTGGTAATCCCCACCGTATCGGTTGAGCTGGCGTGCGCCCCGCTACCAGCCACCTGCCGATTCACCGCTACGCCGCCAATGCTTTCCACGGTCAGTGGTGTTGCGTCGCCCTGTGGCGCAACGTGAAGCCATCCTGTCGACAGTGTCACGCTTCCGGCCGACTGTGCATTGGCATTGTCGATAAGCCCAGCCGAGCAGACGCAAGCTGCCATACCAACCGAACTGATCGCGCGTTTGCAATTTCTCATGTGTCTTCTCCTGTCTCTTTGTCTGGAAATTTTTATGAATCAGTGGTGTTGCCTTTGGAACTGATCAATTGATAGTTTTCCTGCCTTTCGTATCGTCACGGATGCCGCAAGCCCCAATCGCCCTGCACTCTAGTAAGCGTGCATCGCGAGGCGCTCCGTCTCAGGCGGGAACACGCACCACGCGCCGTCGCGGTGCCGGAAGAAGAAGAATCCAACTGGGCCTGTCGGTAGCAGTAGCTCGATACGAACACAGGGTCTCTGATTCGAGCGCGCGCGGCCGAGCCGGGCAACCCGAACCGGCGTCGAAGAAGTCGACCCGAGCCATTTTTCAACCTGCGAACGCAAAGACCTTTCTGATACAACGCTCATCCTGTTCTTCAACAAATTAGATATCCTAAACTCATAGCACCGTCAGGCATTGGAAATACGCATCGGGACGCGTGCGTACGGGTGATTAACCTTTATTCCGCGCGCATGACTGAACGCGCCCTTTTGATCTCGCGGTCCGTGTTACGCTGGCCTGCCGCGCGCATCTATCGCTGCCGGGTCCATCACAGTCGGTTGCTCTGCCCGTGAGGGCCTCGCGGCGGCGGCCGAGATCGAAAATGCGAACGGAAAGCGCCCGAGCACGGAAGTCGCCAATGCTTTGAGCGCGGGGTTGGAAAGTTCGACGTGAAGCGAAATGCCGCGCGAGGTGTCATCAATCAGGCTAACGGTTGCATCCTCGACGCCAGCCTCTACGAGTGCCGACTGCAGGGCGTCCGTCATTTCGCGCCGCTTCAGTGCCGGCTTGAAGATCTTGCCAACGCCCGTCAGAGGTATCGCATCCACGATCCGTATGCCCTTCGGCAACGCGGCACGTTCGTTTATCTCGTGGCGCAGAAACTCGGCCAATTCTGCTTCGGTTGCGGTGGTGCCTGGTTTCAACTGAACATAGGCAACCGGCAACTCACCGGCGTGCATATCCGGGCGCCCTATCGCTGCGGCGATCTGGACTGCGGGATGCCGATGCAGTGGTTCTTCGATTGCCGCCGGGTCGATGTTGTGCCCCCCGCGGATGATCAGTTCCTTCTGCCGGCCGGTGAGCCAGAAGTAACCGTCGGGGTCGCACCGTCCGAGATCGCCGGTGTTGAGCCAGCGCGTGCCGTCACCGCCTTCCATCCAGAGGCCGCTGTTCTGCTCCGGGCGGGTATAGCCAACGAACACGTTTGGCCCGGAGATAACCAGTTGGCCGACCTCATCCGCAACGCAATCCCGTACATAGCGGCCGGTTTCGTCGACCACCACCGCTTTCATTGCCTGACCGGGCAGACGAAGCCCAATCGAACCGACCCTACGCTCGCCAAGCGGAGGATTGACGCTGCTGACGCAGGTACCTTCCGTGAGGCCGTAGCCCTCCAGGATTCTTACGCCGGTACGCTCCTGGAATGTGCGGAGCAGTTCCACCGGCATGGGGGCGGCGCCGCACAGCCCATACTCGAGCGAACTGATATCGTGCTCGCCAACCGGAACGTCCAGCAGAGACCCATAGAGTGTCGGGACACCGCTGAAGAAATTGATGCGGTAATGCTCGACAATTTCCCAGAAACGCTTGACTACGCCCTCGCCCCGATAACCTTGCGGTGTGCCGAGCACGACGTGGGCACCACGCGAGAACGCCAGCAGACCTGTCACCAGTACGGCGTTGACGTGGAAAAGCGGCAATCCGCAAAAAATCGTTTTCCCCGGCCCAATGCTTTCGCCGAAGAATTGACCCGCGTTCCACGCATTGGCCACCTCATTGCCGTGCCGTCGAATCGCAATCTTCGGCAGTCCGGTGGTGCCGCCCGTGCAGAAGAAGGACGATAGATCGTCGACACCCATCCCATGCACGCTGCCGAGCGCCTCGTCTTCCTTGGCAATCGCGGTGCTGAAATCGTGAATGCCCACATGTGAAGGAACGGCACTGTGAATGCCGCCAGGCCCATGCAATCTTGAACACTCGTCACGGTGCAGCGTCCGGGCCGCGGAACGCTTTTCGCGCGGCATCCGGTCGGCCAGATTGACGAGCACAAGATCCTTCAGGGAAGGCACTTTATGCAGCACCGCTTGCACTTTTTGCCAAAGATCAGTGCCTGGAAATGGCGCCAGTGTGACGAGCACGCTGGCCCCCGAAGCGTTGAGCAGTTCGCCGATAGCCTCCCCCTCAAGCAGCGGATTGATCGCGCAGACGATTCCCGCCGCCTCAGCGCCCCAGATCACGAAGTGTGCCTCCGGGAGGTTGGGCAGTACATAGGCGACAACTGAGTCGCGTCGCACTCCCAGCCGCGAAAACATGTTCGCGGTTCGCGTGATGTCGCGCACCAGTTGGCCATAGGTCCAGCACTCGCCGTTCCGGTACTCGTCGGCCGTTGCAATGAACGAAAGCGCGGGTGCCGATGGATTGATGGCGGCGCCCCGGCAGATCATCTCGTAGGTACTCGACGGCAGGTCCGTCAACTGACTTTGCGTTTCGATGGCCTGGACATCGTCCATGTTCGCGACGCCTGTCATGCTGCCTCGTCAACAACAACGTTCCGCTGCACGCCCAGATTGATGGCGCCGTCGCAGCTGACGATATGCGCCTCCACGAGGTCCCCCGCCCGCAGGTATTGCGGCCTGTCCTCCTGCATCTTCAGAAAAAGGCGCCACTTTTCTGCTTCGGGCAGTTGCGCCGCGGCGCGCTGCTTTTCGGGCGACGGGATGCTCAGCGCACAACCGGAAGGTGTCCCGGTGGCGAGCAAATCGCCGGCGTGCAGGTCGTGAACGGCGGAAAGCTCCGTCAAGGTCTCCGCCGGGCCGTAGACGAGGCCCGCCGTGGAGTCATTCTGGCGGACCGTTCCGTTTACCGTCAGCGTCAGCACGAGTTCCTTTAGCTTCGGAATATCCTGTTTCTCCAGGAGGCAAAGATAAGGGCCGACGGGGCCAAACGTGCGATAGCTTTTGCCCTTGTAGAACTGCATTTGCGGAATCTGGATATCGCGCGCGGAATAGTCGTTGACGATCACGGCGCCTGCGATGTAGTCATGCAGATTCCCGTCGGTGACAGATTCGCGGGACGTAATGTCGCGTTTGAGGACGAGACCGAGTTCGATCTCGTAGTCGAGGAACTGCACCCCGTTTGGCTTAACCACAGGCGAGTCGGCCGGAACAATGCAGCTCGTCGCCTTCGTGAAGATCATGTTGAATTTCTTCACATCCGGGTCCATCCCGGACTCGATCATATGCTGGCGATAATTTGCGCCCTGGCAGATGAACTGCTGATTGGCAGTCACGGGCGACAACCATTGCACTTCCGATTCGGGAATCGTCAGACCGCGTGGCAGGAACAGCCGTTCGATCGGGTTGGCCTCGATAAACTCAGCGGTCGACCTGAATTCGCCGGGAATCGGCGTGATAGCGCCATTAGCGACCACGCCCCACTGGGCGTGGCCGTGATGCAGGTAATGCAGAACGTGAAGTGCCATTTATCGATCTCCGTATTTTATGGAAGGGATTGGTTCAGGCGAAAATCTTTGCCAGCCTGCGCAGCTTGGCGAACGTCAGGTCGGGGCTGCGGCGCAGGTTTTTGACGAGCGCCACGATGCTCGCGGGCGTGAATTTTGGTTTGGTGAAGCTGCGCGGCATTGCCGGTCCCCACTGCGCCATCGCTTCGCGACTCACCGCATGCACGCCCGCGGGCGTGTCGGCTGTAAAAAGATCGCCGTCGCAATAGTGTTCATGCTTGTCGCCCCACGGATCCTGCCAGTAGTCGAAAATCTGGCTGCCCAGGATATGCCGGCCGATGCCCCACGCGTGCGTCCAACCCTTGTCGCGCAACACGCGCTGCCCCATGCCAATCGCGTCAGCGTCGACGACTTCGTACGCGCTATGGCTGTAGGTCGGCACGAAACCTTGTGCGAGCGCGAGCGTATGGTGATCGGCCGGCTTGTCGCCCAGATCGAGCCGCATGAATGCAACGACGGGCGAACCATCCGGAAGTACCTGCACATCGCTTGGAATAAAGCCGAAGTGCTGCGTATACCACGCGCAGGTTTCCTGATAGTCGACGAGTTCGAGCACCACATGTCCGAGCCGGATGATTTCCGGCGCGCATTCGGGCGGCCGCTGCGTTCCGTTAATGCGCACGGCCGCGTCCACGGAATTGAACGGCAACGGTGGCCGATGAGATAGCGCCGAAGCCGGCGCCTGATCCCGTATCGCATCGACGCGAAAACCGGAAGGATCAGTCAATCGTACGGTATAGCCGCCGCCCGGCAAGGGCGATCGTTCGACCGCAGATGCCCCAGGCAGCCCCGCAAGCGCATCGAGCGCGGCCTTGGTGTCGACCTGCAGCCCGAGGCCAACGAACCGGGATTTCGGCGCCTTTTGGATCACATAGCAAAAATGCGAAGCACCCGTTCCTCGCAATAGGACAAGCTCTTCTGTCCGCGACACAGTTCGGAGACCGAAATCATTGAGAAATTCCTCGGCTTTCACAAGATCCGGCCGATCGAATATCAGGTAGGTCAATGCCGAGGCTTTCGCCGTGGGATTGGGGTGACGGGCCGGCTGTACGGTAGTCAGTTTCATGGCAGGACGGAAATCAAACGGTTTGAATGGCGTATTCGGCTTCGATAGCCGGCGTGCGCCGATGAGATTCGACGTGACGGGCATCGGACCGCCATCCAGGCTGCCGGGCAGATTCACGCTGCCGAACGGGCTCAGCGCGGTCGACCTCATGTGCCGACGGCTGAACCGGGTTGTGCGGGCCGGACGGCCCGGTGGTGTTCATTGCTCCTGTCTCCACTGTCGCTCCATCTGTCTATTTGTTTATCGGGCGTCAGCATGCGCCTTTGTGACATTAAAGTCATCGATGATCATTTTGTCAATAGAAACATTTCCATCTATACTTGGATATGACCAAAGACTGGAACTCGTTATGGCGAACTCTTTAAACCGGCCCGTGCCCAAGCGCTCCACCCGTGCGGCCCCCGTTCCTCCGGTCGCCGTTCCCGAGGAGCGCGAGCCGCGCGGAGCGCGCCGCAAGCGCGAGACACGCGCCCGCCTGCTCGACGCTGCCCTCCGGCTCATGGCGGAAAAGGGCATGGAGGGCGTGGCGATCAACGAAATCACTGAGGCCGCCGACACCGGCTACGGCTCGTTCTATAACCACTTCGAGTCGAAAGAAGCCATCTACGCGACGCTCGTCAGCAACGTGTTCGAGGAATTCGCCGACATGCTCGATCGCCTCACCGGCGGCCTGTCCGACCCGGCCGAGGTGATTGCCGTCTCGGTGCGCCATACCCTGATGCGTGCGCGGCGCGATCCCGTTTGGGGACGCTTCCTGATACGGGAAGGTTTTTCGGCGCACATCCTGAGCCGTGGGCTGGGCCAGCGGCTGCTGCGGGATATCGGAAACGGCATCGCCGCCAAGCGCTTTGTGGTCGCTGACCCCTTCATCGGCTTTCTTTCGGTGGGCGGCACGGTGCTCGCGGCAATTGCGGCCGAGCTGAATTTCGTCGCGCCGGGCGCGCCGGCGGCAGACCTGCTCGACGAGCTCGGCTTCAGCGGAGAGCATTTCGCCGAGCGTACGGCAGCAACGCTTCTGCAAACACTCGGGCTCAAGCGCGCGGAGGCCGAGAAGATTTCGACGCGAGCATTGCCGCTCATCGAGGCAGAAGTCGAGGCGGAATAAGGCGGACGCGAAAAGGACCGTCAGGGGCTTCGGGTCACCCCGATCCCCGCCTCAGCGTAGACCATTTGCGGGCAGGATACCGGACGGGTCACCGCTTGCGGGCTCCCGTGCAATTCCGACCTCCTGGCAAGCTCGCGGAGGCCCCGCGCAATCTCCGTGGCGATTCGTTGCAATGCCTGCCGGTCACCATCCGCGATTGCATCATAGCCAAGCGAGACCGGCTGGCTGGCTATGCTGTGGCAGGTCATCGTTTCCTGACCATTTGACGGCTGTATGCTCCATACAGCTTCAATCAGTACGTGCGACCCAGGCCACGTCTCAAAGCGCTGCACTTGCACCGAAATGCGGTACAGCGGAACCTCGTCCGTGCGCGCCATCCCGTGCACGTCGACCGCGCCCGATTGCCGGGTCACCGTTGCCAGCACTGCGGTGCGGATTTCATCCGGCAGCGGCGACGCCCAGCGATCGTCCTCCAGCACCTTGACCTGAGTGGCGTTCACCTGAATGACGAGCTGGCTCCTCGCCAGCGCGGAAGGCACGGTAACGGGGCGCATGTCGATCAGAACGGCGGGGCTTACCGTGCGATTCGCCGTGGCCGAACCGCCGCCGGAGGCAAGCGTGTAGAACCGGCTTGGCGGAGAACCACACGCCGCCAGAACGGCGAGACTGATGCCCGCGGCCACACGAACGAAAGCGCGCAACGAAAAAGACTGAAGGAAAATCAAGGCCGGTCTCCTTTCTTGCCGAACAGAAGTGCCTGGGGATGGCGTTCCAGATAGTCCGCGAGCGCATTGAGAGACTGCAGGGTACGGGTCAGTTCCTGCATCGCATCCTGGACGTCCGATTGCAACGGCGCCGCCTGCTGAAGCGTCACCTCAGCGGTGCCGAAAGTCCGCTGCGCTGCCGCCAACGTGTCCCGAGCCTGTGGAACGACCTCCGTATCCAGATGACCGAACAGCTTGTTAGCGTTTTCCAGCGCGCCATTGAGGTTGGCGCCAATCTTGTCGAACGGGACCTGATTCAGTTTCCTGGCAATGTCCGCAATCTGCACCTGCAGTTCGTCGAGCGTGTTCGGCACGGTCGGCAGCTCGATCGGATTCTGATGCACATCCACGGTCGCCCGCGGGGCTTTCGGGAACATGTCCAGCGCGACGTACAACTGACCGGTCAGGAGGTTGCCGGTTCGCAACTGGCCACGCAACCCTTCCATCACGAGGTGCTGAAGCAGCTCATGCCCGCCTGGCGTGTTGGGGGCCGGTAGCGCCTCGCTGCTGCGCCGGCTGAGCCTGTCGGGATAAAGTGCCATCGAGACCTTCATGCTGAAACTCTTGTCCATTTCGCTGTATTCAATACCGATCTCCGTCACCTGCCCCAACGCGATTCCGCGCAGGTCCACAGGTGCACCAACGGACAATCCGCGCAGCGACTGGTTGAATCGCATCACCACATTGAGGGGTTGTCCGTCCGGCTCGCGCATCGCGTCCGACTCGTCCGCCGCGAGTCGAAATACCGCCTTGTCAACGGCCTGTTGTCCGGCGTCCTGACCCGGCGGTGACTGAAACGCGAGACCTCCCACAACCACTGTCGCCAGCGACTGTGTGTTGATCTTGAGCCCGCTCGAGTCGAGCCGAAGATCGACACCGCTCGCATGCCACCACCGGGTGTTCGTCCCGACATACTGGTCGAACGGCGCATTGACAAAGACGTTCACGATCACGCCCGAGCCGTGCGGGTCGAGTGAAAAGCCGACCACCTGGCCCACCTGCACACGACGGTAAAAGACAGGTGCACCGATATCGACCGACCCCAGCGAATCCCCTCGCAACGTATACTGGTGCCCCGGTTGGCCGCTGGTGACGATGGGAGGATTCTCGAGTCCGACAAACTCCGTCCGTTTTTCTGACGATTGCCCGATGTCGACGCCGATGTACGCGCCGGAAAGCAAGGTACCGAGGCCCGAAATGCCGTTGGCCCCCACGCGCGGGCGAACTACCCAGAAACGCGTGCCTTGTGTTGCGAATTTTTCCGCCTCCCTGGTGAGTTGAATTTTCACCATCACTTGCTGGAGATTTTTCGTTAGCGTAATGGCCTGCACGGAGCCGATTTCGACATCCTTGTACTTGACCTTCGTTTTGCCTGCCTCCATTCCGTCTGCGTTATTGAACGAAACCGTGACCGTCGGCCCTTTTTCTGAAACGGATCGGGCCACTAGCGCAATGCCGATCAACGCCGAGATCAGCGGAACTAACCAGATCAGGGAGGGAAGCCAGCGTTTTCGCGGTTTGATATCGGGAGGGGGTAGATCAGGAAGATGCATCGCTAGTGGATAGTGTTTGCTGATTTGAGTTTATGGATGCGACAGAGCTATGAACCCGTGCGGACTCGGCATCGTCAGGATGCGGCTGTGCGCAACGGACGTTGTCCCAGGTGAGCCGCGGGTCGAACTGATGCGATGCCAGCATGGTGAGGATCACGACGGCCCCGAAAGCGAGCGCGCCCGGACCCGCGGTAATGAAGGCGAAGGAGCCGAAGTGCACCAGGGCAACCGTGAGTGCAACAACGAAGACATCGAGCATCGACCACCGGCCAACACGCTCGACGATACGAAACAGCCTCGCGCGTTCGAGCGGCCGCCAGTCCGAATCCCGCCGGGCAGTCAAGGTCAGCAGCGCGAGAACCGTGAGTTTGAGCATCGGCACCATGACGCTCGCCACGAAGATAACGACCGCGAGCGGCCAGTCTCCCGAACTCCAGAAGTAGCCGACACCGCCGAGAATCGTGTCGTCCTCCGAACGGCCGAGCGACGACGCATGCATGATCGGCAAAAGATTCGCCGGAATATAGGCGATCGCTGCGGCGACAAGCAGACTCAGCGAACGCGTCACACTCTCCGGACGGCGCTCGTGCAGCGGCGAGTCACATCGAGAACAGTGCTGGTGCGGCTGATGTGCGATCGCCGTTTGAACCAGACCGCAGGTATGACACGCCAGAAGTCCTGCATGTCTTGCCGTGAGCCAACCCGTGGCTCCTGTTTCCGGCGAGCCGGAGGCGTCACCCGGCTCAAAGCGGCCGCCACTGACGCTTGGCCGGGGAACGTCCGCGGGCCGAAATACCTTCATTTCGTCGCAAACCTCCCACAACACGGCAGGGTCGAACGCAGCAACGATGGCCAACATCACGGTCAATGCGCCGAATGCAAACAGGCCCGGTCCAGGAATCACCTGCGCGATGCTCACCATTTTCACGATCGTGATGAGCACCCCGAGCATGAAGACTTCGATCATCCCCCACGGCCGAACGAATTGAACGAGACGAACGACCCGGTTGAAGCCAGCTGGCCGTTTGCCCACCAGAACGGGTACCAGCACGTAAAGAAAGGCCAGCAACTCCGTCAGCGGAAACAGCATCGACGAACAGAACACCATGCTTGCGACAACACGCATGTGTTCGCCCCACAGCGATTGCACTGCACCAAACAGCGTGGTCTGCGAGCCGATCCCGTTTGTCTCCAGCCGTAGTACCGGGAACGCCTGGGCAATAACGAAAGTAATCAACGCCGCGACGGTCAAAGCGCACATCGCCTCGAGCGACAAACCGCTGCGATGCAGGCCTTTGAAACCCGCACCGCACCGCTGACACCGTGCAACCAGCCCACCCAGGCGCGGCGGCTTGCGGAAAAGCAGATCACACTCGTGGCAGGCAATCAGGTTCCGATGTTCCATGCGGGGCGACGTCACTCTTTTGACGTAACGTGCTGCTGGGCGGACGGCAATTCGCCCATCGCCTGGAACAGTGCGACGGTATCGGTCATGCGCTGGCTTCCGGCACGCACGGCGCCCAGTTGCGCAGTGAGAAATCGCTGCTCGCTGGCATGCTGCGCCGTGGACGGCAACGAGCCGAGACGGGCGCGCGACGCGGTTTCGTCGAAGGCCGCACGGGCCGCCTGCGCGGCTCGTTCGCTAGACGCCAGCGACTGCGCGTCGTTATCCAGCGCGGCAAGCGAATCCGCCACATCCTGGAATGCCGACAGAACCGTCGACTTGTAGTGCAGAACCGCGGCATCGTAGGTATCGATCGAGGCCCTGCGTTGCGCGAACAGCGCCCCGCCATGGAAGATCGGTTGCGACAGGCCCGCCCCGATCGCCCACAGTCCGCCCGCGCCAGAGAGCAGCGTCGGCCAGCTAAAGCCGCCGCGGCCCATCGAGGCCGTCAATGACAGGCTCGGAAAGAGTTGCGCGGTCGCGGCGCCGACGTCGGCCGCGGCCGCCTTCACCGCGGCGTCGGCCGCCAGAATGTCAGGGCGCGAACGCAAAAGATCCGATGGCACGGCGACCGGCACGTGGTCGGGCAAAGACAGGCTGTCGAGATCGGGAACCACCGGTGCGTCGTCCGGCGTACGGCCCATCAGCACCGCCAGCGCGTGGATGGCTGTGGCGCGCTGCTGCCGCAAGGGTGGCAGACTGGCCGCAATCGACTCCGCGTCGTCCTTCGAGTTCAGCGCCTGCACGTGCGAGAGCGATCCGAGCGTGTACCGTTGCTGGTCCTCATTCGCCGTTTCGCTCGCCACGGCAACGAGCCGTTCGGTGAGAGCGATCTGACGATCGAGCGCCGCCACATTGATCGCCGCGCCGACGATGTTCGCGGCGAGCGCACACCGGGCCGCTTCGAGTTCATAGCCCTGCACGTTCACACGGGCGGCAGCCGCCGCGTTGGCGTAGCGCGTCGCACCGAAAAGGTCGAAGGTGTAGTGCGCCTGAATCTGCCCGGCGAAAAAGTTGTACCGCACCTCGGTGGGACCCACGCCGGGCACGACCGGTGAGCGCGCCCGCTCGACCTGGGCGGCCCCGTCGATCGAAGGCAGCGTGGACGAACCGACCTGCGCGCGCAATTCCTGCTGCGCGGCCGAAAGCGTGCGCTGCGTCGCCGCAAGCGTCGGGCTGTTGCGCAGACCTTCCTCGACCAGCGCATCGAGCGCGTCGGACCGGTACAGCCGCCACCATTGCGGTACCGCCGTCGAGCCGATATCGAACTGCTGGGCGACGCCATTTGCCGCCACCGTCCGGGACGGCTGCGCCTGTGCGCCGTAATGGACCGGCGAAGGCATCGCCGGAGGTTCGCCGCTGGGGCCGAACGAGCAGGCCGTTAGCGCGAGCGCCATGGCGACGGCGACAACGGATGTCTTATGGGCAAACTTCATCTTCAAATCTCCGTGTGCTCGACGACGACCGGCTGCATCCCGCGCTCGTCACGCCGGACCCTGAAGCACGTCGCATAGAGAGCCGGCAGGAAGAACACCGTCAGTAAAGTGGCGATCGTGATCCCGCCCATCAACGCGGTCGCCATGGGCCCGAAGAACGCCGAGCGCAGAAGCGGAATCAGGGCGAGCACGGCGGCGGCGGCCGTCAGCATGATCGGGCGGAAGCGCCGCACGGTCGCACCGATAATCGCGTCGAAGCGCCCATGCCCCGCCGCGATGTCCTGGTCGATCTGGTCGACCAGGATCACGGAGTTGCGCATGATGATGCCGAACATCGCGATCACGCCCAGCAACGCGACAAAGCCGAAGGGCTTGCCGAACAGCAGCAGCGCAGCCACGACGCCGATCAGCCCGAGCGGTGCGGTCAACACGACGATAAAGGTCCGCAAGAAGCTCTTCAGCTGGATCATGAGCAAGGTCAGAACGGCGATGATCATGAGCGGCATCTCGGCGTTGATCGAGGTCTGGCCTTTCACGCTTTCTTCAACCGCGCCGCCCACTTCGATGCGATAACCCACCGGCAATCTGGCCTGCTCGCCGGCAAGCGCGTGCTCGATATCGCGGGTCACGTCGATACCCTGCGCGTCGCCCCGAATGTCGGCCTGTACCGTGATCGTCGGCTGCCGGTCGCGCTGCCAGATCACGCCGTATTCGAGCGTG
Organism: Paraburkholderia madseniana; assembly: GCF_009690905.1. Classification (GTDB taxonomy): domain Bacteria; phylum Pseudomonadota; class Gammaproteobacteria; order Burkholderiales; family Burkholderiaceae; genus Paraburkholderia; species Paraburkholderia madseniana. The sequence goes on from NZ_VOSW01000049.1 coordinate 64,824, forward strand.
TCCTTGATGTGTCCGAGGGAACCCAGCGGAACCGGGCCGTTCGGAGTCGGCACCGCGAGGCTGGTGAGCTTTGAGGGATCGACGCGCTCGCCCTTCGGCGCACGCAGATCGACGTTGATCAGCTTGTCTCGCTCACGGAACTGCGTGACCGTGTAGCCCGAGAGCGTCATGGCCAGGAAGTTCGATACGTCCTCCGACGTGACACCGAGCTGGCGCGCCCGATTCTGATCGACTTCGAACGAGATCGACCGTTCCGCCGGCTCGTCCCAATCGAACTGGACGTTGCGCGTGCGGGAATCGGCACGGACCTTGTCGGCTACCGTTTGGGCAATGGAGCGCACGGTCGCGATATCGCTGCCGCTCACCCGGAACTTGATCGGGAAACCCACCGGCGGACCGTTCTCAAGCCGCGCCACGCGCGCCCGTACGCCGGAGAAATCCTTCTCGAGTCTGGCATCGAGCCAGTGCATCAACTCGTCGCGATCTTCGACACTCTTTGCGGTGATCACGAATTGCGCGAAGTTGGGCTGCTGCAATTGCTGATCGAGCGGCAAATAGAAGCGCGGCGCGCCGGTGCCCACGAAGTCGACGAAGTGGTCGATTTCCCGCTTGCCGTTGAGCGCCGTTTCAAGACGCTTCGTTTCCCGCAGTGTCGCCTCGAACGAAGCGCCTTCCGGCAGCCGCAGGTCGACGAGCAGTTCGGGCCGTTCCGAGTTCGGAAAAAACTGCTGCGGCACGCGCGTGAACGCTGCCATCGCGATCACGAAAAGCACTGCGGTGACGCCAAGCACGGCCCAACGACGCTCGATACACCACGATACCCAACCCGAAAGGCGCTGATAGAAGCCGGTGTTGTAAACGTCGTGCCCGTGATGGTGGCCGCCGGCGTGGCCTTTACGCTCGGGCAGCATGTGAAAACCCAGCAACGGAACGAGCACGACTGCCGCGAACCACGACACGATCAGCGCAATGGCCGACACTTCGAAAATCGAGCGTGTGTATTCTCCCGTGCTCGATTTCGCGAGCGCAATCGGCAGGAAACCGGAAACCGTGACGAGGGTGCCCGTCAGCATAGGAAAGGCCGTGCTCGAATACGCGAAGGCCGCGGCGCGCATGCGGCTCCAGCCCTGCTCCAGCTTCACGGCCATCATTTCGACGGCAATGATCGCGTCGTCGACAAGCAAGCCCAGCGCGAGCACCAGCGTGCCGAGCGAGACCTTGTCCAGCCCGATATTGAATACATGCATGCATAACGCGGTCACGGCGAGCACGATCGGAATGGAGATCACGACGACCATGCCGGTACGCAGGCCGAGTGAAACAAGGCTCACGACCAGCACGATCGCTACCGCTTCACCCACCGACCGGACGAACTCGTCCACCGAATGCTTGACGGCATGCGGCATGCTCGATACCGAAGCGAGCTTAAGCCCTGCCGGCAGGCTAGCCTGCAGTTCGGTGGCCTTGGCGTCGAGTGCCTTGCCGAGGCTGACCACGTCGCCGCCCTTTTGCATCGTCACGCCAATACCCAGCACCGCCTGCCCGCCGACACGCATCTCGGTGACGGGCGGATCGTCGTAGCCACGCGTGATCTTTGCGATGTCGCCGAGCCGGAACGTGCGCCTGTTCACGGTAAGGAGTGTGTCCGCAAGCGCCTGCACGTCCTTGAACGCGCCGCTCGGGCGCACGAAGACCCGGTCGTCCGCCGTGGTGATGGTGCCGACCGGCGCTACGGAGTTCTGTGCGTCGATGGCCTGCGCGAGCTGCTGCGGCGTGATGGCAAGCCGGGTCAGTTGCGCATTCGATATTTCGATGAAGACGTGCTGGTCCGGGTCGCCAAAGTAGTCGACCTTGGCGACACCCGGCACATGCAGCAGCACCGTGCGCAACTGATCCGCGTAGTCGTGCAGTTGCGCGGGCGTATAGCCGTCGCCTTCGAGCGCATAAATGTTCGTGTAGACGTCGCCGAACTCGTCGTTGAAGAACGGTCCAACCGTTCCCCTGGGCAGTGTCGCGGCGATGTCGCCCACTTTCTTGCGCACCTGGTACCAGGTCTCGGGGACCTCCTTGACCGGCGCCGAGTCCTTCATGGCGAAGAAAATCATCGACTCGCCGGGCCGCGAGTAGCTCTTGATGTTGTCGACGTACGGCGCGGCCTGCAACTGACGGCCGATCCGGTCCGTGATCTGTTCCTGTACCTCGCGGGCGGTCGCGCCCGGCCAGTAGGTCTTGACCACCATGGTACGGAACGTGAACGGCGGGTCTTCCGACTGTGCAAGCTTCGTATAGCCGATCACGCCGAACAGCGTCGCAAGCCCGATCAGAAAGATGACGAGCTGCTGATGGCGCAACGCCCACGCGGACAGATTGAAACCGCCTTCGCTGGGTGCCTCGGCGCTAGGCGGGATGACGGGCGCGCTGTCGTGCGCGGCTTCACGGTCGCGGGCGTTCATGACGAAAAGTCCTCCGGATGCAGCGGTGCCACGACCTGCACGTGCTGGTTCGCGCTCACCGCGTGAACGCCTTGCATCACGACACGGTCGCCGGCGTGGAGTCCGCCAACGACGGAAACGGTCCGCTCGCCGTAGCGCACGATGCTGACCGTGCGCAGTTCGAGGGTGTCGCTACCGGCGCGCACCACCCATACAGCAGGGTTCTCGCCCTTGTGGAAGAGCGCCGTTACAGGCAGCGAGAACGGCGCCGCCTGCGCCGGGTCGCTGGTGGCATCGAACGCGACATTGGCCGTCATGCCGACGCGCACGTCCTCGCCCGGCGCGGCTAGCGTGAGCTTCACGCGCCACGTGCGGCTTTGCGGGTCGGCCGCGGGCGATACCTCGCGCACGCTCGCCTCGAAGCTTTTGCCGGGCAGCGCGGACAGGCTCACGCGCGCCTTGCTGCCGACGGTCAACGCGCCAAGCGCCTGCTCCGGCGCGTCGCAGACAATGTCCACGCTGCCCGTCCAGTCGATGTGATAAACCGCCTGATCCGCCTGAACGTTCTGGCCGGTATCCGCATCTTCCGACTTGATGACTCCGTCGTGATCCGCGGTCAGCGTGGCGTAACGCAGGTGATCGGTGGCGAGCGCCATTTGCGCGAGTTCCGAGTCACGCTGCGCAAGCGCCGTGGCGTAAGCGTCTTCGGTCTGTTCCATCTGCGCCGGTGCAATCAGATGCGCCTGGATCTGGGCCTGGTCGCGATCGAGCTGCTGCTTCGCGTACACGAGACGATGTTCGGCAGCATCCAGCTGCGCGCGGGCGTTAACGAGGTTGTTGCGCAGATCGGTAGGGTCGAGCAGCGCCACGATTTGCCCCGCCTTGACGGTGTCGCCCAGATGAACCTTTCGCTCGATAACCTTGCCGCCCACGCGGAACGACAGCGGTGTGGAGTAGCGCGCCTCCACTTGAGCCGGCAATGAGGCAGTCGGCGTGCTTGCGTCGGGATGAACGGCGAGCGCGACAACCGGTTTGGGTTCCGGAGGCGCGACTTCACCGCGGTGGCAGGCCGAGAGCAGAATCGCCCCACAAGCCGCAACGAGCAGACGCCCTCTGAATGGTGGGCGGGCGATGGAAGAAAGGAAGGGACGCGCCAATGTCCGCGCGTTAAGACCGGATAGTTTCACGATGTTTACAAGGCAGGTGATGGTCCAGCAATAAAAAATAGGCGAGGCATAGGAAGACACGGTGCGTCCGGCGGCATGCTCTTGCTCGATGCGCCAAGGACAATCCTGTGCGCCTTTAACTTAGCATTCCTACTTGCCCCTTCTGATACGAACCGCTTGCAACTCTTCATACTTCTTCATACTTCTTCATCGCACGCGGGTGGATACCGTCGCTTCTCATTTCGTCTACGCAGCCGCCGATTCTCCGGCGAAGGTGACATTAGACCCATACATGATTATATTGTCAACCATGACGCGTAATTCTAAAATATGACGATACCAAGACCTGGAGCCGAGATGCCTGATATCCCGAACCCCCGTGCAAACCGGCAGCGCGCGCAGACCTTGAGCGGCCCGGCCCAAGCGGTCGAAGGGCGCCAACCGCGCGGCGCCCGCCGCAAGCGCGAAACCCGCGCCCGCCTGCTCGACGCCGCACTGAGGCTGATGGCGGAAAGAGGAATGGATTCGGTGGCTATCAACGACATTACCGAGGCCGCCGACGTCGGTTTCGGCTCGTTCTACAACCACTTCGGGTCGAAGGAAGGCATCTTCACGGCGCTCGTCGAATGGGTGTTCGAGGAATTCGCCGATACGCTCGACCAACTCGCCTGCGACCTGTCCGACCCGGCCGAAATAGTCGCCGTCTCAGTGCGCCACACGCTGATGCGCGCACGCCGTGAACCGGTATGGGGACGGCTTCTGATCCGCGAGGGATTTTCGGCGCATGCGCTGGGCTGGGGGCTCGGCCAACGATTGCTGCGCGACAGCCAAAGAGGCATTTCTGCGAAGCGCTTTGTCGTCCCTGACCACTTGATGTGCGTTGTGTCGGTCACGGGCATCATCTTCGCGGCGATCGCCGCCGAGTTGCACTTTGCCGTATCGGTGACGCCGACGGTCCGGCGGCAAAAAGCGTCAGGCGTCGGCGAACAGAACTTCGCGGAACGGGTGGCGGCGGTCGTGCTGCAGGTGCTTGGACTCAAACGCGCAGAGGCAGAAAGAATCGCGCACCTGCCGTTACCCACGGGCAGATTGGAAACCAGGGTTTGCAGGGCAAAATCGCGCGCCCCCTGACCCATCCCTGCTACCCCCCGTAAAAATCGCTCGCCAGATAGCGGCCACGGAGTGCGCGCAGGCCCGCAGCCAGAATCGCGCTGGCTGGAAGCGCGAGCAGGACTCCAAAGAAACCGAAAAGCTGGTCGAATGCGAGCAAGCCGAAAATCACAGCGAGCGGGTGCAGGCCAATGCGCTCGCCGACGAGGCGTGGCGTGAGAATGAAACTTTCGAGAATCTGGCCGATGCCGTACACGACCACCACCGCGCCAACGCCATACCAGCTACCGAATTGCAGCAGCGCGGCAAGAAGCGCGAGCGCCAGTCCGGTCGCGAATCCGATGTACGGAATGAACACGGCGAGCCCGGTAAAGAGACCGACGGGCAACGCGATCTCGAAGCCCGCGACCGTCAAAGCGATTGGATAAAACGTAGCGAGCGCCCCCATTACGAGCAGTTGGCCGCGCAGGTATTGCGACAGCATCTGGTCTATGTCTGTCAGGAACTTTCGCGTTTTGCCCAGCCAGGGTCGCGGCACGAAGCTTTCAAGGCGAGCAAATGCCTCATGCCTGTCATAAAGCAGATAGAACAGGACAAGCGGCACCAGCACGATGTTGCCCACGACAGTAACCATCATGTTGCCGCTCGTGCGCAGTGACTGCCACGCAGCCACTGCAATGGCCTGTTCGCTCACCTTGAGGTCCGTCGTCAACATCTCGCGGACATGGCTCAAATCGAATGAATAGCTTAGGCCCAGCAAGGCCAGTTTGGGTTGTAACCACGCGTTAAGGGCCGCTGCCAGAGCAGGAATCCGCACGATCAGTTGAGGCCCCTCCTGATGGATCACGGCAAACACGAGCAAAACGAGCAGCGTGGCCATCACACCGGACAGAAGCATCATCAGGAGCGCGGCAAGACCGCGGGGCGTGCGATGGCGCACCAGGCACTCCACGCCCGGTTGAAGGACATATGCGATGAGCCCGCCGAGCAGGAACGGCGTAAGGACCGGGCGCAAGATCCAAAGCAGGACGCCAGCCGTCAAGACGACCGCGCCCCATAGCAAGGCGTGGCGATGGTGCAAAGTCACGAGTGCAACGTATGGTGAATAAATTGAGGATGCCCGCATTGGGATGTCGCGGTGCGGGCCGGTCGGCCCGCACCATTAATGACATTGTTATCACTTTTGCTTATTTGGTCAACACTGAACATTTCTAACGACTGACATTGAACCTCTCGAGGCGGCTTGTTCCGTCTGGCGTGTTGCGTATGCTTCACATGCATTAGTTGACATTTTCATCAGTTATGAGTTTAATGCCACAAATGCCTGACGCCGAACGTCGGCGACGGCCAGACCGTTCGTGGGACGCAAGTTAAATTTTTCGCAGGATCTCCTATGGCGCAACAATCCAGACCTCAAGGCGTGCAACCGAAACCCCATGCCGTGCACGACATCGTGCAGCATGCATTGCGCAGTGCCGCGACAGCCACAACAGCCAATGGCGCGATCGACGCGCTCGGCGACGCCCTGCTCGAGCTCGAGCGCCTGGTTGGAAACAGCAACCAGCAGACGCACTGAGCCGTTGCCGGCTCAGACAGGACGTCCCAATGGAATACATCGAAAGCTTGCGTCTGTTTCGCACTATCGTCGAGGTCAAAAACTTTAGGCGTGCGGGGGAAATTTTGGGCATATCGCCGTCGGCGGTCTCTCGCGCGATCGCTTCTTTGGAAGACCGCCTGAGCTCCCGCCTGTTCCATCGCTCCACCCGCCAGTTTTCGCTGACAGAGGTTGCGGAGCGCTTTTACGACGGGTGTTGCCGCATCCTCGACGATCTCGACTGCCTGGAAGCCGACGCCGCGAATCATGGCCGCGTGCCAGCCGGCGTACTTCGGTTGGTCGCCCATACGACTGCCACGCTGACATGGCTCGCACCACTGGTTGCATCGTTCAAACGCAAGCATCCGAGGATCGCGCTGGATGTCACGCTCACCGAGCGGCCAGTTGATCTGACAGCCGACGGCTACGATCTTGGTATCGTCCTGCCTTTCATGCTCGCGACGGATCTGGCCGTGACCCGGCTTCTCCAGCGCCTGCCTCTGGTTATCGTCACAACGGAGACTTATCTGAGAACGCGATTTCGACCCCGGCATCCAATGGATCTTGTGCACCATATGTTCGTCACCGTGCCTCCTTCAATGCACAACCCGATCGTGACGTTTCGAACGGAGCGGGAAAACGTTGCCGTGCCGATCAACTACGAGATCACGTCGAACAATCCAGGGAGTGGACGAAAAGTGGGGGAGCGCGGCGTTTTGCCCTAAGCTACCTTCGACACCCGTTCAGCGAGGTGACGGATGGATATGCACTGGACGATTTACCTGCAGCGGGATGGTGCCGACGAGAATGTGCCGTTGGCGAGGTTTCAGCGCCCGCTCGAAGGAGCGACCCCGGCTGACTCCGGATTGTCGATGTCTGAGGCAAGAAGCCTCCTTTCCAGTCTTCAACAAGTGGTGGCTCAAGGCCAGATCCGCGCCTACGATTGTTTACGCCGACCGAAAATTCAGCCACATGTAGGGATCGCGCCGACTGAAAATTGAGCCGGGCAATCAACCTATCCTGCTAGTTTTTCTGGCAGGGTGTTTGGGGATGATCCCGATGACGATGATTGGCAAGGTGCGGCGGATGTTCCACCGCCAGAACAAGTCGGTACGCGAGATAGCG
>NZ_VOSW01000004.1 GCF_009690905.1 Paraburkholderia madseniana
CTTGTCACTGGCGCCGAATGTGCGAGAACACGGATTCCAGATGCACCACTACCCGTTGCAGACCACAGGCCCCGCTTAGCAGTAGCGGTTTGAGCTGCGTTCTCTTGCCTACTTCTCTTTGCAGCCGGCAAAGAGAAGTAGGTGCCGCCCCGCACAGGGGCAACGCTAATAGACCACTAACAATGCAAGGAAAGGCACGAAAGCCAGAACAAGGAAAGGCACGAAAGCCAGAACAAGGAAAGGCACGAAAGCCAGAACAAGGAAAGGCACGAAAGCCAGAACAAGGAAAGGCACGAAAGCCAGAACAAGGAAAGGCCAAAGCCCTAAGAACACTGACAGCAAGCGTCGCGCAGACAAAAAACCCCAAAAAACCAAAACCACTATCCACCACGAGGCGCCCGAGCCGCCTCATCAAACCGCCGATTAGCCTCAACAACCTCCGCCCTGAACTGCTGCAAAGCACTGACCTCCAAATCCGGCGGCATCAAAGCTGCCCATAAAACATCGATTAACTGACCCGCGGTAGCGTCAATATCGATATGCCGATTGGCCAGCGTAGCGTCCCACAGCACATGTTCCATCGGCCCAAACACCATCGACCGCAACAACCTCAACGGCATGTCAGCCCGAATCTGCCCAGTCTCCTGGCCCTGCGCCAACACCCGCATCAACGGCGCCGTATACCGCCGCTGCAATTCCGTCAGCGCCTCACTCAACTCATGATGCCGAGCCCGGCCCTCGGACAACACCAAAGCACACAGGTCCGTGCCATTGACCAGCATCAACCGCAAATGCGTCCGCACAATAAAAGCAAACTGCTGCCGCACGCTGCCATCCCGCGGCAGCCCCGACTCGATCGCTTCAATGATCTCGTCGTACCAGTCGCCAATCACCCGCGCGCATAACTCGCGCTTGCCGCGAAAATAACTGAACACCGTCGCCTCGGAAATCCCCAGGCGCTGCGCAATCTCCGCCGTCGTCGCGCGCTCGTACCCCTTCTCGGAGAACACGTCGCGCCCCGCCTGCAAGATCTCCCTCACGCGCTGCTGAGACTTGCGCCCGGCCGGCTGGCGGCGCGAGGCAGGTAACTCAGCCTTCATGGCAACCGTCATATGAGTCCAGTTCAGTTTTGTGAGGCCAATCGCCTCGGTCACACCCATCCCATCACTGTATAGCGGCTCCAGACGCCTGCCAACCGGTTTCTGAGTGATACTCAAAAATACCACTTGACGCTTACGTAAATCTGGCGTGAAATGCGCCTTGAACGTTTCGCGCCTCGAGCGGGGTGGTAAAGGCGGCCCATAAGGCCGCCGCCGCCAGCTGAGCCGCACTCAGACGGGCCGGCGCCTACCCAGGCTAAGCCGGTCCGCCAACGAACTCTGGAGACACTGCAATGAGCAACCTGCCCGGTTTGCAATTCCCGCTCGGCGAAGAAATCGAAATGCTGCGCGACAGCATCGCCGGATTCGCCGCCAAAGAAATCGCCCCGCGCGCCGCGGAAATCGATCGCACGGATCAGTTCCCCATGGACCTGTGGCGCAAATTCGGCGACCTGGGCGTGCTCGGCATGACGGTCTCGGAGGAGTACGGCGGCGCGAATATGGGCTACACGGCGCACATGGTCGCGATGGAAGAAATCTCGCGCGCGTCGGCATCGGTCGGTCTCTCATACGGGGCGCACTCGAATCTGTGCGTCAACCAGATTCATCGCAACGGCACGGCAGCGCAGAAGGAAAAATATCTGCCCAAGCTGGTCTCCGGCGAACACATCGGCGCACTCGCCATGAGCGAACCGAACGCGGGTTCGGACGTCGTCAGCATGAAGCTGCGCGCGGACAAGAAGGGCGACCACTATGTGCTGAACGGCACGAAAATGTGGATCACCAATGGCCCGGATTGCGACACGCTGGTCGTCTATGCCAAAACCGATCCCGAAGCGAATTCGCGGGGCATTACCGCGTTTATCGTCGAGAAGGGCATGAAGGGTTTCTCGGTCGCGCAAAAACTCGACAAGCTCGGCATGCGCGGTTCGCATACCGGCGAACTGGTGTTCCAGGACGTCGAAGTGCCGGAAGAAAATATCCTCGGCCAGTTGAACGGCGGCGTGAAGGTGCTGATGAGCGGCCTCGATTACGAACGCGCCGTGCTCGCCGGTGGCCCGACCGGCATCATGGTCGCAGTCATGGACGCGGTCGTGCCGTATATCCACGACCGCAAGCAGTTCGGTCAGCCGATCGGCGAATTCCAGTTGATTCAAGGCAAGGTCGCCGATCTGTACACCACGCTGCAAGCGTGCCGCGCGTATCTCTACGCTGTGGGCCGTCAACTCGATACGCTCGGCAAGGAACACGTGCGCCAGGTGCGTAAGGACTGTGCGGGCGTGATTCTCTACACCGCTGAAAAAGCGACTTGGATGGCCGGCGAGGCGATCCAGATTCTCGGCGGCAATGGCTATATCAACGAGTATCCGGTCGGCCGTCTGTGGCGCGATGCGAAGCTCTATGAAATCGGCGCGGGCACGAGCGAAATCCGCCGCATGCTGATCGGCCGCGAACTGTTCGCCGAAACGGCTTGAGCCAAGAGGAGAAGCCACGCAATGCCGATCATCGAATCAAAACTGAATCCGCGCTCGGACGACTTCCGCACCAATGCGGCGGCGCTCGAAGCGCTGGTCGCCGATCTTCGCGCGAAGGTCGAGAAACTCGCGCTGGGCGGCGGGCAAGCGGCGCGCGACAAACACACGGGCCGCGGCAAACTGCTGCCACGTGAGCGCATCGAGAAACTGCTCGATCCGGGCACGCCGTTTCTCGAGTTCTCGCAACTCGCGGCCTACGGCATGTATCACAACGATGCGCCGGGCGCTGGCGTCATCACGGGCATTGGCCGCATCGCGGGGCAGGAGTGCGTGATCGTCTGCAATGACGCGACGGTCAAGGGCGGCACGTACTATCCCGTCACCGTGAAAAAGCACGTGCGGGCGCAGGAAATCGCTGCTGAAAATCATTTGCCGTGTGTCTACCTGGTCGACTCGGGCGGGGCGAATCTGCCGAATCAGGACGACGTGTTCCCCGATCGCGATCACTTCGGCCGCATCTTCTTTAATCAAGCGAATCTGTCCGCGGCAGGCATTCCGCAGATCGCCGTCGTGATGGGTTCGTGCACGGCAGGCGGCGCCTATGTGCCGGCCATGAGCGATGAGTCGATCATCGTCAAGAATCAGGGGACGATTTTTCTGGGCGGCCCGCCGCTCGTCAAAGCCGCAACCGGTGAAGTGGTGAGCGCGGAAGACCTCGGTGGCGGCGATGTGCATACGCGTCTGTCGGGCGTGGTCGATCATCTCGCGCAGAACGACGCACATGCCTTGGGCATTGCGCGCAGCATCGTCGGTAATCTGAATCGCACGAAGCAGGTGCCGGTGGCATTGCAGGAGCCGAAGCCGCCGCGCTACGACGTGAAGAGCATGTACGGCGTGATTCCCGTCGATACGCGCAAGCCGTTCGATATCCGCGAGGTGATCGCGCGCATTGTCGACGATTCCGCTTTCGACGAATTCAAGGCCCGCTACGGCACCACGCTCGTGTGTGGCTTCGCGCATATCTGGGGGCACCCAGTCGGCATCATCGCGAACAACGGCATTCTGTTTTCGGAGTCGGCGCTCAAGGGCGCGCACTTCATCGAACTGTGCTGCCAGCGCAAGATTCCGCTGGTGTTCCTGCAGAACATCACGGGCTTCATGGTGGGCCGCAAGTACGAAAACGAAGGCATCGCGCGTAACGGCGCGAAGATGGTGACGGCCGTGGCTACGGCGAAGGTGCCGAAGTTCACGGTGATCATCGGCGGTTCGTTCGGGGCAGGTAACTATGGCATGTGCGGCCGCGCGTATTCACCACGCTTCCTGTGGATGTGGCCGAACGCGCGCATCTCGGTGATGGGCGGCGAGCAGGCGGCCTCGGTGCTGGCCACGGTCAAGCGCGACGGCATCGAAGGCAAGGGCGGTGCGTGGAGCGCGGAAGAAGAAGAGGCGTTCAAGCAACCGATCCGCGATCAATACGAACACCAGGGCCATCCGTACTACGCCAGCGCTCGTCTGTGGGACGACGGCGTGATCGATCCGGCGCAAACGCGCGATGTGCTTGGCCTCGGCCTCTCGGCGACGATGAACGCACCGATCGAAGACACGCGTTTCGGCGTGTTCAGAATGTGACAGAGCGCAAAGCGCAGGAGCTGCAACGATGCAATACGAAACGCTGAAGGTCGCTTTCGCCGGGCAGATCGCCACGGTCACGCTGAATCGGCCGGACGTGCGCAATGCGTTCAACGAAACGATGATCGCCGAAATCACCTCGGTTTTCACGGCCTTGAACGTGCGCGACGACGTGCGCGCAGTAGTGCTCGCCGCGAACGGCAAGGCATTCTGCGCAGGCGCCGACCTGAACTGGATGAAGAAGATGGCCGGCTACTCGGACGACGAGAACCGTGCCGACGCGATGCTGCTGGCGAACATGCTGTCGTCGATCTATCGCTGCAGCAAACCGGTGGTTGCACGGGTGAACGGCGACGCCTACGCGGGCGGCATGGGTCTGATCTCGGCGTGCGATATCGTCGTTGCGGTAGAGAGCGCGCGTTTTTGCCTGTCCGAAGCGCGTCTCGGCCTGATCCCGGCGACCATCGCGCCGTACGTGATCCGTGCGTTGGGGGAGCAGGCGTCGCGCCGCTACTTCACGACCGCCGAGCAGTTCGATTGTGCGACGGCGTTTCGCCTCGGCCTGGTTAGCGAAGCAGTCAGTGCGGAACAACTCGACGCTACCGTGCAGCAGATCGCCGAGACGCTTTGCGCAAACGGTCCGCAAGCGGTGCGTGCCTGCAAGCAGCTCGTGCAGGACATCGCTGGCCATGAGTTGAACGAGGCCATGATCGAAGACACGGCGGCGCGCATCGCCCGCACGCGAGCCGGTGCGGAAGGCCGTGAAGGCGTCGCGTCGTTCCTCGAAAAGCGCACGCCGTCCTGGCGCGATTGACATGCCGTTGAAACGTAACTGAAGCGCACCTGAAGCGCGGGCAAGCCTCCACTCCAGGGCGCTGTCCGGCCTTCGCCAGAACAACACAGCCCCGAACGGGACACTTCACCGAGACACCTCATGTTCAACAAGATCCTGATTGCCAACCGAGGCGAGATTGCCTGCCGCGTCGCCGCGACCTGCAAACGGCTCGGTATCGCGAGCGTGGCCGTGTATTCCGATGCGGACGCCAACGCGAAACACGTGGCCGCCTGTGACGAAGCGGTGCATATCGGTGGTTCGACCGCGGCGGAAAGCTATCTGCGGGTCGAGCGCATCATCGAAGCCGCGCGTGCAACCGGCGCACAGGCGGTGCATCCGGGCTACGGCTTCCTGTCGGAAAACGAAGACTTCGCGCATGCCTGCGAAGCGGCCGGCATCGTATTCATCGGACCGCCGGTCGAAGCGATCGCCGCAATGGGCTCGAAGGCAGCCGCGAAGGCGCTGATGCATGCGGCGGCCGTGCCGCTCGTGCCGGGTTATCACGGCGACGATCAGGATCCTGAGTTGCTGCATCGCGAAGCCGATGCGATCGGTTATCCGGTCTTGCTGAAGGCGAGCGCGGGTGGCGGCGGCAAAGGCATGCGCGTGGTCGAGCGCACTGAAGATTTCGCGGCGGCACTGGCGTCGTGCAAACGCGAAGCGGCCAGCAGTTTCGGCAACGACCGCGTGCTGATCGAAAAGTATCTGACGCGGCCGCGTCACGTGGAAGTACAGGTATTCGCGGACCGTCACGGCGGCGCGGTGTATCTGTTCGACCGCGATTGCTCGGTGCAACGCCGTCACCAGAAGGTGCTGGAAGAAGCGCCGGCGCCGGGCTTGTCCGCGGAAGTCAAACGCGAGATGGGCGAAGCGGCCGTGGCCGCCGCGCGTGCGGTGAATTACGTGGGCGCGGGCACGGTCGAGTTCATCATGACCAGCACGGGCGACTTCTACTTCATGGAGATGAACACGCGCCTGCAGGTCGAGCATCCGGTCACGGAAATGGTGACGGGCCAGGATCTGGTGGAATGGCAACTGCGCGTCGCCGCCGACGAACCGCTGCCGCTTTCGCAAGAGCAACTGAAAATCGACGGCCATGCGATCGAAGCGCGTATTTACGCCGAGCATCCGGCCCGTGGCTTCCTGCCGTCGACGGGTACGCTCAAGCATTTGCGCATGCCCGAAGGCGTCGAATTCACCATCGGCGCGGCCGGCCTAGGCGAACCGGGTCGCAAGGCGCCGGTGCGCATCGACAGCGGCGTGCGCGAAGGCGACGCCATCACGCCGTTCTACGATCCGATGATTGCCAAGCTGATCGTCCACGGCGCGACGCGTGAAGAGGCGCTCGCGCGGATGAATCGTGCGCTGCGTGCCTGCGAAGTGGTCGGCCCGCATACCAACGTCGAGTTCCTGCAACGCATTGTCACGAGCGAACCGTTTGCGACTGGCGATCTCGATACGGGTTTGATCGAGCGTCATCACGATGCCTTGTTCGCGCCCGTAAAAAAGCCCTTCAAGGAAGCCCTGGCGCTCGCTTGCGCCGCATTGTTGACGCGTGAAGGCGGCACGGCGCACGGCGCGTCGCCGTGGGATGCACTATCGCACTGGCGTCTGAACAGTGGCTATACGCAGACGCTCGGCTGGCGTGACGTCGAAAACGAAAGCGTTTTCACGGCCACGTTCGCCCGCGACGGCGCCACGCAAACGCTCGAACACGACGGTGTGAGCGAAGGCTTCACCTGGTCGGAAGGCACCGGCCAGCACGAATACCGCGCGACGATCGGCGATGCGCGGGTCACCGGGCGTGTTTTCATCGACGGCGACACGTTCCACGTGTTCTGCCTCGGCGAGGCGCTGGCGTTCGAGTGGCAGAACCTGCTCGCGCATGCCGCGGATGCTGAAGGCGGTGAAGGCCGTTTGACCGCACCGATGCCGGGCAAGGTGATCGCGTTGCTGGTCGAACCGGGCACGGTGGTGGAGAAGGGCACGCCGCTGATCGTGATGGAGGCGATGAAGATGGAGCACACCATCGGCGCACCGGCGGCAGGCACGGTAAAGGAATTCCTGTATGCGGTTGGCGATCAGGTTGCCGACGGGGCGCAGCTTCTGGTGCTGGATGTGGGCTAACGGCCGTGCTTAAGCGAGGCGCGCGTAGCCCGCGGCGCGCGCTTCGTTTTCGAGTTGCTCGATCCGTTCGTAGTCGGTGAGCGGCAACGCGGAAAAACCCTTCAAACGCAGGCGTTTGGCACGTTCTGGCTGGGCACGGTGCGCTTCGTTGAGTGCCTCGCGCAGCGTCTCGATCGTCGCGGACGGCACATTGTTGGAGGCAATCAAAGGCAAACCCGGCGATGCTGCCGTCAAGCCGATTTGCCGAACCTTTTGCGCCAGTTCCGGCAATTCATCGCGAACAAACGCGAACGTCACGCAGTCGATTGCGGCGACGTCCGCGCGATTGTCGACCACCGCCCGCAACGATCCAAGATGCGAGCCGGTGCGCAGGACCGCGCTGAAAAACGCACCGTCGCGCGCAAGCGGCGCCACCGCGTGGCGAAACACATTCATGCCGCTATTCGAATCGTCCTGATTGTAGGCGGCACGCGCGCCACGGCAAGCCGCGAGCGAATCGAACTGCGACTCCGCTCGCGTGACCAGTACACTCGAATAGTCCGCGCCTGCGCAGCCCGGCGCATCGAATTGCGGCGTAGCGATCACCTGAACCTGCTCGTTCAAGCCATGCACCAATGGATAGCCGCAGGTTTGCGAGAGCAGTACGTTGGGGCGCCGCCAGAAGTCATGCAGTTCTTCGTCAGGCTCGACGATGCGGCAGTCCGGGTTCACCATGCGCAAGACGTCGTCTAACCACTCGCGCCACACAGTGGCAAGCGCGGGCGTCACGTTGTACATCGGCAGGGCGGCGATCCAGGTCATGGACGCGATTCTGGCATACCTAATGTCTGACCATTCGAAATTCGTCAAGCCCCAGGCGCACGGGCTCGGTCTGTTTGAACGGCCATTTGCACTCCACCACCTTCAATATTTCCAGTTGGGCGTCTTCGAACGCGACAAGCAAATCCGTGCGCCGCTTACTCGCGGCCCCACAATAGGTCATCAACGCCTCGGCGCTGACCTCGAAGACCTGCACCCGATCGTCATAACAGACGCGGAAGGCGACGGTTGCGCATTCCGTGACACAGGGCCTGAATCCTTCATCGACATATACCGACATTACAACCTCCCGCCGCACGCCCGAGTCATCAGGATGACTGGCCGTAAGCTTTCGGTATGTGGGAAAACCGGCATTTGCTGTAAAAATGCCGGGCACCCGCTTGATCTTACCGATCGGAAACAGTAGGCACCTGCGTGGCCGCATGCGTAGTCCGATTTTGCCTCAGGACGGCGGGCCCGTCATTCAGAGTTCCAGCGACAGTCCGTCCGTCGCGGCGACGTCGTCGGCGACCGGCCGCCCCATGCAGATGAGGGCATGGCCTGCGTCGATGGGGGCGTCCGTGGGTTCTTCGTAAGCGACTCGCCCGTTTAGCACGCGTGTGGTGCATGTGCCGCACATCCCGGACCGGCAGCTCGACGGCGCGGCGATCCCGCACGCCTCGGCGAGGTCGAGAAGCGTGCCGTTCTTCGGCAGCCATTGAACGGTGCGCTGCGATCGCGCGAACGTTACGGGTATGCCTGCTCCATCGTTTGCCGGCACGTTTGCGGGGCGCGAGCTTTGGGCGTTTTCCGCCACCGCCGCTGGGATTGCAGGCGTGCGTTTGACGGTTGCCGGTCCAAACGCCTCAAAGCGGATTCTGTTATCGGCGACGTTGAGCGCGCGCAATCCTTCATACAGTTCACGCATGAACGACTCGGGGCCACACAGATAGAAGTCGTAGTCGTCGAAGGGCAGTGCGCGCTTGATTTCCGCTACGCTCACGCGACCGGGCAAGGTGCCGGAAGGCGCGTGGGTGGCTGGATCGGTGGCGCTGTCGAACAGGTGCATCGAGACCGCCTGATGGCGCGACGCGAGGTCCTGCAGGTGCGCACTGAACGGCCGATCGACGTCGCGTCGCGCGCCATGGAAGAAATGCAGCGGCCTGGGCGGACTAAGCGGCTCGCGCGCGGCAATGGCGTGATGCAGCATCGTGATCATCGGCGTGATGCCGATACCCGCCGAAATGAACACGGCGGGGCGCAGGCTGGCTGAATCGTAGGTGAATGCGCCACGCGGTGCCATCGCTTCGATCTGCATGCCGGCGGCGAAGCGGTCATGCAGCCAGGCTGAGCCGACCCCGTCGCGTTTCACGGTGATCCGGTACTGCCGCAGGTTGCTCCCGTCGGACAGCGTATAGGTGCGCGTCAGCGGTTTGTCCAAGCCGTCGATCGGCACGCGGATCGGCAAGTATTGCCCGGGCTCGTACGCCGGCAACGGTGAGCCGTCCGTCGATTCAAAATAGAACGAGCGGATCATGGGCGTTTCTTCGTGCACGGCTGCGATCCTGAGCTTCTTCCACGGCGATTCGAGCGTTGAAGCAGGCAGGAAATCGAGCGGTGAGGCCGACAGGGGATCGGGCAACGAAGCAGGCAGTGGAGCGGGCACCGAAGCGGCCAGTGAAGCCGGCGCCACGAACTGCGGCGCATAGCCGACTTCCGACCAATGAAACGGTAACGCCTGGCGGCTGCGCCGCACTTCGGTAATACGAAAGCGCACCAGCCGCTCGGCCAATGGAAACTCAACCAGTTCCGGACCGTCCCAGACGATCTCGGCGAGGGCCGCGACGTACAGCATGTCACCGCTCGCAAAGTCTACGAACAACAAGCCGGCGCGCGGATCATGAAGCAGATTCCCCAGTGTGTTGAACAAGCGGTTGCCGCTGAAATCGGGCGTTGTCAGGGTGGTCGCGTCGTCAATACGCACGAAGCCCGGCATGCCGCCGCGATGCGAAACATCGGCGCCGCGAGCCGGGCCCGCATCCTCGCTGACGTTCGCGCTGGTGATAAAAAAAGTATCCGCGTTGGCCAGCAATGCGCGGTCCGCTGCGCTGAGTTGGGTCGACGTTTCAACGGGTGTCCGCGTGCCGGTTGCGCCGCGCGCAACGAAGGTCGGCGTACGGCTTTGAATATATTTTGCGCAGTTGCCAAAGCTTTGCATGACCTCGAGCGTGACCGTATCGCCATCTACCGACGACACGACGCCGTTGACGCGATTGCGCCGCCGGGTCTGCGCTTGCAGCCCCAGGCCACCGATCATCATGCCGGGCTGCCAGTACCCAGCCAGCGGATCTCCCGGTAAAACGCCGCCCTCGATCCGCAACGTGCGCGGATCCGGGGACGATACAAAGCCCGGTTCGGCCGCGCGCAACGTTGCCCACGGCTGGCCGTTTGCGTCGAGCCCGCCGAACACCATGAATGGCTGTTCGGCGTAAAACTGCCGATGCTGGTCCGGCATATACCGACGGATGCCTCGACGGCCAATCGACTCCGCCTCTTCGTTTACTCCCACATGTTGCTGTACCAGGAGTTCGGCGGCGTGAAACGGCGACTCGGCGGCGTCCCAGCCGCGCGGCGCGCCGGAAGAATGCTGGGACATAGCGGCCTCTGCCCGTCAGGGCTTACGCATTTCTCTGGTTACGCGGCGAGCAGTCCGGCCTTCGTTGCAGGCATCGCGATGAAGCGTGGCAGCGCTTCGACACGGCGGAGCCACGCCCGGATGTTCGGGTACGGTTCGAGCGAGACGCCGCCTTCCGGCGCATGGGCGATATACGTATGCGCGGCGATGTCGGCAATGCTCACGTGGTCTCCCGCGGCGAAATTCTTGCCGGCAAGCTCCGCGTCGAGCACGTCGAACAGCTTGTGGGCGATCTTCTGGGCGGTGTCGAGATTGAGCGGCGCACCGAATACCGTCACCAGCCGCGCTGCGCACGGTCCGTAAGCGATCTGTCCGGCGGCGAGCGAGAGCCAGCGTTGCACGGCGGCGGCGCCAAGCGCGTCTTCCGGCAGCCATGACGGGTCGCCATAGCGTTTCGCCAGATAGACGAGGATTGCGTTCGAATCGAACAGCACCGTCTCGCCATCTTCGATTGTCGGCACCTGGCCGAACGGGTTGAGCTTCAGGTATTCCGGGCGACGATTGTCGCCGGCAGCCATGTTCAGTTCGATCACTTCAAAAGGCAGATCGAGTAATGTCAGGAACAACTTCACGCGGTGCCCGTGCCCGGAGAGGAGCGTGGTGTGAAGGCGGATCGGCTGGGCGGGTTTGGCGGCTGACATTGAAAGCTCCTGGAGCGGGGAAAGCCGACAACCGTCGACTGGAATGGGGTAAGCGTACCGGCTCGCGGCACCGCGCAGAAGACTGCTAAGCTAGAAAACATAATCAATCAAAGATGGACAATCGGCGAATGGCAGATCTAAAAGATGTCAATCTGAACCGCCTTGCGATTTTTGTTGCGGTGGTGGAAGCGGGCTCGTTTACCGCGGCGGCCGCGCGTCTCGGCCTCACGAAAACCATGGTCAGCACGCATCTGCAGCGGCTCGAGCGCGAAATCGGCGCGGGTCTGCTGGTCCGAACGACGCGGCGGCTCAGCGTGACCGAAAGCGGGCGTGCTTTCTACGAGGCAAGTTGCAAGATCTTGCAGGCGGCGGAGGAAGCGCTATCGGCCGTATCGGGGGAATCTGCGCCGTTACGCGGCACGTTGCGCGTGAATGCGCCGATCGACTACGGGGCGTTGGTGGTGACGCCCGCGCTAGTGGAGATGCGCCGTGAGTATCCGGAACTCGACATCGAACTGGTCTGCAACGACCACTATGTGGATCTGATCGCGGAAGGCATCGACGTGGCCATCCGTCTGGGGCAACTTGCCGACTCGGGCTACCGTGCCGTGAAGCTCGGTGGTTACGTCAAATGGATCGTCGCGAGTCCGGAATTCATCGATACGTGGGGTAAGCCGAAGACGCCGGTTGCGCTCGCTGCCATGCCTCATGTCGCGCTATCTGTCTTGCCGCATCCGCTGACGCTCGAGCTGCAGCGGGCGAAAGGCGCGAGACAAAGCGTGCGGTGCGAGAATGTTCTGCTGGTGAATACGGCCGATTCAGCCCGTGCGGCGACATTGGCGGGCGGTGGCTTCGGATTGCTGACTGATTTTTCGATTGCGGAAGACGTGGCGGCGGGGCGGTTGGTCCGCCTGTTGCCTGATTGGGCCGGCAAGCCCAAGGGCATCTACGCGGTGTTTCCGCCTACCCGTTATCCGACGGCAAAGGTACGTGCGTTGATCGACGTGATCAGGAGAAGGCTTGAGCCGCCTGTGGACGGCTAACGCCGGACAGAGCATGGAACGCGCACTGACTCTCAACGCAGTTTTTCGTCGTTATGCTTTAGCCTGCTAAGCATAGTTAAAACGCTCGCTTATCCATGCGATTCGGCGTTGTTACGATCGCGGTTTGATCGTATTGACCAGACCGGAATTTCGAGCCTTGACCTTTTCTATCTTTCGTTTGCTCGCTCGCGCGGCGCTGTCTTCGCTGCTCGTCGTGAGTGCCGCTCACGCGCAGACCGCCGCCAATTCTTCGCCACGGCTCACCCCGATGTGATCAGCATCCTGGTCGCGCAGTTGACGTCGGCGGGGGCGTGGGTTCGCAGCCATCCCGACGATGCGGCGAAGCTGCTCGCGCCGATCTGGGGCTTGGACGCGGCCCGCAGCGCGTTAAAGCATCGGGTTTATCACTCCAGCAGATAACCGTATCGGATTTGCTTCGTTGTCGCCGCGCGCATGCACCGGTAAATTCGTCTGACTTCGCCTTAGCCGGCGTCCTTCGAACAGATTCGACGAAGAGTTTCCTGTGACGACTGCCTTAACACCCACCGCCGCCAGCGCCACTGGCCATATCAATCAAGCCCGGCACATCGAAATTCGCGCTTTCGACGGTCCCGTCGGCGCTGAAGTTCTGGGTCTCGATCTCAGCGAGCCGCTGGGCCAGGAGGATTTCGCAAGCATTCACCGTGCGCATCTGGACCATCACGTGCTCGTGTTTCGCGATCAACGCATCACGCCGGATCAGCAGATTGCCTTCAGCCGACGCTTCGGCCCGTTGCAGATTCACGTGCTGCATCAATTCCAGTTGCCGGGTTATCCGGAGGTGCTGGTCGTCTCGAACATCGTCGAGAACGGTCAACCGATCGGTCTCGGCGACGCCGGTCATTACTGGCACTCCGATCTGTCGTACAAGGAGAAGCCGAGCCTCGGGTCGCTGCTCCATGCGCAGGAACTGCCTTCGGAAGGCGGCGACACGCTGTTCGCCAACATGCATCTCGCGTGGGACACGTTGCCAGCGCACTTGCGCAGCGCGGTGGAAGGGCGTGCGGCCGAGCACACCTATCTCGCGAAATACGCGGAATTGCAGAAGCGCAGCCCATGGCGGCCGAATCTGTCGGCGGAGCAGATCGCACAGGTGAAACCGGTGGTGCAGCCGATTGTGCGCACGCATCCTGAGACCGGGCGCCGTGCGCTCTTCGTCAGCGAGCATTTCACGACCCGTGTGATCGGCTTGCCGGAAGACGAGAGCAATTCATTACTCGAAGAAATTTTCGCGCATAGCGTGCGCCCCGAGCATCTGTACCGGCATCAATGGGCCGAACATGACATGGTGTTCTGGGACAACCGCTCGTTGATGCATCTTGCGGCCGGCACGCCAGATCATCTGCGCCGCAAACTGTATCGCACGACGATTGAAGGCGACGTGCCGTTCTGACGGCAACGCCGCTCGCCATAACCACTATCACATGCTGACCGGAGTTCCGATGCTTGCCAGGTTTCGCCCGACCGCTCTGCGGTCGTCTTTTCCCCGTCGTTTGACCGCAACGCTGCTTACCTTATCGATGGGTGTCGCCGGCTTCGGCGCAGCCGTACCCGCGCACGCCGAAGGGCAGATCCGCATCGCCGAACAGTTCGGTATCGTCTACCTGCTGCTGAACGTGGCTCGCGACCAGCAATTTGTCGAGAAAGAAGGGCGTAAGCAGGGCCTCGATATCAAGGTCGACTGGGTGAAGCTCTCGGGCGGTGCCGCGGTCAACGATGCGCTGCTCTCCGGCGCGGTGGATATCGCCGGTGCGGGCGTCGGCCCTTTGCTGACGATCTGGGACCGCACGCATGGCAAGCAGAACGTGAAGGGCGTGGCGTCGCTCGGTAATCTGCCGTACTACCTCGTCAGCAACAATCCCAATGTCAAGACGATCGCCGACTTCACCGAGAAGGACCGTATCGCGCTGCCGGCGGTCAATGTGTCGGTGCAATCGCGCGTGCTGCAATACGCGGCGGCGAAACGCTGGGGCGACAAGGATTACAACCGCCTCGACAAGTTCACGCAGGCGCTGCCGCATCCGGACGCGGCAGCGGCGATCATCGCTGGCGGCACGGAAATCACCGGACACTTCGGCAATCCGCCGTTTCAGGAGCAGGAACTCGCCGGCAATCCGAAGGCGCACATCGTGCTGAATTCGTACGACGTGCTGGGTGGCCCGAGCTCGGCAACCGTGCTGTACGCAACAGAAAAATTCCGCGACACCAATCCGAAGACCTATCGCGCATTCGTCGATGCGCTGGCGGATGCCGCACGCTTTATCTCCGCGAACCCTGACGCCGCAGCCGATATCTACATCCGTACGAATCAGTCGAAAATCGACCGCAATCTGCTGCTGAAGGTCATCAAGGATCCCCAGGTGCAGTTCAAGGTCGCACCGCAGAACACCTTCGGACTCGCGCAGTTCATGTATCGCGTCGGCGTCATCAAAAACGAGCCCAAGTCATGGAAGGATTATTTCTTCGACGATCCGGCAACCGCGTCGGGAAGTTGAGCGTGATTTTCTTATCGAGCTTCGCCGGCTATTCCTCGGCGCGTGCGGTCGGCTCACAGGGAGCGATCTGATGGTGGCCAATCCTACCTCGCTGTTTCCGAACGATGCTGAGCAGGCCGCTCCGGCGACCAGCGAAAAACTGCTCGCGGTCGAACACGTCAACCTCGAATACCGCACGCGTGAACGGATCGTTCGCGCGACCCACGACGTGAGTTTCGACGTGTACGGGGGCGACCGCTTCGTCCTGCTTGGCCCCTCGGGTTGCGGCAAGTCGACGCTGCTCAAAGCCGTGGCCGGCTTCATCCAGCCGACGTCGGGCAGCATCTCGCTCGAAGGCGTTGCCGTGCGCGGTCCCGGCGCTGATCGTATTGTGGTGTTTCAGGAGTTCGACCAGTTGCCGCCGTGGAAGACGGTTCTGCAGAACGTGGCTTTCCCGCTGCGGGTGGCGAAGAAGCTTTCACGCACAGAAGCCAAAGAACGCGCGCTGCATTATCTCGACAAGGTGGGGCTTGTTTCGTTTGCCAATGCCTATCCGCATACGTTGTCGGGCGGGATGAAGCAGCGCGTCGCGATTGCCCGCGCGCTGGCGATGCAACCGCGCGTGCTGCTGATGGACGAACCGTTTGCCGCGCTCGACGCGCTGACCCGCCGCAAGATGCAGGAGGAACTGCTGCGCCTGTGGGAAGAGGTGAACTTCACGCTACTGTTCGTCACGCATTCAATCGAAGAGGCGCTCGTGGTCGGCAACCGGATTCTGTTGCTGTCGCCGCATCCAGGCCGCGTGCGCGCCGAGCTTAACAGCCACCAGTATTCGCAGGATAGTTTCGGGCGCAGCGACTTTCAGCACAGCGTTGCGCGTATCCATCACCTGTTGTTCGAACAAACGGAGGCCGTTCAATGAGCACGCCCACCGTCCTGCTGCCGCCGGTTCGTGAGGAGTATGAGCGCCCGCTCGAACCGCTCGGTGAACTTGTTCTCGAAGCGCCGCTGCCTCTCGGCAAGCGCCTCTTTGCGCAAGGCTGGTTGCGCAAGACGCTGATTGCGCTGGTGTTGATCGCGATATGGGAAATCGCAGCGCGCGCGGTCGACAACGATCTGCTGCTGCCGACTTTCGGCGCGACGTTCAGCGCCTTCGTACAAGGTGTCTGGTCGGGCGAACTGCTGCAGAAAACGGCGGTGTCGATGTCCGTGCTGCTGCGCGGCTATCTGCTTGGCGCCGCACTCGCCTTTGTTCTGACCTCACTTGCGGCATCGACGCGTATCGGCCGCGATTTACTCTCGATGCTGACCGCGATGTTCAACCCCTTGCCTTCCATCGCGCTGTTGCCGCTCGCTTTGCTGTGGTTCGGTCTCGGCACCGGCAGCCTGCTGTTCGTGCTGGTACACGCGGTGCTGTGGCCGCTTGCGCTCAACACGTACTCCGGTTTTCAATCGGTGCCGGCGACGCTGCGTATGACGGGGCGTAACTACGGCCTCACCGGCATACGCCATGTGCTGCTGATCCTGGTGCCGGCCGCCTTGCCGTCGATTCTTGCCGGCTTGCGCGTGGGCTGGGCCTTTGCGTGGCGCACGCTGATCGCCGCCGAACTCGTATTCGGTGCGAGTTCCGGCAGCGGTGGGCTTGGGTGGTATATCTTTCAGAATCGCAACGAGTTGTATACGGATCGCGTTTTCGCCGGGCTGGCTGCGGTCATCGTGATTGGCCTGCTGATCGAGCATCTGGTGTTCGATACGCTCGAACGCGTGACCGTTCGGCGTTGGGGCGTGCAGCACTAACGGCCCGATGTCGCGACAATGAGAGTGTGGCAACGCGCTTAAGTATGACGAAATGCGAAGCGCGCTGACGTGGGGGAAACAACCGGTCGCTCCCGCCGCTACCGGCCCCGAACCAGATCGACAGGAGGACCTCGTCATGGGAATGCGCCCAGATCCTACGTTCCACGCATCGCCGAAACTCGCAATGGATGCGCCAGCGGAAGATTTCGCTTATACGCTGCTGCTCAGCCCCGATTTCTCGCAGCCCGATGCACTCGCCGTCATCGATGTGAAGCCCGGATCGCCGACCTACAGCCAGGTGGTTCACACGGTGCCGGTGCCGAACAAGGGGGACGAATTTCACCACTTTGGATGGAATGCCTGCTCGTCGTCACTGTCACCGCTGACCGGCCACGCCTTCCTCGAACGGCGTTATCTGATCATTCCGGGGATGCGCTCCTCGCGCATCTACATCGTGGACACCAAGCCCCATCCGACCCAGGCGAAAATCCACAAGATCATCGAACCGGAGGAAATCTTCCGCAAGACGGGCTACTCGCGTCCCCACACCGTTCATTGCGGACCGGAAGGAATCTACGTCAGTACGCTCGGCGGCGCTGGGAAGGATGGCACAGATGGCCCCCCGGGGATCTTCATCATGGACTGCGAGACTTTCGAGGTTCTCGGCCGCTGGGAAATCGACCGTGGGCCCCAGCAAAAACACTACGATTTCTGGTGGAACCTGCCGCGCGACTACATGGTGTCGAGCGAGTGGGCGTTGCCGCCGCAATTCGAGAATGGGATCGTCCCCGAAGATCTTCTCTCGAACAAGTACGGGCACCACATCCACTTCTGGGATTTGCGGGCGCGGCGCAACGTGCAGACGATCGACCTCGGCGCCAACCACCAGATGGCGCTCGAAGTGCGGCCCGCGCACGATCCTGGCCGCGAATACGGCTTCATCGGCGTGGTGGTGGATACGACGAACCTTGAAGGATCGATCTGGACCTGGTGGCGGGAGGGCGGAAAGTTTCACATCGAGAAGACCGCGACGATTCCGCCCGAGCCCGCGGCCGCGGAACTGCTTCCGCCCTTGCTTCAGGGATTCGGCGCGGTGCCGCCGCTCGTCACCGATATCGATCTCTCTATCGACGACAAATTCCTGTACGTCGCCTGTTGGGGAACCGGCGAAATGCGCCAGTACGACGTGACGGAACCCCGTAAGCCGAAGCTCACGGGATCGGTCCACATCGGAGGGATCGTACGGCGCACGCCACATCCGAATGGCAAAACCTTTGCGGGTGGTCCGCAGATGGTCGAGATCAGTCGTGACGGGAAACGTGTCTACTGGACCAACTCGCTCTACTCGACGTGGGACAACCAGTTCTATCCGGACGGTGTGCCGGCGGCCCAGGTCATGGCCCGGGCTGAACCTGGCGGCGGCCTTGCACTGGCCGACGACTACTGGGTCGCGTTTCCCGACGGATACCGGGCACACCAGATCCGGCTCGAAGGCGGCGACTGCTCGACCGATTCGTTTTGCTACCCGTCGGTGGGAACTTGATTGGGGGTGGCTGGCCGCAGATCGCCCTTTGGTTAGCCGTCGCGGCGAGCGGCCTTTATCACGGGCTCAACCCGGCGATGGGATGGCCGCTCGCCGTTTCGAGCGGGCTGATGGACAAACGTGCACGGGCGCTGTTCTCCGCGCTCCTGTATCTCGCGGCGGGGCACCTGTTGGCCATGTTCGTGGTGATCGTGCCCTTCGCCATGCTTGCGATCCTGCTCGCCTGGCAGCGCGAGATCCAGATCGGCGCGAGTGTGCTGGTCATCGGCTTTGGGGTGTGCCTTCTGATCTGGCGGCGCCATCCGCGTGTACTCGCGCGTATCCCGCCGTCGCGGCTTGCGCTCTGGTCCTTCGCCGTTGCCATCGCGCATGGCGCTGGACTGATGCTGGTACCGATCTACCTCGGCCTGTGCCGGTCCTACGACATGGACCGAGGGCATCAGGCCGCGCGGACTCTGATCGACGCCAATCTGGGCATGGCGCTGCTTGTCTCCGGCGTCCATGCGATCGCCATGATCGCGGTCGGCGGACTGCTGGCCTGGTTGGTCTACCGCTACCTGGGGCTGAAGTTCGTGTCACGGAGCTGGTTCAACCTGGACGCTGTCTGGGCATCGAGCCTCATTCTGGTGGGCACGCTCTCGTTGGCGTTCAATGCCGCGCTGCCTGGCGGCGAGGGCTGATAAGGGCGGGCTCGCGTCGACCCACGGCGGGGTCGCCCGATTCGTTCGCACAGGACGTCCCCCTCGACCCCATTTGTTCCGCTCGCGCAAAATAGTTTGTCCATAGCGGGTGTTTTCTCAGTGCGTGAATACCCCTAGATTAGGCACCTATCGGAGCCACCGGCCCGGTGGGCAAGAAAGCCCAATCCAATATTCGAGGTATTCCATGAGCACGTCGCAAAAGGTCGTAGTTGTTACTGGCGCATCGCAAGGCATTGGTGCCGAGACCGTCAAAGCATTCCGCAAGCTTGACTACCGCATCGTCGCAACGGCACGCAGCATCAAGCCGTCCGAAGATCCCAACATCGTGACGGTGGCGGGTGACATCGCTGATCCGGCGACGGCGCGTCGCGTGATTGCCGAGGGCGTGGCACGCTTCGGCCGCATCGACACGCTGATCAACAACGCCGGTGTCTTCATCGCCAAGCCATTTACCAGCTATACGTCTGAAGACTACGCTGCGGTGACGGGCGTGAATCTGAACGGTTTCTTCTACATCACGCAGTTGGCGATCGCTGAAATGGAGAAGAACAACAGCGGCCATGTGGTCAGCATCACGACGACCCTGGCCGACCACGCCATCGACGGTGTGCCGTCGGTGTTGGCATCGCTGACGAAGGGCGGTCTGAACGCAGCTACAAAGTCACTCGCAATCGAATATGCGAAGCGCGGCATCCGTGCGAACGCGGTTTCGCCCGGCATCATCAAGTCGCCGATGCACGCCCCCGAAACCCACGGGGCACTCGGCGCACTCCATCCGATGGGCCATATGGGTGAGATGAGCGACATCGTCAACGCGATCCTGTATCTGGATGCGGCGCCGTTCGTGACGGGCGAAATTCTGCACGTCGATGGCGGTCAGAGCGCCGGGCACTAAAGCAGCACGGGGGCGCTGCTGGTTGCGCCCCTTAATTGACCACAACCAATGGTTTCGGCATCGAAGTCGGGGTGAAGATATCGTTGGTGTGCACCGGAGTCGCAACCAGAGCGAATGCGTAAAGCCTCAACCATTCGCTATAACCGTGCACGAGAAAGCCTCCCGAACGTTCTATGTACTGCTGCCGGGACGTTTCATAGACCTTCCGGAGTGCAAACCAGGGAACATGCGGCAAGTCGTGGTGAACCAGATGATAGTTGTTGTTCAGGAGCAACTTAGGATCGCACAGCGCCTTTCTGGTTGGGACTTGATGGGTCATTGCTGGGTGAAAATATTAATTCTTACCCGCAATTTACCCGCAGGTCGCTACGGATGCCTGTCGCGACGCTTTGAAGCGTCAGACCCGCTCAGATCAAGTATTTTCGAGCGTTCCGAGTCAGTTGTAGGGCCGCTGGGGGGAGGCGTACCCATTGATGGCGAATATGCAACTCGCCGGGGAAGCGCAAAAACGATATTCTTCCGCCATCCTCATATCGACTCGATATCACGCCATGGAATTGCGTCACCTCCGGCATTTCGTCGCGGTTGCGGAGACCCGGCATTTTGGCCGCGCGGCAGCACGGCTTGGCATGGCTCAGCCGCCGCTGAGTCAGTCCATCATGCGTCTGGAGGAATCGCTGGGCATTAAATTGCTCGAGCGCACGCCGCGTGGGGTGTCACTGACCGCTGCCGGCGAGGCGCTCATGGCGGAGGCGAAGCCGCTGCTCGCCCAGGCGGATCTGGCGGAGCGCCGCGTGCGTCAGGCGGCGGACGAACTGGCCAGCCTCAGTATTGCGTTCGTGCCGATGTGCGCGATGCACATCATGCCTCTTGCCCTGCATGCACTCCGCAAACAATGGCCCGGTGTCGACGTGCGCCTGATTGAGCGTGGCAGTGCGCTTACTGTGGCCAGTGTGAAGAACGGCAGCATTGATCTGGGCGTAGTTGTCACGAGTGTTGCCGATGTGCATGAACTGGAGAGCATCGTCATCGAACGTATGAGCATGGTGGCCGCAGTTCCGGAAAATTGGCCGCTCGCTCGGCGAACCCGCATCAGCATGGCAGATCTCACGACGTATCCGCTCATCATGTTTCCGCAGCAGATTTCGCAACCCGTGTTCGCGGCGTTCGAGGCTGCCCGGCGCGATGCCGGCGTGTCTTCGAAGGTCACCCAGCAAGCCCGTCACCCTTATACGATGCTCAATCTCGTCGCAAACGAACTCGGCGTCGGATTGATGCTGGATTCGGCAAGACATCTCCCGGTTGAAGGCGTGGTGTTTATCGATATCGAAGATTTATCACCATCGCTCGATACGGAAGTCTCCCTGATCTGGACCGATCGTCCGCATAAACCGTATCACCGCGCGATGCTCGATATCATTCGCGATCTGTCGCTCACCGTGCAAAAGTGAGCGGGTCCGTCAGGTCCGTGTGAACTCTCGCTGAGATTCTGCTCTGACAGCAGAGCTTGGCATCGTGTACTGCGCACGCCCCCGGGACTTCCTCTGTCTTGACAACATCCCCAGCACTGTTTACTTTTGTGAATGACGTTCACAAAACAAGTGCTCGCGTGGCGAGTAATCGGAGGAGCAGTGAGTTCATTGAAAGTGGAGAGCCTGTTTAACCTCGGCGGCCGGGTTGCTCTCGTGACCGGTGCAGGTTCCGGTATCGGGCGGGAAACGGCGCTATTGCTGGCATCGGCCGGTGCGATCGTTGTCGCGGCCGATCTGAACGAGGAGGGGGCTCAGCAAACAGTCGCACAGATTGAAACGGCGGCGGGCAAATCGATCGCGGTGAAAGTCGATATTGGCGACGAAGCCTCGATCATTGCGATGTTCGAGGCCGTGCACGCCAGACTCGGCCGGCTTGATGTGCTGGTGAATAACGCGGGAATCTATCCGAAGACGAGCTTCGTCGATACGTCGGCGGAGAAATGGGACCGCGTGTTGCGCGTCAATCTGCGTGGAACGTTCCTGTGTATGCGTGAGGCAGTCAAGCGGATGCAGGCCGCCGGAACGGGTGGGTCGATCATCAATATCTCGTCCGTGGCATCCCTGCAACCGGTGATTTTCGACAATGGCGATTACGGCGCGTCAAAGGCCGGCGTGAACAATCTGACGAAAGTCGCTGCCCTCGAATTCGCCGCGGACCGTATTCGCGTCAACGCCGTGCTTCCAGGTGGCGTCGCTACCGAAGGCGCCGCTGCATCGACGAAAGTTCATCAGGCACATGGGCCGATCACGCAGCCGGGGCGCATGCCTTTGGGGCGCATGGGCGTTGCCGCTGATATCGCAAGTGCTGTGCTGTTCTTCGCGTCGCCCGCCGCCGATTATGTGACTGGGCAGTTGCTTGCCATCGACGGAGGCTTCCAGATTTCCTGAGGATGCCGATGTAGCGGGTGACTCGCGCTCGCCCCAGATCGGGCGGCGTTAATCGTGTTGTGAGCAGCGAGTGAAGCCTGTGCATGATGTCTGTTTGTCCCCGGTGCCGACAGTACGGCATCGGGGATTTTTTATGTGCGGTCGCAGAATAAACGGCGCTCTGTCGATCTGACCGTGATGCAGCCAATGAGCCGTCGTCCGCACGGCGACGTCATGAAAACTAGTGAAAACACCGATCCAAATAATTGAACGGATAGTTGCATAACGGAACGCGCTCGCCTACGATGAACGTCAAGAGATGCCTCACGAGCATCCACCTGGCATCGCCTGATTGGAGACAAACGATGTATCTCCTGTATTCCGATTTGTGCGGCGTTCTCGCCGACTACTCGCTCAGTTCTGGAGCCCCGCCCGTCGACGCCGGGTTGTCGTGCGAAGACGTTGGCGAACCGGATTCCACCGCTCCACCCAGCGCGCCGTCGCGCTTGACCTCGTTGCTTCGCAAAGTCAACTTGCTTCGCTCAGAAAGCACGCCGCGCAATGGCGCCGCGATGACCCCAACTGAGATGTTTGAGGGAAACCGCTCATGACCCGTCTGACTCAAAAACTCTCCCGCGACGAGCGGCGCGTGATGTTTCCGCTTCTGCTGCTGTCGGTCGTTGTCGCAGCCGTCTATCTGGTGCTGCGTGACTGGCGGATGGAGGAACTCGGTCGTTCCGCGATCTTCGACATCGTCATGATTTTTGTTGTGCTCGGCGGTGCATCGTTCTTCGGCGTGGTGAGTTGCCTTGCGCGCCGTGGGCAGCGTGCCGAAGACGGACAAAGCGAGGGCTATTGCTTTCTGGGTGCACTGCTCGGCGCAATCGTATTTTTCGTCGCGCTTCTCAATTAAGCAGTGTTGAACGATGCCGGCCGGTTGGGTCGGCATCTGCATTCAGGTGTTGAGTATTGGCGCGCTCGCGCCAGCTTCGAGATCCCCACCACCTCTTCTGACTCTGCCAGCGATGACCGAACGACGACCGCCTTGTCGCCGATGTTGTCTCGCGGATTCACTACGTCTCCCTGGATTCGTGTTTCACCATGCGTTGCCGGGCTCGAATCGCGCTCCAAAGAGCAAATGCCCAGTGGCGGCGACATGCCACCGCCGCTCCCATCTCATGAGGTGTTGGTGGGATTTCGAAAAGTGTATATAATTGTACATCGTTCCAAAATAAGAACAGTGAGAGGGGCGTTGATGGTGCGCATCTTCAAGGCGGTTGCGTCTGCACGATGGCAGTTGCAGCGCCAGAACTCCATTGCTTCACGGAAACCAGGGCATGAAAACACGCATTACGGAGCTATTGGGCATTCGCTATCCGATTGTGCAGGGCGGCATGATGTGGGTGGGACGCGCCGAGCTGGCATCGGCGGTATCAAACGCAGGTGCCCTCGGCACCATCACCGCATTGACGCAGCCGACACCCGAAGCGCTAAGCGTCGAGATAGATCGTGTGAGGTCGATGACCGCAATGCCGTTCGCCGTGAACCTGACTATTCTGCCAACGATCAAGCCCGTTCCGTATGACGAGTACGTGCAGGTCATTGTGGAGAGCGGGGTCAAGATCGTCGAGACGGCCGGACGTAATCCCGAACCGTATCTGCCTGCCTTCAAAGCCGCCGGTATCAAGGTGATTCACAAGTGCACGTCAGTGCGCCACGCATTGAAAGCGGAGGCGATCGGCTGCGACGCGGTCAGCATCGATGGTTTCGAATGTGCGGGTCATCCTGGCGAAGACGACGTGCCGAACCTCGTCTTATTGCCGGCAGCAGCAGCGCGGCTACACATTCCTATGCTCGCATCGGGCGGCATAGCGGATGCGCGCGGGATGGTTGCGGCACTCGCACTTGGCGCGGATGGCATCAATATGGGCACGCGCTTCATGGCAACGCGCGAGGCGCCGATTCACGATAACGTCAAACGTCAACTACTGCAGCATGATGAGCGGATGACCGCGTTGATTTTCCGGTCTCTCAACAACACCTCGCGTATTTTCCGTAATGCAGTGGCGGAGCAGGTGCTCGAGCTGGAGCGCCAGGACGGCACCACATTTGCCGACCTCAAGCCGCTCGTAAGCGGCGAGCGCGGAAAACGCATTTACGAAACGGGCGACACCGACGACGGAACGTTTCCGGCAGGACTCGCCATTGGTCTGATTCACGATATCCCGACTTGCGAAGAACTGGTGACTCGCATGATTGTGGAGGCACGCGAACTGATTCACCGACGTCTTGCCACCATGATGGGCAAGACTGATAGCGAAGCGGCGTGCGCAGCCTGAATGCAGATTGAGCTACAACAGTCGATGACGAACAAGGAGTGGACCGTGTCAGAAAGTCGTGAAAAAGGACGTCAGGTAGTGCGGGAAATGTTGGGTGAGGAGTTTCTGGGCGCGATGGATGCCGCCGCGGCATCCGGCGGGTTCTGTGCCGATGCGGCGTCGCTTGCCCTCGAAAATGCGTTCGGTGATGCGTGGTCGCGTCCGGGCCTCGATCGCCGCTCCAGAAGCCTTGTCACGCTGGGCATGCTGATCGCGCTACGTACGCCCTGGGAGTTCAGCAATCATGTCCGTATCGGGCTTGCGAACGGGTTGACAGAGAAGGAATTGGAGGAAGTCGTCCTGCATGCGATTCCGTATGTAGGCTTTCCTGCGGTGAGTGTCGCGCTTAAGGCTTGCAAGGAAGTACTGGGCGACCGGGTCGCAACCATTCAGGAGTAGTGGGCCAGTGTAGGCGCCGCCTGTTCGGCGGCGTATCACATCACGTCCTTCGATGGTTTCTCTGCCGGCGCCCCTATTGCATTTAAATGCGTTCGAAGATGGCCGCGATACCCTGGCCACCGCCGATACACATTGTCACGAGCGCATAGCGGCCGTCAATTCGCTTCAGTTCATGGAGTGCTTTTACTGTGATCATCGCACCTGTCGCGCCGATTGGGTGTCCCAACGAAATGCCGGAGCCGTTCGGGTTGACCTTTGCCGGGTCGAGTTGCAGTTCTTTTGCCACGGCGCAGGCTTGTGCCGCGAACGCTTCGTTGGCTTCGATGACGTCGAGGTCCGCTACGGTCAGTCCGGCGCGTTGAAGGACTTTTTGAGTCGCCGGCACAGGACCGATGCCCATGTATCGAGGATCGACACCTGCGTGAGCGTAGGCCACCAATCTGGCGAGTGGGCGGATCCCGCGTGCCTCAGCCGTGCTTCTCTCCATCAGCAGCACGGCGGCAGCGCCGTCGTTCAGACCAGACGCGTTGCCCGCCGTCACGGTGCCCTCCTTCTGGAATGCCGGGCGCAGTTTCGCCAGCTCATCGAGCGTTGTGGTGGGGCGAACATGCTCGTCGAGTTCGAACATTGTCGCGCCTTTTTTTGTGTGTACCGCGACGGGAACAATCTGCTCCGCGAAATACCCCGCTTCGACGGCATGTCCGGCTCGACGGTGCGATTCCACGGCCAGTGCGTCCTGAGCGTCACGAGTGACACCGTATTTCGCTGCAATGTTCTCCGCGGTTACGCCCATGTGGCACGCGCTAAACGGATCGGTCAGCGCGCCGACCATCATGTCGATCAGGCGGATGTCGCCCATGCGCGCGCCCCATCGCGCGCCGGTCGCGAGGTAGGCCGCGCGCGTCATGTTTTCCGCTCCGCCGCCGATTGCGATATCGGTGTCACCGAGCCAGATCGCCTGCGCGGCTGAAATGATGGCCTGCAGACCCGAGCCGCACAGGCGGTTTACCGTCAATGCCGGCGTTTCGACGCCGATTCCACCTTCGAGTGCCGCTACGCGCGCGAGGTACATATCTTTCGGCTCGGTATGAATCACATTGCCGAACACGACGTGCCCAACCGCGTCGCCTTCGACGCACGCGCGAGCGAGCACTTCGCGGACGACGGTCGCGCCCAGTTGAGTCGGCGCCACGGAGGCGAGCGCGCCTCCGAAATCGCCGATCGCAGTACGAACACTGCTTGCAATTACGACTTCCCTTTCCATTTTGCTCTCCAGCACATCAGGATGATGACATCCCCGAATCGTTTACAAATATGAACGACGTTCATAAAATAGCTCAAATTTGACGAGATGTCCAGGGTCGGTTTGTGTCTGAGCTTAAGAAGCTTGCGAGACTGGGCTGAGCAGACTCATCAATCGGGCGGGCACGCTAAGCCGTGTTCCGGCAGCGCCCTATATCGGGCGAGTCTGGATGGACGCACACGCAATTTAGCGATATTCTTGTTCTTAAATTTGACCAATGTTCATATATAGGTTCGCGCAGCAGGCTGTGACGGAATTGGAGAAGGCCTCAAATGAGTAGTCACGCGAGCATGGCGAACTAACGACAGGACGATGGAGATGAATGCAGGTCCGCTTTCACATGACCCTTTAATGGATGTGCCGTATCGCCCCATTCGCCTGGGCGGTACGAAGGCGACTGTCGAATACCGTTCTGACGGGAGCGTGGTCTATGAACTGGAGGAGGCGCTGGAGCCCTATCCGGCGCGCTTGACTGAGCGGCTGGTGCATTGGGCCAGTGTCGCGCCCGAGCGGCCGCTGCTTGCACGGCGCTCAGCCGATGGCGCCGGCTGGGAGCATCTGACCTACCGCAAGGCGCTAGACGGCGCACGTTCGCTCGGCGAGGCTCTGCTCGCACGAGGCCTGTCGCCCAGCAAGCCGCTGATGATCCTTTCGGACCGCAGTTTCGAACATGCGCTGCTTGCACTCGCGGCGCTCCATGTCGGTGTGCCCTATGTGCCGGTTACGTCAGCGTATTCGCTGCTGTCCGAGGACTTCTCCAAGCTCAAGCATCTCGCCGCGGTGTGTACACCAGGCCTGGTGTTTGCAGACGACGGGGCGCTCTACGGCCGGGCCCTGCGGGAGGTGTTCGGCGAGGTCGAATGCCTCGTGAGCCGCACGCTTCCAGAAGGGCGCGCGGCTTCGCTCTTTTCTGACTGGCTTGCGACACCCGTTACCGCTGCCGTCGATCAGGCGTTTGAAAGTGTCGGTCCCGATACGGTAGGCAAGATCATGTTCACGTCCGGTACGACCGGCGCGCCGAAGGGCGTGATTTATTCGCAACGAATGTTGTGCAGCAACCGGCAGCAGGTCGCACAGACCTTCGCCTTTCTTCAGAGCGCGCCTCCTGTGCTGGTGGATTGGCTTCCCTGGCATCACACTTTCGGCGGCACGCATAACTTCGGCATGGTGCTCTACGGCGGCGGGACGTACTACATGGATCCCGGTAAGCCTACGCCGGAGCAGATCGGTCCGACCGTCGAGGCATTGCGGGAAATCGCGCCGGTCATCTACCTCAATACGCCGCAAGGCCTGGCAGCGCTGATCCCGCATCTGCGTGCCGATGATGCACTGCGGCGCAACTTCTTCAGCAAGCTGGCGTTGATCTACTATGGCGGCGCCAGCTTGCCCGAATACATCTGGGCCGCATTCGACGAGCTCGCGGTCAGGACGATCGGTCAGCGCGTGCTGATCATGTCCGGCCTTGGCGGCACCGAAGCCGGCCCCACGCCGATGTCGGCGGCGTGGGATCCACGCCGGGAAGCGATTGCCGGGCTTCCGGTGCCCGGTGTCAAGGTCAAGGTGGTTCCGGTTGGGGCGAAGCTGGAGATACGCTATGCGGGCGATTGCGTAACGCCTGGTTACTGGAAGGATCCCGAACGGACCGCCGCGTCATTTGATGAAGAGGGTTATTTCTGCTCGGGAGATGCCGGCACGTTCATCGATCCGCAGCATCCGGAGAAGGGTTTGCGCTTCGATGGACGGCTCGCGGAGAACTTCAAACTTTCCACCGGCACCTGGGTGAACGTGGCTGAACTGCGTCTGCTTGCGTTGAACCTTTTTTCCCCTTATGCACGGGACGTTGTGATTGCCGGCCATGATCGCGACTTTCTCACTGCGCTCGTGTTTCCGGACCTGGAGGCGTGCAGGGCGTTGTGCGACGACCTGCACGAGCCTGCGCCGGACGCGCACCGGATCGTCCGCAGCACGGGGGTGCGTGCGCACTTTCAGCGCGGGCTCGACGCGTTGGCGACACAGCCCGGCGGTAGTTCGAGCCGAATTTTGCGGGTCGCGCTCGAGAGCGAGCCGCCCACGCTTGATAACGGTGAATTGAGCGCAAAAGGCGCGATCAGTCAGGCCAACGTCCTCGCGCGACGCGGTGACGTGGTGGCCGAACTGTATGAGCCGGTGCCGACGCCCCGCACGCTGGTGGGTCGAAACGCCGGCTCCGCGAGCGCTGCAGGCGAGATCCGTCGAACCGAACCCTAGGAACCCACACGATGGATTTTCATGTCGAGCCCGCGGACAAAACCTTCCGCACCGAGGTGCAGGATTTTCTGCATACGCATTTACCTCGCGATCTCGCCTGGCGCGGCCAACAGGGATTTCTCGCGGGCGACGACGATGCGTTGCGCTGGACTCGCATCCTGCACGAAACGCGAGGCTGGTCGGTGCCGCATTGGCCGGTGGAGGTGGGCGGCACGGGGTGGAGCGCGGCGCAGCGCTATATCTTCGAGGAGGAGTGTTATCTGGCCGGTGCGCCCGCGCAGAATCAGGCCGGCGTGTCGTTGGTCGGGCCGGTGATCTGCGAATTCGGGAATGCAGAGCAGAAGCAGCGTTTCCTGCCGCCGATCCAGCGTGGCGAGGTCTTCTGGACCCAGGGCTTTTCCGAGCCCGGATCGGGTTCGGATCTTGCATCGTTGCGCACGACGGCCGTTCGTGATGGCGATCACTACGTCGTCAACGGCCAGAAAATCTGGACCAGCTTCGGCAGCTATGGCCAGTGGAACTTCGTTCTGGTCCGCACCGATTCGCAAGCCAAACCGCAGAAGGGCATTTCCTTTCTGCTGCTCGACATGAGCTCGCCAGGCGTGACGGTTCGGCCCATTGCAACGCTGGACGGTTGCAACCACCTCGCCGAAGTGTTTTACGACAACGTGCGCGTCCCGGTGGAGAATCTGATCGGTGAAGAAAACAAGGGCTGGGGTTATACGAAATTCCTGCTGTTCAACGAGCGCGCTTTCCTCGGCGCCGAAGCGCCGGCGCTGAAGCGCTATTTGCGCAAGATTCGTCACTATGCGATGCGTGAGCGTACGGGCGGCATTCCCTTGATCGAAGATCCGACGTTCGCAGTCAGGCTCGCGCAATACGAACTCGAAGTGCTTGCCATCGACATGGCGGTGCAGAAGATTCTGCATCAAGGGCTCGACGAGCGCAGCGGTGGTATGGCCATCGGTTCGATGCTCAAGGTGCGTGGTTCCGAGTTGCATCAGAAGCTGACCGAGATGCTGCTTGAGGTGATCGGCGATTACGGCGCGGTGTTCTACGCCGATCCGAACGAAGAGCACGCGCTGCGGGAGCAAAGCTTCGTGGGACCGGACTACGCGCCAGGTCTTGCCGCCGAGGTGTTTTACCGGCGCGCCTGCACGATCTACGGCGGTACGGCCGAAATCCAGCGGAACATTATTGCCAAGGCGTTGTTTGGCCTGTGACGGTTGAGTGGACGCCATAACGCAAGGCACTTCACTTCATACGACATCACTGCTCCGGCCTCTGGCGAGCAGGAAAGGACGCAGCATGAACTTTGATCTGAGCGACGAACAGCAGATGTTGCAGGACAGCGCCCAGCGCTTCGTGCAGAAAGACTACACCTTCGAACACCGCCGCAAGCTGGCGGCTCATGGCGGCGGCTTTTCGCGCGACATGTGGCGCGCGTTCGGCGAGATGGGCTGGCTCGGCGTCGCGGTACCCGAAGCATTCGGCGGCCTGGGCTTTACGCCGGTGGAGAGCGCGCTCATCGCGGAGCAGTTGGGGCGGGGGCTGGTACTGGAACCTTACGTGATGTGTGGTGTGTTCCCAGCGGCGCTCGTTACCCGTTGCGCGAGCGGCAAACAGCGCGACGAGCTGCTGGCAGAGATCATCTCGGGCGAAACGCTGATTGCCGTTGCACACAGTGAGCGGGAAGCGCGAGGCGTCGTGTCGCACGTGTCGATGACAGCAAAGCAGGCTCAGGACGGCGCATGGAGACTGGACGGCCACAAGACGCTGGTGGTCGGTGCAACGATGGCTGATCGTCTGATCGTCGTTGCGCGGGTGGCCGGGGGAGTGCGCGATGCGGCTGGGCTAGGGCTGTTCGTCGTCGATCCTCATGCGGCCGGCGTGACACTTGAGCCGTACCGCCTGCTTGACGGCACACCTGCCGCCGACCTGGTCCTCGCCAGCGTGACCGTCGAGGCGAAAGCGGTGATCGGCACACCCGGCGAGGCGCTGAAGGGCTTGCTGGCCGCGGTGGACGAGGCGATTGTCGCGAGTTGCGCGGAGCTGGTCGGCGACATCGACGACACGGTTGAACTCACAGCCGAATATCTGAAGACACGTAAGCAGTTTGGCGTGCCGATCGGCAGCTTTCAGGCGCTGCAGCACCGGATTGCCGACATGGCGATCGATGCCATGCAGGCGAGGGCAACGCTGCATCGGGCACTCAAAGCGCTGAGCGACGATAACGGCACGCGCAGCGTGGAAGTGTCGGGTTGCAAGGCGCAAACCATCAGGAGCGGGAAATTCGTCACGCAGCAAGGTATTCAGCTGCACGGCGGTTACGGCATTACCGACGAGTACAAGGTCGGCCATCACTACCGGCGCACGCTGATCGTCGACGCATTGTTCGGCAACATGGAGTATCACCTGAATCGCTACGCACGCCAGATTCAGGCTGACGCCCGCGCTCTGGCTGCGTAACGTACGTCGCGCAATCGTCACTTCACATACTTGCGAAACTCCGGTTTGCGTTTCTCACGGAACGCGTTGCCGCCTTCCTTCGATTCGTCGGTGTCGTAGTAGAGCGCCAGCGCCTGCATCGCGAACGCGCCGATGCCGCGGATATTTTCGCTATCGATGTTGAACGAACGCTTGGCAAGTGCGATGGCGGTCGGGCTCATCTGCAGAATCTCGTCACACCATTTTTTCGTTTCGGCATCTAGCTGGTCCGGCGGCACCGCGGCGTTGATCAAACCCCATTCGAGCGCTTCTTTCGCGCTGTACTTGCGGCACAGATACCAGATCTCGCGGGCCCGCTTTTCGCCGATGATCCGCGCCAGGTATGCTGTACCGAAACCGGGATCGACGGATCCCACCTTGGGGCCGACCTGACCGAAAATCGCGGTTTCCGATGCGATGGCGAGGTCGCAGATCGTGACGAGCACGTTGCCGCCACCGATCGCATAGCCGTTCACGCGTGCGATGACCGGCTTGGGAATGTCGCGAATGATGCTTTGCAGTTCTTCGATGGGCAGCCCAACCGTGCCGCGCCCACCATACCCGTCGCCGGACTGGTCGCCGCCGGTGCAGAATGCCTTTTCGCCGGCGCCGGTCAGGACCACGACGCCAATCTCCTTGTTCCATCCAGCCTTGCCGAATGCCTTGATCAGTTCTTCGCAGGTATTGGCGTTAAACGCGTTGTAGACCTTCGGGCGATTGATGGTGATCGTCGCGACGCCGTCGGCTTCGTGATAGAGAATGTCCTGAAATTCCATTTTCCTGGTCCGGTTGCGGGTTGAATAAGCGGAGCGTGGCGTTCAGCCGGCCATCGTCAGTCCACCGGAGATGCTGATCACCTGGCCGGTGATGAACGCGGCATCGTCGCTGGCGAGGAATGCGACTGTTCCGGCGATATCGCCGGGCTCGCCCATGCGGCCGAATGGCACTGCCTTGACGAGCGCCGCCTTGATCCGGTCACCTTTCTCGCCCTGCGCGAGGTTGTCGAGCAGCGCGGTGGCGGTGGGGCCGGGACACACGACGTTGATGGGAATCTGCTGCCGCGCCATTTCGCGCGCCATGGTCTTCGAAAAGGCGATGATGCCGCCCTTGCAGAACGAATAGACCGCTTCCATCGACGACCCGACGCGCCCGGCATCGGATGAAATATTCACGACCTTGCCGCGGCCGCGCTCGGCCATCCGCTTGAGCACGGCGTGGTGCATATTCAGCGGGCCGTACAGGTTGATGGCGACCACCTTGTCCCAGAACGGCTTCTCGGTCTGGAGGAAAAAGGCGCCCATGTCCCAGCCCGCGTTATTCACGAGCATTTCGATCGGACCGAGTTCTTCCTCGACTTGGGCGACCGCCGCATTCACGCCAGCGTGATCGGTGATGTCGACGCGGTACGCGCGAGCCTTGCCGCCGGCGGCTTCGATTTCAGCCACGACACGATCCGCGTTTTCGATATTCAGGTCGAACAGCGCGACGATGGCGCTTTCTTCACCGAAGCGTTTGCAGATGGCAGTGCCGATACCGCCCGCGCCACCCGTGACGACCACGACCTTGTTCTTGAGACCTTTCATTTTCGGATTCCTCGCATGATTTAGCGGAGCGCTTCGGCGCCCGTCAAGCCTTGGTGATAGTTTCAGGCGCATCCGTCGTATCGACCAGCGTGCGGCCACTCAGGCTGGCCGCCTCGCTAGCGGTGTAGCCGGCCTCGAGGAGGACTTCAATGCTGTGCTCGCCCAGGTTCGGCGGCAGGTAGCGGACATTGCCCGGCGACTCGGAGAAGTGCACAGGGATCGAGGTCATGACCATGTCGCCTTCGGTTGGGTGCTCGAAGTGCTGGAAGAACCCCGTCTCCTTGATGTAGTCGTCCTGCATCAGGTCGTTCAGCTCGCGTACCGGGCCGTGCGGCACATCGGCGGCTGCGAAGATGGCGTTCCACTCGGCTGTGGTGCGAGTCAGGATCGCGTCGCTGACTGCGCGGTACAACTCGTTGATGTTGCGCATGCGATCCGCCATATCGCAAAAGCGCGGGTCATTGAGCAGGTGCGCTGCGTCAATCGCGCACAGCACGCGCCGCCATTGCTCGTTGTTGACCGCCAGCAGGCAGATGTGGCCGTCTTTCGTCGCATAGGGGCGGCGGTGGGGCGAGAACATTCGGGTATAACCGAGGCCCTTGCCGTCAGCCGAGCCGAGCGCGCCCTCCCACAAATGTTCGAACAGATTGAACTGCAGCATCGTTTCGAACATCGGCACCTGCACGCACTGGCCGAGACCGGTGCGCTCGCGGTGGTACAGCGCCATGCTCACCGATGAGGCCAGCACGTAGCCGCAGAACTTGTCGACGATCACGGTGGGAAAATAGCGCGGCGAGCCGTACGCATCGCGATTCATCGCGGCAATGCCGGTTTCGCCCTGGATGACGTCATCGAACGCGGGGCGGTCCTTGTAGGGGCCATCGGGGCGGTAGCCCGGGCCCGATGCGTAAATGATGCGCGGATTGCGTGCCTTGATGCTTTCGTAGTCGATCCCCAGACGCTTCGCCGCGCTCGGCCGCATGCTGTGAACGAAGACATCCGCGGTCTCGGCGAGCCGCAGCACCGCTTCGCGACATTCGGCCAGCTTCAGGTTAAGCGATACGCTCCGCTTGTTGCGGTTCATGATCGTGTAGAACACCGCCATGTCCGGGTTGCGGCCAGGACCGTTCTTGCGGTTCTGGTCGCCTTCCGGCGGTTCGATCTTGATGACGTCCGCGCCCATGTCGCCGAGGAGCTGCGTGGCGACGGGCCCAAGCACATTGATGGTCAGGTCGATCACGCGCACACCGGTCAGCGGGCCGGTCGGAAGATCCAGGGGTTGCTGTGGGGTGTGCATGGTCAGGCCTCGTAGGTTTTACCCTTTACCAGCCGCAGCGGCGTATAGACCATGACTTCCGAGCCGTCCTGCTTGAATACCCGGTTGCGGGTGCGTACGAGTCCGAGCCCAGGTCGCCCATTGCTGGCTCGGCATTCGATCACTTCGCACTCGGCATGAATCGTGTCCCCAACGAAGGTCGGGCCCTTGATGTCGAGTTCCATGTTCAGGAATGCAAAGCCGACACCTTGCATCGTCGCCTGGGTCAGCAGTCCTTCGATGAACGTAAACACCAGTGCACCCGGTGCGACCCGGCCCTTGATCGCGGAGGTCTCTTTCAGAAATTCGGTGTTGGTGAACAGCACTTCAAGCATGCCCGTTACCGAAACAAAGTTGACGACATCCGCTTCGGTCACCGTACGGCCGACGGTTTGGAATCTGCGGCCAACGGGCAGATCTTCCCAATGAATCCCCAGCCCAACTGTTTCGATTTCTGCCATTTGTCTGTCCTTCCTCTTGTTGTCGCGCGCCGTTAGGGGCAGGGCGTGTTGCTCAGCTTTTCGTGACCCGTCCGAGGACGCTGTCCGCGACGATGTTTCGCTGGATCTGGTTGGTCCCCTCAATGATCTGAACCACCTTGGCATCGCGGAAATAGCGGTTGATCGGGTATTCGTTCGAGATGCCGGCGGCGCCGAACAGTTGCACGGCGTCGGTGGCGACCTTCATGGCGACGTCGGAGGCGAACATCTTCGCCATCGCCGCCAGCGGCGCCAGCTCGCGCCCGGTCAGGCCCGCATCCACCATTGATGCGGTGCGGTAGACGAGGTGGCGCGCGGCTTCGGTCTGCGTGACCATGTCGGCCACCATCCAGCGCACACCTTGGAAGTTGCTGATGGTTTGCCCGAAGGCGACGCGATCCTGAATGAAGCGAAGGGTGTGATCGATCGCACCCTGTGCAATGCCCACGGCGCGTGCCGCCACGATCGGCCGGCTGGTGTTGAGCGCTTCCATCGCCACCTTGAAACCTTGCCCGCCTTCAGGGCCGAGCCGGTTGTCGGCGCTGATAAACGCGTCGTCGAAGAACAGCGGACAGGAGGGCACACCGCGCGCGCCCATCTTGTCTTCCTCGCGCCCGATCGTGAGACCGGGTGTCTTGCGATCGACGATGAACAGGTTGATGCCGAGCGGCTTGCCTTCTTCATCCAGCGTTTTCGCCGCCACCAGCATGAAGTCGGCGATGTGCGAATTGGTGCACCAGATCTTCGAGCCGTTCAGCACATAGCCGTCTTTCTGGCGGCGTGCGGTGGTGCGGATGCCGGAGACGTCAGAACCGCTCTGCGATTCCGTGATGGAAAGCGCGCCCCGTAGTTCGCCCGACGCAAGCCCAGGCAGCAGGCGTGCCTTCTGCTCTTCGGTGCCGCCCTCCAGAATCGCGCCGAACGGGGTCCATTGCACGACGAGCAGATACCCCGTGTTGTAGCAAACCCGCCCGAATTCCTC
Source organism: Paraburkholderia madseniana (assembly GCF_009690905.1). GTDB lineage: Bacteria > Pseudomonadota > Gammaproteobacteria > Burkholderiales > Burkholderiaceae > Paraburkholderia > Paraburkholderia madseniana. Next base: position 35,365 of record NZ_VOSW01000004.1, read on the forward strand.
GACGGCGATGCAGGCCGACATCACGCTGCCCGCCCCGCCGTAGGCCTCGGGAAAGGGCAGCGTGAAAAGACCCAGTTCCTTGAGCAACGCGTACATGTCGTCCGGATACTCCGCGGTGCGGTCGATTTCGTCCGCCCGCGGCGCCACCCGTTCCGTTGCGACGCGCCGTATCAGGTCACGAATCTGGATCTGGTCGTCTGTTAGTTGATAGGTCACGTTGTAAGTCTCTTGCGAATGGTGCGAGCCCCGATACGTAAACGGCGTTCTGAAACACGTATGAATGGAACGCACGATCGAGGTAAATCCGGTATCTCGTGTTCTTCAAAATACTGAACAATGTTCGATAACGTAAACGATGGCATGGTGCTCGTCAAGCGTGATGTCGAGCGGACAGGGGTTTGCCCGTAGTGCGGAACGGGCGTTGTTCCGATGTAGTGAGAGCCTTGTCGGGCGGCGCACCGAGGCCGTTCGGCGAGATTGACATGGTAGTTGCTGCGTGTTTAGAATGTGGAACGTTGTTCAGTTATTTGATTGATTCCGATCAAAAACAGAAGTTACGGCTCGGTTTGGCATCAAGGCCCGTGGCGGAATGCATTGGAGGAGCGGGAAATGGAGTCTGTTTGTCCTGAAGTCGACTATCAGAAGTTTCTGGCCGAAGGCCGCTTGATGATCCAGCGCAGCCGCAGCAGTGGCCGGCACGTGTTTTATCCACGGGTAGCCGAGCCGGTCACCGGCGCACGCGATCTCGAATGGGTCGAAGCCTGTGGGCGGGGCACGGTTTACTCCACGACGGTAGTGAGGCAGAAGGCACCTACGCCGAGTTACAACGTCGCGTTGATCGATCTCGACGAAGGGGTCCGGATGCTCAGCTGTGTCGAAGGGGTCGAACCGGACGCGGTGCGTATCGGCATGCCCGTTCAGGCGCGGATCGTATTCAGGAACGACGCGGCACTGCTCGTGTTCGAGCCTGCCTGAGGCAAGCCAACCGGCAGCGCGAGGAAATGCGCGTGCTGCACCGACGAGAGACAGATCGCATGGAATTCAACTTACGTGGCCGCACCGCACTGGTGGCCGGCGCGACATACGGAATCGGCGAAGCGCCTGGAATGTCCTCGCTGGATCTCGCAGCGCGGGCATCGGTCGATGCGCTGGCGCAGATCGGCTTGTCGCCGGGCGATGTCGACGGCCTGTTCGTTTGCATGCCTGACGACATGTTGTCGGGCCTGACATTCGCCGAATACCTCGGCATCCACCCGAAGTTCACCGATAACAACCGCAGCGGCGGCTCGGCATTCGAGATCTATGCGCATACGGCGGCCATGGCGCTGGTGACGGGCCAGATCGATGTCGCATTGATCGCTTATGGCAGCAATCAGCGTAGCGGGGCGGGCAAACTGGTGCAGTCGTCGCGTCCGTCGCCGTGGGAGAGTCCATATAAGCCGATGAACCCGGTGTCGTCGTATGCGCTGGCCGCGGCCCGCCATATGCACCAGTACGGCACGACCCGCAGGGATCTCGCCGAAGTGGCGGTGGCGGCGCGTCGATGGGCCCAGCTCAACCCTGAAGCCTTCGTGCGTACACCTTTGTCTATCGACGACGTGCTGGGGGCGCGCCTCGTATCCGATCCGCTTTCCGTGCGCGATTGTTGTCTCGTGACCGACGGCGCCGCCGCGATCGTGATGGTGCGTGCCGAACGGGCGCGCGACCTGACCGACAAGCCGGTCTATCTGCTCGGCGCGGCGTCGGCCACGTCGCATCGCGAGATCGCGAGCATGCCCGATCTGACCGTGACGGCGGCGAGGGAATCCGGACGACGCGCGTATGAGATGGCCGGCGTCGGCGCCGGCGATATCGACGTCGCGATGCTGTACGACGCGTTCACCATCAACACCATTCTGTTTCTCGAAGATCTTGGCTTTTGTCCGAAGGGCGAGGGCGGCCGATTCGTTGCCGACGGTGCGATCGCGCCTGGTGGGCGGCTGGCGGTCAATACGAATGGCGGTGGCTTGTCGTGCGTGCATCCCGGCATGTACGGTTTGTTTCTCATGGAAGAAGCGATGCGCCAGTTGACGGGGCGTGCCGGAGAGCGCCAGGTGCCCGGCGCGCGGCTTGCTGTCGCGCACGGCAACGGCGGCGTATTGTCGAGTCAGGCTACCGTGATTCTCGGTACCGAAGAAACGCTGTGACAGGCGCCATCCGGGCGGCGATGCCGGGTCGAAAGGAGACACGCAGATGAACGAACAGACCACCGAAGACGCGACACAGATCGTGCAGGTCCGGAATGACGGGGCGATAGCAATCGTCACCCTGAACTACCCAGAACGGCGCAACGCGTTTTCACTGAAGATGCGCGAGACGCTGTATGAGCGCCTGCATCACCTGATGCACCATGAGGACGGTTGCCGGGCGATCGTGCTGACGGGCGCCGGCAATACGTTTTGCGCGGGCGGCGACATCTCGGAGATGAAGCCGCGCAAAGTGCTCGAATACCGCGAGCGCAACCAGTTGCCGCTCGCAATCTTCGAGCTGATGGTGTCGGGGCCGAAGGCCATCGTCGCTGCCGTCGAGGGTTTTGCGTTTGGCGCAGGCCTTTCGCTCGCCGCTGCGTGCGACATGGTGGTCAGCTCATCGGCGGCACGTTATGCGAGCGCGTTCGTCAAGGTTGGATTGATGCCGGATACGGGGCTTTACTGGTCCCTCGCGCAACGTGTCGGCGGTGGACGGGCGCGTGAGCTGATGCTGAGCGCCCGCGAATTCGACGGTACGGAAGCCCTGCAGATCGGTTTTGCCAATCGGCTCGTCGAGCCGGGGCAGGCACTTGCTGCGGCGCTGGAAATCGCCAACCAGTACGCGGCGCTTCCGGCGGTGGCCACGGCGCATCTCAAAGCGGCGCTGGCAACCGGTATCCGCACACTCGACCAGGCGATCGAAACCGAAGTCGATTTGCAGCCCATCCTGCGCCGCAGCCGTGAGCACCGGGAGGCGGTCAGCGCCTTCATGGAAAAGCGCAAACCGGTATTCGTGGCCGACTAGGGGGAGCACACCATGAGCGAAAAGCATACGGACAAGAGCGACGCGCCCGCATCGATCGAGGTGACCCGGGACGGCCTCGTGGCCATCGTCACGTTGAACAATCCCGGCCGCCGCAATGCGATGGGGCGGCAGATGCGTCAGTTACTGCGCGACACGATGCATCGCCTGCTGACGGCCGATCCCGAATCGCGCGCCATTGTGCTTACCGGTGCGGGCGAGCACTTCTGCGCCGGCGCCGATATCTCCGAAATGACGCAGCGGACCATTCTGCAAAGCCGCGAAATTCTGGCTGAATCGTGTGTCGTCGTGCGCGACATGCTGGCGGGCGCGAAACCGGTTGTGGCCGCTGTCGAAGGTGTGGCGTTCGGCGCGGGGCTGTCGCTGGCGGTGGCAACCGATTACGTGGTGGCGGCGTCGAATGCGCGCTTCTGCGCGGCGTTTCTGCGGGTCGGGCTGATTCCCGACACCGGTATTCTGTGGACGCTTCCAGAAAAAATCGGCATGGCGCATGCGCGCGAAATGCTCTCGCTCGCGACGGAAATCGATGGCGTGAGGGCTGGTGAGATCGGTCTCGCGAACGAGGTCGTCGAACCGGGCGCCGCACGCGCAGCGGCGATCGAAGTGGCCCGCGGCCTCGCCGCTCATCCGCCGCTTGGCGTCGCGCTGCTCAAGGCGGCGCTGACCGACGGCGCCGCCACCATGGACGCGGCGTTGCGTGCCGAGATCGACTATCAGCCGCTATTGCGGCAGTCCAAAGATCATCAGGCTGCATGTCAGGCGTTTTTCGACAAGAGCACGCCGGTGTTTACCGGCCAATGAACATTGGAGAGTCTCCGATGAGTGTCGAGCGAAATGAAGCACCGATCGGCGTGGATGGCGTACCGGGCACGGACGAACTGAATGATCTCGTGCAGGTGCGCCACGAGGGCGACGTGGCGGTTGTCACGATGAACTATCCGCAACGCCGCAATGCTTTTTCGATGGCGATGCGCGTTGCGCTGATCGATGTGTTCCAGCGCCTTTTTCACGAGGACGCGGCCACGCGCGCGATCGTACTGACCGGCTCAGAGGGTCATTTCTGCGCGGGCGGCGACCTGTCCGAAATGCAGGCTGCCACGCCAACGCTGCTTGAACTACGCGAGCGCATTGCCGTCGGCGTGCGTCTGTTCCGCTTGATCTACACCGGTACCAAGCCGGTTGTCGCGGCGGTCGAGGGCACGTGCTTCGGCGCCGGTCTATCACTGGCTGCCGCGTGCGATCTCGCGGTAAGCAGCAGTGCGGCGAAATACTGCTGTGCGTTCACCAAGGTGGGCTTGCTGCCCGACACCGGCCTCTTGTGGACGCTGCCGCAGAAGGTCGGCGGCGGCAAGGCGCGCGAATTGATGTTGAAAGCGGACGTGTTCGACGCGGCCACGGCGCAGCGCATCGGCCTTGTCAATCAGACCACGGAACCGGGCGGCGCGCTCGATGCGGCGATCCGGCAGGCTGCGCGCTTTGCGAGCTATCCGCCCGTTACGCTGGCGCTGCTCAAGGCGAGCCTGGTCAACGCAGGGAATTCGATTGAAGACGCGTGGCGGCTGGAAGTCGATCTGAATCCATTGACACGGCAAACCAGCGACCACACTGAAGCCGTGGCGGCATTCATGGAGAAACGCAAACCCGTGTTTACCGGCACCTGAGCGTCACGGCGCTTGTGCCGCTTCGTCTTGTCGCGCGTTGTTTTCTGACCCTGGATTTTACGGACGTACACCGACCATGTTCACACCCGATCTACTCAGGAACAAAAAGATTCTGATCACCGGCGGCGGCACGGGCCTCGGCAAAAGCATTGGCCGGCGCTATCTGGAACTCGGCGCCGAGCTGGTGATTTGTGGGCGCCGCAAGGAAGTGCTCGACGCCACGGCCGAAGAATTTCGCGCCGCGATGAGTGGTGCGCGCGTCACCACGATCACCGCCGACGTGCGCAGCGCCGAGTCGGTCGAGGCGATGATGGACACGATCTGGAGCGCCGGCCCGCTCGACCTGCTGCTCAACAACGCTGCCGCCAACTTCATCGCGCGGACCGAAACGCTGTCGGCGCGCGCGGTCGATGCGGTGCTCGGCATCGTGCTGCATGGCAGCTTCTACTGCACGATCGCAGCGGGGAAACGCTGGATCGCGGCCGGACGCAAAGGCAACGTGATCAGCACGGTCTCGACACCCACCATGACCGGTTCGGCTTTCACGGCACCGTCGGCGGCGGCCAAGGCCGGCGTGCTCGCCATGACGCGCAGTCTCGCGGTCGAATGGGGGCCAAAGGGGATTCGTCTGAACGCCGTGGCGCCCGGTCTCTTTCCAACCGAAGGCGCGTGGGAACAACTCTATCCGCCCGGCTCGCAGGTCGAGCCGCAGGATCGCAGCGTGCCGTTGCGGCGCTTCGGCGAGCATGCCGAGCTTGCCGATCTGTACGCGTACCTGGCCTCGGATGGCTCCGGCTATATCACGGGCGACATGATCGTGATCGACGGCGGCCGCTGGATGCAGGGCGTAGGCGGTCCCACGTTCCGCGCGATGCAGGACTGGAGCGACGAACAGTGGGACGCCATGCGTGCCCACGCGAGGAAAAGCTGAGCATGGGGCCGCTCGCTGGCGTCAAGATCGTCGAGCTGGCCGGCATCGGGCCGGGCCCGATGTGCGCAATGCTGCTCGCGGACCTCGGTGCGACGGTGTTGCGCATCGACCGGCGGCAACCGGTCAAGCTCGGCATCGAGCGTCCTGTGCGCTACAACCTGCTGCTGCGCAACCGCAAGACGATTGCGCTCGACCTGAAGGACCCGGCCGCGATCGAACTGGTGCTGACGCTGGTTGAAGGCGCCGACGCCTTGATCGAAGGCTTCCGCCCTGGCGTGACCGAGCGCCTGGGACTCGGTCCGCAAGCGTGTCTGGCGCGCAATCCGAAGCTGGTCTATGGACGCATGACGGGTTGGGGGCAGGCGGGGCCGCTTGCGCAGTATGCCGGCCACGATTTGAACTACATCGCGATCACGGGCGTGCTGAATGCTATCGGCCGATCCGGCCAGGCGCCCTCGATACCCTTGAACCTGATCGGCGACTACGCGGGCGGCTCGCTGTATCTGGCGATGGGCCTGCTTGCCGCCATCCTGCACGCTCGCAATGGCGGTGCGGGCCAGGTGGTGGATGCGGCGATCGTCGACGGCACGGCGAATCTGGCCACGACCTTTTTCGGCATGCAGGCCGCGGGCATCTGGCGTGACCAGCGCGGCGCCAATATCACCGATTCGGGTTCGCATTTCTACGATGTCTACGAATGCGCCGACGGCAAGTGGATCACGGTGGGCCCGATCGAGAACAAGTTCTATCTGGAACTGCTGCGCTTGCTCGATGTTTCTCCGGATACGCTTGGCGCCCAGCTCGACCAGAGTAACTGGCCGGCCGCGCGCGCCCTGTTCGCGCTCAAGTTCAGGACCCGCGATCGCGCACAGTGGACCACCTTGCTGGAACATTCCGATGCGTGCTTCGCACCAGTGCTGTCGTGGAGCGAAGCGCCTGACCATCCGCATCTGAAAGCGCGCGGAACCTTTATCGAAGTTGACGGGATCGTGCAGCCCGCGCCCGCGCCGCGTTTTTCGGCCACCGTGCCCGGGACGCCGACGCCGCCCGAAGCACCTGATCCGGCAACGCTGGACGCCGCGCTGTCTGTCTGGCTCGACGCCCACAAAATCAATGACCTGAGAAAAGCGGGAACGTTGGCCTGAGAAGCCAATGAGCGGGACAAAAAGCATGGACGGCCGCGCGCGTTGCGGCAGCGAATTGAGACGAGACACTCATGGATCTGCGATACACCGATGAAGAGCTGGCATTCCGCGATGAGGTGAGAACCTTTTTCAAGGAAGCATTGCCGCAAGACATCCGCCGCAAGGCAGCGCTGGGTCAACGTTATGCCGCCGCTGACCTGCGCTGCTGGCAGCGCATTCTGTACGAGCGCGGCTGGGCGACCCCCGCGTGGGACAAGGCGTGGGGTGGAACGGGCTGGAGCGCGGTGCAGCAGTACATCTTCAAGGAAGAGCTGCATATGGCGCCGGCTCCCGAGCCGCTCTCGTTCAACGTGAACATGATCGGCCCGGTGCTGATCGCATTCGGCAGCGACGAGCAGAAGCGCGATTTCCTGCCGCGCATCGCGAGCCTCGAATACTGGTTCTGCCAGGGTTTTTCGGAACCGGGAGCGGGGTCGGACCTGGCGGCGTTGCGCACGCAAGCGGTTCGCGAGGGCGACCACTATGTGATCAACGGCCAGAAACTGTGGACCTCGACCGCTCATCACGCGGACTGGATGTTCTGCCTCGTGCGTACCGACGCGAGCGGCAAGAAACAGCAGGGCATTACCTACCTGCTGATCGATATGAAGACGCCCGGCTTGACGGTGCGCCCGATCATCACCATCGACGGCTTTCACGAAACCAATGAGGTGTTCTTCGACAACGTGCGCGTACCCGTGGCAAACCGGATCGGTGAAGAAAACAGGGGCTGGGATTATGCCAAGTATCTGCTCGGTAACGAGCGCAGCGGGATTGCGCGGGTAGGCGTGTCGAAGATGCGGATCCGGCACGCCAAAGATCTTGCTAAACGTGTGCCGAGTGGCGACGGTGTGCTGTGGGACAACCTGCAGTTTCGCGAACGCGTCGCGGCGGTCGAAGTTGAACTGAAGGCGCTGGAAATCACCCAGATGCGGGTGATCGCCGAAAGTGCCGCGCGTGACAGTCACGTGCCGGATCCCAAGACGTCGATCCTGAAAATCAAGGGCTCCGAACTGCAGCAGCTCTCGGCTGAACTGCTCCTGGAAGTGGCCGGCCCCGACGCGCTGCCGCTCGACCTCGACTTTCTGCGCGGTTTGAGCGATCCGCTTCGCCAGCCGGACTGGGCGCTGACCATCGCGCCGAATCACTATTTTGCGCGTCACGTTTCGATTGTGGGCGGATCGAACGAGATTCAGAAGAACATCCTCGCCAAGTCCGTTCTCGGACTGTGAGCGCCAATCGAACGAGGAGACGCACCGACCATGGACTTTGATCTGACTGACGAGCAACGCATGCTCAAGGACAGCGTCGACCGGCTTGTGAACGACGAGTATGGCTTTGAGCAGCGCGCGCGTTATCTCGCGGAACCGGACGGCTTCAGCCGCGCGCAATGGAGTCGTTACGCGGACATGGGCTTGCTGGGCCTCACCTTCGATGAGGACTTCGGCGGCAGCGGTTGCGGTCCGGTCGAAACGATGATCGTGATGGAGGCATTTGGCCGCGGGCTGGTTGTCGAGCCCTATCTGGCGACGGTGGTGCTCGGTGGCGGCTGTATTCGTCTGGGTGGCAGCGTTGCGCAACGCGCGGCCATCCTGCCGTCCATCGCCGACGGTTCGCTGCTGATGGCGTTTGCGCATGCCGAGCCGCAGTCGCGCTACGACGTGGAGGACGTCGCTACCACTGCGCGACGCGAAAACGCGGGTTGGGTACTCGACGGCGCCAAGCGTGTCGTCGTTCACGGCGGCAGCGCGGACCGGCTGATCGTGTCGGCACGGGTGTCGGGTGCGCGCCGCGACCGCGACGGCATCGCGCTGTTTCTGGTCGACGCGAAAGCGCCGGGTCTGACGTGCCGCGAATATCTGACGCAGGACCGGTTGCGCGCGGCGGATATCGATCTGTCGGGCGTGCGCGTCACTCACGACGATGTGATCGGCGTGGCCGGGGAGGCGCTGCCACTGATCGAGACCGTCGTCGCGCAGGCGATCGCCGCGCTGTGTGCCGAAGCGGTCGGTTCGATGGCGGCCGCGCACGAGGAAACGGTTGCATACCTGAAGGTGCGCAAGCAGTTCGGCGTCGCGATCGGCTCGTTCCAGGCTTTGCAGCATCGCGCGGTGGACATGCTGGTCATGGTCGAACAGGCACGGAGCATGGCGTTGTTTGCCACCATGATGAGCGAGGAGTCCGATGTCGCGGAGCGCGCGCGCAGCATGGCAGCGGCCAAGGTGCAGATTGGCCGTGCCGGCCGCTTTGTCGGGCAGCAGGGTGTGCAACTTCACGGTGGCATCGGTATGACCGAGGAATGCAAGGTCGGCCACTACCTGCGCCGCCTGAGCGTAATCGACATTCTGTTCGGCGCCGCCGAACATCATTTGACCCAGCTCGCCAGCGCAGGCGGACTGATCGACGCGGCGCTGTAAGTCCGCCGCGTCGTCGTGTGACAGGAATCCTTTAAATGAGCAGATCCACCACCTCCGATCCGTACCGGGACCTGCGCGATGCATTGCGCGAACTGTCGAAACAATTTCCTGACGAATACTGGCGCCGTGTCGACCACGAGCGGGTCTATCCGGAGGCGTTCGTCGATGCGTTGACGCGCGCGGGCTGGATGGCTGCGCTGATTCCGCAGGAATACGGCGGCTCGGGGCTTGGCCTCGCGGAAGCGTCCGTGATCATGGAAGAGATCAACCGTAACGGCGGCAACTCCGGGTTTTGCCACGGGCAGATGTACAACATGAACACCTTGCTGCGCAACGGCTCCGAGGCGCAAAAGCGCGCGTACCTGCCGAAGATCGCCAGCGGAGAACTGCGTTTGCAGTCGATGGCCGTGACCGAACCGACCACCGGCACGGACACCACCAAAATGAAAACCATGGCGGTGAAGAAAGACGGCCGCTATGTGGTCAACGGCCAAAAAGTGTGGATCTCCCGCGTGCAGCATTCGGACATGATGATCCTGCTGGCGCGCACCACGCCGCTCGCCGATGTGAAAAAGAAATCCGAAGGCCTGTCGTGCTTTCTGGTCGATCTGCATCAGGCGATCGGCAACGGTCTGACCGTACGGCCGATTCCGAACATGGTCAATCACGAAACCAACGAATTGTTTTTCGACAATCTCGAGATTCCCGAAGAGAACCTGATTGGCGAAGAAGGCAAGGGTTTCAGGTACATCCTTGACGGTCTGAACGCGGAGCGCGCCTTGATTGCTGCCGAGTGCATCGGCGACGGCTACTGGTTCGTCGATCGCGCATCGAAGTACGCGTCGGAGCGCCAGGTGTTCGACCGGCCCATCGGCATGAATCAGGGTGTCCAGTTCCCCATCGCCGAAGCGTACATCGACGTGCGGGCCGCGGATCTGATGCGCTACAAGGCGTGCGAGATGTTCGACAACCACGAGGCGTGCGGCGCCGAAGCGAACATGGCCAAGCACCTCGCCGCTACCGCTTCATGGAAGGCAGCCAACGCGTGCCTCCAGACGCATGGAGGATTCGGCTTCGCCTGCGAATACGACGTGGAGCGCAAATTCCGCGAAACCCGTCTTTATCAGGTGGCGCCCATCTCGACCAATCTGATTTTGTCTTACGTTGCGGAACACGTGCTGGACATGCCACGTTCGTTCTGAGCGTCGCCAATCGAGGGAGATAGCCATGGGCTACGAGACCATTCTGTACGACGTGAAGAACCGGATCGCCACGATCACCCTGAACCGTCCCGAACAGATGAACACCTGGAACGACACGGTGGCTACCGAGGTGTACGACGCCATGCAGGCCGCGGGCGCCGATCGCGGCGTACGCGTCATTGTCTTCACCGGTGCGGGCAAGGCATTCTGCGCCGGCGGCGACATTCATAGCTTTGGCGGCGATCCCAATGCGTTGATGACCAAGCTGCCGCGTCCATTCGATATGCGCAAGCGCGCCGACTGGCAAACGCGCTGTTCGTATTATCCGGCGATCCCGAAGCCCGTGATCGCAATGCTCAATGGGGCGACGGTCGGTATCGGCCTGATTCACGCGCTCTTCTGCGACATCCGTTTCGCGGCCGAAGATGCCACGATCACCACCGCTTTCGCACGTCGCGGGTTGACTGCCGAATATGGCATGGCGTGGATACTTTCGCACCACGTCGGGCACGCAAGGGCGCTCGACCTGCTGCTGTCGGCGCGCAAGATCAAGGGAACCGAGGCTGAGCGGATGGGGCTCGTGAACCGTGCATTCCCGTCTGGCACGCTAGCGGAAGAGACCTATGCCTACGCGGCAGATCTCGCGGAGAACTGCTCGCCGCGCTCGATGCGCGTCATGAAGGCGCAACTCTGGGAGGTGCCGTTTCAGACGCCCCATGAAGCGATCATGGCTGCCGGACTGGATATGCCGATTGCCAATCAGTGCGACGACTACAAGGAAGGCATCGCGAGTTTCCTTGAGAAGCGCAAGCCGAATTTCAACGACGATTGATATGCGATCGATACGCCATGGGGCAAAGTCATGCTGAAGTATGAAGTCATCAAGAACTGGCCAATCGAAGACGTCACCCACACTTACACCGAACGCGATGTCATGTTATACGCGCTGGGTCTTGGCATCGGTGGCGATCCTCTCGACGCGGCGCAACTTCGCTACGTCTACGAGAAAGACCTGCAGGCGATGCCGACCTGTGCCGCGGCGTTTGCATGGCCCAAATCGTGGATGCGCGACCCGCGCGCAGGTGTCGACTATCTGAAGGTGGTGCACGGCGAACAGGACGTCCGCTTCCTCCGTCCGATGCCGACCGCCGCCACCATCGTCAGCAAGACGCGTGTGAGCCTTGTTTCCGATAAGGGCGCAGGCAAGGGCGCAATCGTCGAACTCAGGCGCGATCTGTTCGAAGCGGAGAGCGACGAGCGGCTCGCGGAAGTTCGGCAGGTCTCGTTCCTGCGAGGCGACGGCGGCTTCAGCGCGGAATCCGGCGAGAGCGATGCGCCGCCCGAAGCCTTGCCGCCCGTTCCCGAGCGCGCACCCGACCACGAATTCGAGTTCGGGACCCCGGCGCAGGCGGCGCTGATCTACCGTCTTTCCGGCGACTCGAATCCGCTGCATGCCGACCCCGAAGTCGCTACGAAGGCCGGCTTCAGGCAACCGATCCTGCACGGCCTCGCGACGTACGGCATGGCAGGCTACGCCGCGATTCGCACCCTGGCCGGAAACGACGCGGCGCGGCTCAGACGGCTTGCGCTACGGATGACTTCGCCGGTTTATCCCGGCGAGGTCATCAGATTTCAGTTCTGGCGCGAGAGCGGCACACGCGTGCATGTGCGGGCACGCGTCGACGCACGCGATGTGGTCGTGTTGAACAACGGCGTTGTCGAAATCGGCTGAGAGCGGGGCCGATTGGCGGTCCAGGGCGCGCCCATCGTCAAAGGAGAGGGTTGATGGATTTGCGAGAAAGTGACGACGATAAGGTCTTTCGCGCATCGGTGCGGGAGTTTGTGACGGCCCGGCTACCCACGGAGATTCGCGACCGCGTGCTGAATTTCCGCCACGTGCCGCGCGACGACTACGTGCGCTGGCAGCGCATCCTCGCGGCCAATGGCTGGGGCGCGCCGGCGTGGCCGGTCGAATACGGCGGCGCGGGCTGGAACGCTACGCAGCGCAATATCTTCGATGAAGAGTGCTTTACCGCAGGTGCGCCGCGTCAGATGCCGTTCGGTCTGTCGATGGTCGGGCCCGTGCTGCAAAAATTCGGCACGCCCGCGCAGCGCGACTATTTTCTGCCACGCATCGTGTCGATGGAGGACTGGTGGTGTCAGGGCTATTCGGAGCCGGGCGCGGGCTCCGATCTCGCTTCGTTGAAGACGCGCGCCGAGTGCGTTCCACGCGACGGCAAGCCGTTCTATATCGTCAATGGACAGAAGATCTGGACTTCGTTTGCACAGTGGGCGAACTGGATTTTCTGTCTCGTACGCACCCACAGCGATGGCCGCCCGCAGGAAGGCATTTCGTTTCTACTGATCGACATGAAGACGCCCGGCATTACCGTGCGGCCGATCAGAACGCTCGATGGCGGCCATGACGTCAACGAGGTGTTCTTCGAAAACGTCGAAGTGCCGGATGGCAATCTTGTCGGAGAAGAGCATCGTGGCTGGGCGATCGCCAAATATCTGCTCGGCCATGAGCGCACCAATATTGCGGGGCTCGGCAACTGCAAACGCTTCATGCTCCGGCTGAAGGAAATCGCGCGGACTGAACGGAAGCACGGCAAGCCGCTGATCGACGATATCCGTTTCCGCGACCGGATCGCGAAGGTCGAGATCGATCTGATCGCGCACGAATGGTCGTTGTTGCGGGCGATTTCCGCCGAGTCGGCCGGCCGTCCGCTGGGACCCGAGGCCTCGGTGCTGAAAATCCGCGGTTCGGAAATCCAGCAGGAACTCACCGAGCTGATCATGGCGTGCGCGGGGCCCTACGCGGTGCCGTTTGTACCGCAGGCGCTCGAGCCGGATTGGAGCGAAGGCGCGGATGCCACGGCGCATGGCGAACTGCTCAACGCGCTGGCGCCGCACTATCTGGACTGGCGCAAGATCTCGATCTACGGCGGTTCCACTGAGATTCAGAAAAATATCATCGCCAAACTCGCGCTTGGCATCTGAGGACACGTCATGGATTTCACGCTCGTTGAAGAGCAGCAGATGCTGGCCGACCTGGTGGGCCGCTTCGTGGAGAAGGAATATTCATTCGAGGCGCGGCGCAAGCTATCGGCGACGCCGCGCGGCTGGTCCGAACAGCATTGGAACACGTTGGCCGATATGGGTCTCTTCGCGCTCAACGTTCCGGACGAATACGGCGGGATGAACGCGGGCGTGGCAGAGACAATGATCGTGATGGAGGCGTTGGGTCGGGGTTTGGTACTGGAGCCCTATCTCTCGACCGCGGTGCTTGGCGCGCGGCTGATCAGCCACGCCGGCACCGATGCACAAAAAGAGCGCTGGCTGCCCGAGCTTGCGGCTGGCCGTGTGAAAACGGCGTTGGCCACGCTTGAGCCTGGCGCGCGATTCGATCTGTCGAACGTAACAACGGCCGCCAGGTCTTCGAGCGAGGGTTTTGTCATCGATGGTCGCAAAGGCGTGGTCTTGCACGGCGATAGCGCCGATCTGCTGCTGGTGTCGGCGCGGACTTCCGGGGCGCAGGACGACACCACCGGCATCACGCTGTTCGCGATCGACCCGAAGACACCGGGCGTCACGCTCAGAGGTTTCCCGGCGCTGGACGGGCAGCGGGTCGCCGAAGTGCACTTCTCGGGCGTATCGATCGAGTCCGAAGCGGTGCTGGGCGTGATCGGCAACGGCTATGGCCTGCTGGAATGGACCGTCGACCACGGGCTGTTCGCGCTATGCGCGGAAGCGGTTGGAACCATGGCGAAGCTCGCCGAGATGACCTACGACTACCTGCGCACGCGCACCCAGTTCGGCAGACCCATCGGCGAGTTCCAGGCGCTTCAGCATCGCGCGGCCGACATCCTGACGGCGGTCGAGCAGGCCCGCTCGGTGGTGTACTTCGCAGCATCGCGGCTGGCCGGAGCGGATGCCGACGAGCGGCGCCGGGCGCTGTCCGCCGCCAAGAACCTGATCGGCCGGTGTGGGCGGTTCGTCGGCCAGCAGGCGGTGCAGTTGCACGGCGGAATGGGCATGACCGAAGAACTTCCAGTCGGCTGGTACTTCAAGCGGCTGACCTGCATTGATATGACATGGGGTGATGCCGAGCACCATCTCGAGCGCTACGGGACGCACCTGTAACGCGGCGGCGTGCGCTTTTGTCCCGTTTTTTATGTTGTTCCAGTATCAGAAAATGTATGATACATATGTGAACGTCATTCAGAAAATTGTCGGCGTGGCGATTGTGTGAGCCAGCCAGCTGGTCCGGAATCACGAAGGAGACATCGAATGTCAGAGAGCAATCAACGCGCGACGCCTGAAGTGGCGCCTATTCCCGCGCACGTGCCGACGCAACTGGTGGTCGACTTCGACATATACAATCCGCCCGGCGCCGCCGACGACTATCATCTCGCGCTCAAGAAACTGCACGACCCCGCCGTGCCTGACATCTTCTGGACGCCGCGTAACGGCGGCCACTGGATCGCGACGCGCGGTGACGACATCTACCGCATCTTCAAGGAATACGAGCAATTTTCGTCGCGCCAATTGACGGTGCCGTTGGTCGACCACGCGCCGCTGCCGCCAATCTTTTTCGACCCGCCCGAACACACCGGCTACCGCGCGCTGATTGCGCCTGCCTTCATGCCGCAAGCGATCAGCAAGCTCGAGGAAAAGGCGCGCGAAATGACAATCGAGCTGATCGAAGGCTTTTATTCGCGGGGCGAGTGCGAGTTCGTCTCCGAGTTCGCGCAACATCTGCCCATCGGCATTTTCATGGACATGGTGGCGCTGCCCTCGGAAGATCGCGACTATTTGCTGGGCCTGGCGGACAAGATGGTGCGGCCTGCTTCCTCCGGGCAGAAGCTTGAAGCGCTCGGCGCGATCTTCGAATATCTCGGCGTAAAAATCGCCGAGCGCCGGGCGAATCCGGGCGACGATCTGATCAGCCGGATCGTTCAATCGAAGATTGACGGTCGTGATCTGAGCGATCAGGAGCTTAAGGGGCTGTGCGGGCTCGTCCTGATCGGCGGCCTCGATACGGTCGCCTCTGCGATGGGCTTCATCGCGAACTTCCTCGCGGGAAGCCCCGCGCATCGCAAACATCTGATCGACCACCCGGACCTGACGCAAAAAGCGGTCGATGAGTTGTTGCGCCGCTTTCCGGTGGTCAACCAGGGACGTCAGGTCGCGCATGACTTCGAATACCAGGGCGTGCAGATGAAGGCCGGCGACATGATCGTCATACCGACAACCCTGCACGGTCTGGACGAGCGCAAGTTCCAGAATCCGCTCGAAGTCGACTTCAACCGTCCGACACCGATTCATTCCACCTTTGGCAATGGGGCGCATCGTTGTCCGGGCTCATTCCTCGCCCGCGTCGAGATCAAGGTGTTCCTCCAGGAGTGGCTCAAACGCATCCCCGATTTTTCGCTCAGGCCCGGCGCCAAAGCCGGTGTGCATGGCGGCGTCAACGGCACGCTCTACCACTTGCCGCTGGTCTGGGACGTGAAATGAACCCCATGTGATGACGATCGACGGCCTCCCTGGTCGCATTTCGTCAGACATCCCGAGGTGGGCAGCCACAACAGGTCTGTTTGTCCTATTGTGACGGGCCCGGCGCAGCCGTTATCCCCATTCGCCAGCCGCGCGAATCGATCCCGCATGGGTGACTTTAGACGGATTCCTAACGTCTCAGGCGGCTGCTCAATACCTCAGTCCAGCGGTGTGCAAGGGTCCCGATTTCTACTGGAAAACACTATTGACACCCCACTACGCGGTGTTTATCATTTTGAACAGCATTCAAGTATTAGATGAACTTGAAATGTGGGAAGCAAGTCGACGCGAAAAATACAACGAATAGAAGTCGTGTGAATGTCCTCGCGGAGGAGACAAAATGAATCGGATTTCCAAAGGCGGGGCCGTTTGCCGGCGTCGTTTTGAAGTGATGTTGCTGGTTGGTGTTTGCGGCAGTTTTGCGAACGGAGCGCAGGCGTTCACGTTTACGACGCCTAATCCGGACATTGAGATGGATCTGGATACGACGGTTCGTGCGAACTATGGGTTACGGCTTCAGGGCATCAACTCGGCGATCGGTAACAACCCGAGCTACGACGAAGGCGACAACACCTTCAGGCGCTACCAGACCATACTCGCGCGGCTCGACGTGACGAGCGAATTCGACTTCAAGTACAAGGGGACGACCGGCTTCCGGTTCAGTGTTGCGGGCTGGTACGACGCGGCCTATTCGAGCAAGGACAAGAGCGGGCCGGGTCTCGAAAGTGTTGCGAACTACCCGGGGAATAACTACACCAGCTACATCAAGAAGTACTACATCGGACCGTCGGCGGAGGTGCGCGACGCGTTCGGATTCACCACCGTCAATGCGGGCCCCGTTCCGATTGACATCAAGGTAGGGCGCCTCGCGCAAATCTGGGGGCAGTCGCTGATCGGCAGCGTGGGCGGCGTCAACTCGGTTGCGGTATCGCAGGCTCCGCAAAATCTGATTGCCGCGACGCAAAGCCCCGGGGCATCGCTGAAGGAACTGTCGCTGCCGACCGGGCAGGTCGCCATGTCGGCCCAGTTGACCGAGCGGATGCAATTGAGCGGCTACTACTCGTTCGAATGGGCGCACGACCGCTATCCTGAAGGCGGCACCTATTTCGGCGGTTCAGATTCCATCGACTACGGGCCGCCGATCGCCGCGTATGCGGGGCCGAACTTCCCAATCTACAACGTCAGGGGCCCGCAAGGCAAGATTGGGGACTTCGGGGTTGAAACCAAGTATCGCCTTGAAAAATTCTCGAGCACGGTCGAGCTGACCTATCGCCGCTTCAGCTACAAGACACCGTGGTTCGCCCAGTTTAATCCGAACAATTTCACGACCGAGGATATCTACGCGAACAAGGTTCAATTGCTGGGCCTCGGCGTGAACAGCACGATTGGCGGCACGGCGGTCGGCGCAGAGGTGTCGTATCGCCGCAATACGCCGTTGGCTTCGGCCGGCAGCGCCACACCGGGCACGCTCGAAGGCGCGCGTGGTGACACGTTGCACGCACTGCTCAACACAACCACATACCTCGGTAAGACACCGCTCTGGAACGAGGCGCCGCTCGCCATGGAAATCGCGGTGGCCCACCTGCTCAGGGTGACTTCGGGCGCGCAGAACTTCAATGCGCCGGGTTACTCCGCCGCTTGCACGAAAGCAGCCGATGCGGTCGCGCTGGGTTGCGCGACGAAAAATTACTACACCTTTGGTGTGTCGTTCACGCCGCACTGGAACCAGGTGTTTCCCGGCGTCGATCTCGACCTGCCGATGTTCGTACAATGGAACATCCACGGCAATACACCGACTGTCGATGGCGGTAACCAGGGCAGCAACATCTACCAGGTAGGCCTGCAATTCACGATCTACAACAAGCACATCGTGAATCTCACCTACACGGGTTATACCAACTGGAAGAAAACAGCGACCAATGTCAACGGCGCGCCATATTCCGACAAGGGCTGGATCGGGATCACCTATCAGACCACGCTTTAACCAAAGCCGACTATCTGGTACTTCAGAGGACATTCGCAAATGAACATCCCAAGGTTAGTGACGGCTGTATTGATCGCCGCCACCTATGGTTCCACAGTGCACGCATCCGTATCGGCCGAAGAAGCCGCCAAGCTGGGCACGACGCTCACAGTGTTCGGCGCGGACGCCGCGGCCAGCGCGGACGGACAGATTCCGGCATACACCGGAGGAGTGACCAAGGCGCCTGCGGAATCTAAGCTTAATAGCGGCAAGTGGTTTGATCCGTTTGCCGGCGAAAAGCCGATTCTGACGATCACCGCGCAGAACTGGCAGGAATACTCGGACAAGCTGAGCGAGTCGTCCAAGGAACTGTTCAAGCGCTTTCCCGATTACAAGATGATGGTCTATCCGACCCATCGCAGTGCATCGTTTCCGGACTGGTACGGTGAAAATTGCAAGATCAATGCGGTGCAGGCCAAGTTGACCAACGGCGGGCAGGATATCGAAGGCGCCTTTGGCTGTATTCCTTTCCCGATTGCGAAGACAGGCGAGGAAGCGCTCTGGAATTACATCATGCGTTTCGTCGGAACCAGGCAAAAGAACTTCGTCAATACCTGGCTGATGGACAGTTCGGGCAACCCGGTGCTGACGGGCTCGTTTAAAAGCAGCATCTATTTTCCGTACTACGATCCCACGCTCGGCCGGGACGGGTTCAAGAAATCGGATGGCGTCTGGTACCAGGTGATGAACGATTACGCCGCGCCCGCGCGCCTGAAGGGCGAGACATCGCTGTTCTGGGACTACACCGCGAGTTCGCGTGACTGGCCGGGCTGGTCGTATTCGCCGGGCCAGCGCCGCACGCGCGTCGCCCCTGATCTCGCTTACGATACGCCTAACCCAGGCTACTCGGGCGTGATCACGATGGACGATATCCAACTGATGTACGGCAAGCTCGATCGCTGGAAGGTCAAGATGCTCGGCACCAAGGAAATGTACATTCCGTACAACGGATACAAGTGGCAGTACGCGACCTCGGACAAGGACATGCTGACACCGCATTTCCCCAATGCCAACCTGATTCGCTGGGAACTGCACCGCGTGCGTGTGCTTGAACTGACGCTCAAACCCGGTGCGCGGCACCTGTACAGCAAAAAGATCCTCTATACGGACGAGGATCTGGGCGGTGGCATGATGGATGCCTATGATCAGGCCGGCAAACTATATCGAGGCGGCTTTGCCGATACGGTACCGGCCTACGACGCCCAGGTTCCGTATTCACTCGGCAACTGGTTCTTCGACTTCAATAGCGGGGTGTATCTGCTGGGCAGTCATCCTGCGGACACCTCCGGCATTTTCTTCAACGTGGACTTTCCCAACGGGTTTTTCACGCCTGAACGAATGCAGTCGACTGGCATCCGCTGATACCTTGCGCGGGCCGGCAGCATAGCCTCGAAAGGCAGGGCCGCAGCGGGTTTCGCCCGGTGCGGCCAGCGAGTATCAGGCGAGCACAAGGAGACATGATGCTGAGTACCTCTATGAACGTGGCGGTGTCGGCGCTTGCGCTGACCCTCGCGTTGACCGTTTCGCAGCCGGCGCTTGCCGCGTTCGCCGATCCGATCGATACGCCGGCCACCGCCAACCCACATGCGCAGACCGCACCGCTGCTCGCCGTGGCCCGTGCCGGCGACCGGCTGGTCGCGGTCGGCTTACGCGGACTGATCGTCCTGTCCGACGACAATGGCGGGACCTGGCGCCAGGTTTCCGCGCCGGTGAGCTCGGATCTGGTCTCGGTGTATTTCGTTTCGCCGCGCGCGGGTTGGGCGACCGGTCAGGACGGCATCGTTTTGCACACCGCGGACGGCGGCGCGACATGGACGAAGCAACTCGACGGCCGGTCGGCGGCCGCCTTGATGCTGGCCTATTACCAGAAGCGGGACCAGTCGGACCCGAAGGTTGCGGCCGGACTCGAGGAAGCGCGGCGCTTCGTCAACGACGGTCCGGGGCGGCCGTTTCTGTCGGCCTGGTTCGATAACGAGCGCACGGGCTTCATCATCGGTTCATTCAATATCATCTTCAGGACCGACGATGGCGGGGCCAGTTGGACACCGTGGTTCGACCACACCGAAAACGAACAGGACGCACTGAACCTGCATGCGATACGCAGAATCGGCAACGCGCTGTATGTGGTCGGTGAACAGGGACTGGTCATGCGCCTCGACGAGACCTCGCAACAGTTCGTCAAGGTCTCGGTGCCGTACAAGGGCAGCTTTTTTGGCATCGTCGGCACGCCTGACAATCTGATTCTCTATGGCCTGCGTGGCAATGCGATGCGCAGCGTGGACGGCGGGCAGACCTGGATCAAGGTCGGCATTCCCGGCGAAGCCAGTCTGCTGGGCGGCGCGCGTCTTGCCGACGGGCGGCTTGCGTTGTTCAGCCAGGATGGGCGTGTGCTGATCAGCACGGACGGCGGCGCCAGCTTCAGTGCGGCGAATGCGGCGGGGCAGGCGTGGTCGCTCTGGGACGGTACGAGCCTCGCTCGCGGCGGCATCGTGGTAGTGGGCGCCGGGGGCGTAAAGAACGTCGGGGTACTCAAGTGATCGCGGCAAAGGGAGCACATGATGGCCGGTAAGAACAATGAGCAGATCAGTTCCATGCCCGTGGTCAAGGAGCGCCGTGCGTTCGACTCGAAGTCCGGCAACGCGCTGGAGCGGCTGGTTTTCAATCATCGGCTTGTCCTGATTCTGTTGTGCGCGGTGCTGTCGGTCTTTTTCGGCATCAAGGTGGCGACCGGGCTGCAGATCAATGCCAGCTTCGAAAAGATGATTCCGCAGTCGAACCCGTATATCCGCAACTACCTGGCGAACAAGGGCGACCTGAAGGGGCTCGGCAACAGTTTGCGGATTGTGATCGAGAATACTCAGGGCGACATTTACGACCCCGCGTATCTGGAGTCGCTGAGAAAGATCAACGACGCGGTATTTCTGATGCCCGGCGTCGACCGACCGTGGGTCAAGTCGATCTGGATGCCGGCGGTGCGCTGGAATATCGTCACCGAAAAGGGCTATGCGGGCGGCCCGGTCATGCCGTCGACGTACAACGGTTCGGCTGCGTCAATCGACGCGTTGCGAACCAATATCGCGCGCGCGGGCATCACCGGTTCGCTCGTCGCCAACGATCTGAAGTCGACCATGATCGTGGTGCCGCTGCTCGAGCGCGACGCGGCGGGCAAGCCGATCAACTATGCCCACTTTTCGCAGCTGCTCGACGACATGGTGCGCACGCAGCAGCACGGCAACATTCGCATCCACGTGGTTGGTTTTGCCAAACTGATCGGTGACCTGATCGACGGCCTGAAGCAGGTGATGGCGTATTTCGGCATTGCGGCGGCCATCGCGCTCGGCGTGATTTTCTTTTATACGCGCTGCCCGCGCAGCACGTTTCTGGTGGTCGCGTGTTCGCTTGTCGCGGTCCTCTGGCAACTTGGCATCGTCACGACGCTGGGTCTCGTCGTCGATCCTTATTCGGTGCTGGTGCCATTCCTGGTATTCGCCATCGGCGTGTCGCATGGCGCCCAGAAAATGAACGGCATCCTGCAGGACGTCGGGCGCGGCACGCATAAGTATGTGGCGGCGCGCTACACCTTCCGGCGGCTCTTTCTCGCGGGTCTCACCGCGCTCATGGCCGACATGGTGGGCTTCGCCGTCCTGACGATCATCGATATCCCGGTCATCAAGGATCTTGCGCTGACAGCCAGCATCGGCGTGGGCGTGCTGGTCTTCACCAATCTTCTTCTGTTGCCGGTGTTGCTGTCGTATGTGGGCGTGAGTCCCGCGGCCGCGCGGCGCACGCTGATCGAAGAGGCCGCGGAAACCGGCAGCCGCTCGCGCGTCGCGAGCCTGTGGAACTGGCTGGACCGCTTCACGGAACGGCGCTGGGCGTCGGGGGCGATCGCCGTGACCGTGCTGCTGGCCGCGGGAGGCTTTGCGGTCAGCCAGCGTCTGCAGATCGGCGATCTCGACGCGGGCGCCCCTGAATTGCGAGCGGACTCGGTCTACAACCGGGACAATGCCTTCATCAACGCCCACTATGGTCTGTCGAGCGACATGTTCGTGGTGATCGGCAAATCGTCACTGCCCAATTGCGATGCGGATCATTATCAGATGCTGGCGGATGTCGACCGCTTCGAGATCGCCTTGCAAAATGTGAGCGGCGTGCAGACCACGAGTTCGGCCGCGTCTCTCACCCGGCTCGTGACGTCCGGTGCCTATGAAGGTTATCCGAAGTGGTTCACGATCAATCGCACACCGGCGATTCTGAATCGCTCGCTCTTCCAGGTTTTGCTTGATCGTCCCGATCTGATCAGCGCAGCGTGCAATACGATGCCGATCATCGCTTACCTGACCGATCATAAGGCCGCCACGCTGACTCGCGTGCTCGACG
This sequence comes from Paraburkholderia madseniana, assembly GCF_009690905.1. Taxonomy (GTDB): domain Bacteria; phylum Pseudomonadota; class Gammaproteobacteria; order Burkholderiales; family Burkholderiaceae; genus Paraburkholderia; species Paraburkholderia madseniana. The sequence continues at coordinate 57,773 of NZ_VOSW01000004.1, forward strand.
CGGCACAACGTTTCGCGGATGCGCACAAGGACGCAAGCCACCAATTTTTGCTGGCTGCCGGATCCGCGGGTATCGATGCCGCGACCAACATCGTCGTCAAGGAAGCGAATGAACGCATGCTGCTGCTGGTCTACGGGGCTGTCGTCCTGCTCTGCCTGATCACGTTCCGCAGCTGGCGCGCCGCCATCGTCGCACTGGTGCCGCTCGTCGTCACATCGGTCCTATGCGAGGCGTTGATGGTGATGCTGGGCATCGGCGTCAAGGTGGCGACCTTGCCTGTGATCGCCCTTGGCGTAGGCATCGGCGTCGATTACGCGCTCTATCTGCTGTCGGTGCAGCTCAACTATCAGCGCGCCGGCTTGCCGCTGCGGGACGCCTACCGCCGGGCGGTCCAGTTCACCGGCAAGGTCGTGGCGTTGGTGGGTGTCACGCTGGCCGCCGGGGTCGTCACGTGGGCATGGTCGCCGATCAAGTTCCAGGCCGACATGGGCATTCTGTTGACCTTCATGTTCGTCACCAACATGATCGGCGCACTGGTTCTGATCCCGTCGCTGTCCCACTTTCTGCTGCGCGGGGTATCGTCGCGGCCCGGGCACGCGGAGTTACGCAGCGCGATAGCACTCGCCGAGAACTCGAAAGGCGCGTGAAGGCCCGGCGGCGCTCAAGCGCCATGCGTGCTGCGGGCGCCGGCCACCTGGCGGCACCCGCTGTTGGCCGAGGCTAGACCACCGACATCGGGAAGCTCAGAATCTCCGAAACGCCGCCGTCGACCATCAGCATCTGGCCGTTCATATAAGAGCTCGCCTCGGAGGCGAGGAACACCGCGGCGCCCCCGAGTTCCTCCGGGCGCCCCCAGCGTCCGACGGAGATGTGCGAGCGGACGATCTCCTTCATTTGCGCATTTGACGTGACAGGTTCGGCCATCTCGGTCATGAAGTAACCGGGGCAAATGCCGTTACAGCGGATTCCGTGCCGCCCCAGTTCGGCTCCAAGCGATTTGGTGAGACCCGCCACCGCATGCTTGCTCGCTACATAGGCCTGGAGCTTTTCGCGCCCGAGTACCGAAACATACGAGCCGACATTGATGATGCGGCCGTGCCCACGTTCGATCATCGACGGCGACACTTGCCGCGCGAGCAGGTATGCAGCGGTAACGTTGGTGTCCATGGTGCGGTGCCACATCTGCGGTGTTGATTGTAGAAAGTCGCTCCACTCGCAGATGCCGGCGTTGTTCAGCAGGACGTCGATCCTTCCATGACGCGCAAAAACGTTCTGCACGGCGGCTTCGATGGCGGATTGATCGACGAGATCGAATGGCTCGACATCGATCAGAGCGCTGCTGCCGCCACGAATGGACGCCGCGGCTGTGTCGAGACCGGCGCGCGACCGGGCTGCGAGCACCACCGTTGCACCGGCGCACGCAAGCGCATTGGCCATCGCCAGCCCCAGGCCGCGCGAAGCGCCCGTGACAAGCGCAACCTGACCATCGAGAGAAAACATTTTCATGGGCGAGTTTCTATCAGGAGCTACCGCCGGCGATCCTGCGGCAGAGCACGCAGTCAGTCGATCTGCGCGGGATTTTGAAATACGAACGATGTTCTAAATTATGGATATATTCCGGCGACCTTGAAACGGGGTTTACACGGGGCAGGGTCTGCAAAAGCCATTGTCGTTGACAACAGCAAAAGAGTTGGTTCAGAATGTAGAACATCGTTCAGAAAATAGCATGGAGCGTCAATTGAAAATACTGGTCGCGGTGAAGCGTGTTATCGATTACAACGTGAAGCCCCGGGTCAAATCCGACGGCTCCGGCGTCGATCTGGTCAACGTGAAGATGGCCATGAATCCGTTCGATGAAATCGCGGTGGAGGAGGCGGTACGGCTAAAAGAGGCAGGGGTTGCCGCCGAGATCGTCGTGATTTCAGCCGGCACCGCGCAGTCGCAGGAAGTCTTGCGCACCGCGCTTGCCATGGGCGCCGACCGGGCGATCCTGATCGAGACTCCAGCAGAGTTGCAGCCGTTGGCGGTTGCGAAACTCATGGCAGCGATCGTCGAACGGGAAGCACCGCAACTGGTACTGCTCGGCAAGCAGGCCATCGATAACGATGCCGGTCAGACGGGGCAGAAACTCGCCGGACTGCTCGGTTGGCCGCAAGCCACCTTCGCCTTCAAGACGGAAATCGCGGACGGCGTGCTGACCGTGACGCGCGAAATCGACGGCGGGCTCGAACGCGTCGCGCTCGATCTGCCCGCCGTTGTCACCACGGATCTGCGTCTGAATAGTCCGCGCTATGTGACGCTGCCCAACATCATGAAAGCGAAAAAGAAGCCGCTCGACACGCTGACGCCTGAAGCACTCGGTGTGGATGTTGCGCCACGTCTTGCGGTACTCGAAGTCACCGAGCCGGCGGCGCGCAAGAGCGGGATGATGGTGCCCGACATCGCGACGTTGATCGAAAAACTTCGCAATGAAGCCAAGGTGATCTGACTATGTCCATCCTCGTTATTGCTGAACACGACAATGCGACGCTCCATCGCGCGACGCTCAACGCCGTTACTGCCGCAACGCAGATCGGCGGTGAGGTTCATCTGCTGGTAGCCGGCCATGAAGCAGGGGGAGCCGCGGCCGATGCAGCGAAAGTCAGCGGAGTCAGCAAGGTATTGCACGTAGACGCTGCCGCGTACGCGCATCCACTTCCTGAAAATCTCGCGCTGCTGGTGCTGTCGCTTGCTCAGTCGTATAGCCATGTGATTGCCGCAGCCACGGCCGTCGGAAAAAACTTCATGCCGCGCGTCGCAGCGTTGCGCGATTGTGCGCAGATTTCCGAAGTCGTCGCCATCAAGGCGGCCGATACGTTTGTGCGGCCGATCTATGCCGGCAATGCGCTCGCCACCGTCAGGTCGGCCGATCCGCTGAAGGTGTTGACGGTGCGCACGACCGCCTTCGACGCCGCACCGTTGCAGGGCAACGCGCCGGTCGAGTCGGCGCCGGCCGCGCCAGCCTATGAGCGGGCACGTTTCGTCGACCAGCAGTTGACCCGATCGAGCCGGCCCGAACTGGCGGCCGCCAGCGTCGTGGTTTCAGGCGGCCGCGGGATGCAGAATGGCGATAACTTCAGATTGCTCGACGCGCTCGCCGACAAACTCGGTGCGGCAGTGGGCGCATCGCGCGCCGCGGTGGACGCGGGATTCGCGCCGAACGACTATCAGGTCGGGCAAACGGGCAAGATCGTAGCGCCGCAGCTTTATATCGCAGTCGGCATTTCCGGCGCGATCCAGCATCTGGCCGGGATGAAAGATTCGAAGGTCATCGTCGCGATCAACAAGGACAGCGAGGCGCCGATTTTCCAGGTTGCCGACTACGGCCTCGCCGCCGATCTTTTTGAGGCCGTACCGGCGCTGACAGCGGCACTGGGCTGACGTTGGACCGGATTGACAAGGTTCTCACCGTCAGCCTAGTATTTTGAACGGTGTTCATATATACCGACTGATGCGTCACCTGGCCCCGATGGGCGGTGAGCCGGCGAGAAGAAACCAGAATCGGTGCGCGAGCCGACGAAACCATGAAGGAGATATCAATGCGTGACACGAATTCCGGTTCGGGTGAGCATCCGGTCCGCCTCGATTTTGTCCCCAAGGATAGCTACCTGTCGAAGCAGTTCCTCGACCAGGAAACGCGCAACCTGTGGCCGCGCGTGTGGCAGGTGGCATGCCGGCTCGAGGAGATTCCCGCGGTAGGCGACTATGTCACGTTCGATGTAATCGGTGAGTCGATCATCGTGGTGCGCACGGCGGCCGACCGGATCAAAGCCTACTACAACGTTTGCCAGCATCGTGGCCGGCGTCTGACCAATGGTTGCGGCAAGGCGGCAAAGTTTCATTGCAACTTCCACGGCTGGCAGTGGAATCTTGATGGCAGCATCGCACGCGTGCTCGATCGCGGCGATTGGGAAGGCTGCCCCGACATGGCCGACAGCGATCTGCGGCTGCAGGAAGTGCGGGTGGACACGTGGGGTGGATTCGTATTTATCAACATGGATCCCGACGCGGAACCGCTCGCTAAATTTCTCGAACCGGTACCTGAAATCACGGACTGCTTCGAGTTTGAAAAGATGCGCTACCGCTGGTACAAGTCGATCCGGCTGCCGTGCAACTGGAAGGTCGCGCTGGAGGCGTTCAACGAGGGCTATCACGTCTCGGCCACGCACCCGCAACTCCTCGATGTCGCCGGCGACGATGTGACTCGCAGCTTTCCTTATGGACGCCACGGCATGTTCGGTTACGCGACGGCCACGCGCTTTATCGGCGCCCCCTCACCGCGTACCGGCAAGCCGATGCCCGAAGACGTGCGACAAGGCCTGGTCAATTTCTTCAAGGTGATGGAAGACACGCTGAAGGCGATCAACTCGGCGCGCGACTACGAAGCTTCCAAACGTCTGCTGACCGAGATGGCGCCGAGCGGCAACCAGTTCGAGGTGCTGGCGAAGGCCATGGAGTTCCAGCGCGAAGCGGCCGTGGCCGAAGGGGCGGGCTGGCCTGACATCTCGTTCGAGCAGATGGGACGTGCGGGCGCCGACTGGCACGTGTTCCCGAATCTGATTTTCCTGCCTTACCCCGACGGTGCGCTGTTCTACCGCGCGCGGCCCGACGGCGACAATCCGGATTCCTGCATTTACGACATCTGGTCGCTGGTTCGCTATGCGCCGGGTGCGGAGCCACCGCTCAAGCGCGAGATCTACCACGGCGTTGATGACTGGAAGCAGAACGCAATCGAGAATTTCGGTCTGATCCTTTGGCAGGACTTTCAGAACATGACGAATGTGCAGCAGGGTATGAAATCGCGTGGCTTCAAGGGGGCGCGCACGAACCCGCTTCAGGAGACGTCCGTGTCCAATTTCCACCGCGCATTGCGGGAATTCATTGCGCAAGGGGATTGAGCATGGCTGTCTGGGATGCAAGCTATGACTTCGTCGTGGTTGGCAGCGGCGGCGGTTCGATGTGCGCTGCACTTGCGTGCAAGACCGCAAGCAAAGAGGCGCTCATCATCGAAAAGCAGGGCAAAGTAGGCGGCTCAACAGGGTATTCCGGCGGCGTCTGGTGGTTGCCGAACAATCACGTGATGAAGCGCCACGGCGTGAACGACTCCTACGAACGCGCGCGACAATATTTCGATGCCGCGGTTACCTATCAGGGCCCCGGAACATCGGCGGCGCGTCGTGAGGCGTATTTGCGCACGGGTCCGAAGATGGCCGAGTTCCTCGAACAGCAGGGCATGCAGTTTGTCTATGCGGACGGCTGGTCGGACTACTACGACACGCTGCCGGGCGGCGAGCCGCGTGGCCGCTCGCTGCTGGCCAAACTGTTCGACATCAGGGAACTGGGCGAGTGGGCGCCGAAGCTTTCGCGATACAAGGGCCCGTCGATCCCGGCCAACTCCAATGAGTTTACCGAGTTGTTCCTGCTAAAGCGCACGTGGGGTGGCAAACGCAAGGCAATGCAGCTCGCGGGCCGCATGCTGTATCAGAAGATCACAGGTAAAGAGCTGGTTTCGAACGGTGCCGCGCTTCAGGGGCGCATGCTGCAAATGGCGCTGCGTGCCGATATTCCTATCTGGACCGATACGCCTGTGGGCGAGTTGATCGTTGAGGACGGCCGTGTCACGGGGGTGGTCGCGATCCGCAACGGGCGCGAAATGCGCGTGCACGCGCGCGAGGGCGTGCTGTTGAACGCCGGCGGCTTTTCACATAACGCCGAAATGCGCCGCAAATATCAGCCGCAACCGTCGTCGAGCAACTGGACGAACGCCAATCCGGGCGACACCGGCGAAGTGCTGGAAGCCGCTGTGGGTCTCGGCGCAGCCGTCGATTGCATGGAAGAGGCGTGGTGGGTCGTGACTTCGCTCGGTCCCAATGAGACCTTGCCCGAGGGTGCGCGCGCGCCGGACGGCTCGCCGCTTCCCTTCATGCATCACCTCGATCTGTCGCTGCCGTTTTCGATCATGGTCGACCAGGATGGCGAGCGCTTTTGCGACGAAGCCGGCGCCTACATGGAGATCGGGCAACGCATGTACCGGCGTCAGAAGGAGACGGGTAAAGCCGTTCCGGCGTGGGTGGTCATGGATAGCCGTCAGCGCAAGTATTACCCCTGGGGTTCGGCGATGCAGGGGCAGATTCCGCAGCAATGGCTCGATAGCGGCTACATGATCAAGGCCGGATCGATCGAAGAGCTGGCGGCGAAATGCGGTATCGACGCTGCAGGCTTACAGGAGACCGTGACGCGTTTCAACGGGTTCTGCGCGACAGGAGTGGACAGCGATTTCGGACGCGGTTCGCGGGCCTTCGACCGCTGTCATGGCGACCCGACGATCAAGCCGAATCCGAATCTCGGCCCGATCGAACAGGCGCCGTTTTACGCGGTCCGTATGTACCCCGGCGACGTCGGCACGGCCGGTGGACTCGTGACGGACGAGTACGCCCGCGTGCTGAAAGAAGACGGGTCGCTGATTCCAGGGCTCTACGCGACGGGCAACTGCACGGCGTCCGTGGTGGGCCGCTGCTATCCGGGCGCGGGCAGCAGCATTGGCGCGTCGTTCGTATTCGGTTACATCGCCGCGCTGCATGCCAGCGGCGCCCAAACGATCTGGTGATCGAAGGAGAGCTTCGCATGAAAGTCCAGCAACCGCCCAGCAGTGAAGTGCTGATCGATATCTATCGGCGGATGACACTCATCAAGCAGAACGACGAGCGTTTTCGTGCAGTGATCAAGTCCGGCAAGCTGGTCATGCCTTATTACTCGCCGCGCGGCCAGGAGGCGATTCCTTCCGCGGTGTCCGTCTGCCTGAGCAATGACGACTACATCTGCACGATCTATCGCGGCGTGCATGACATGATCGCCAAGGGTGTGCCGCTTAAGGATCTCTGGGCCGAACTCGGGGGGCGTGTCACCGGCACCTGCAAAGGCAAGGGCGGCCCGATGCATGTGACCCATCCTGCGTCCGGCGTGATGGTAACCACCGGCATTGTGGGCAGTTCGATGCCCATCGCGAACGGCCTCGCTCTTGCGGCGCAGATTCGGGGTGAACCGCGCGTGGCTGTCGCCTATTTCGGCGACGGCGCGGCCAACATCGGCGCTTTTCACGAGTCGCTGAATATGGCGTCGGTCTGGAAACTGCCGGTTGTTTTCGTCTGCCAGAACAACGGCTATGCCGAACACACGAAATACGCATACGGGACGTCAGTGCCGAACATCGCGCAACGCGCGGCGGCGTATCAGATGCCCGGCATCACGGTCGACGGCAACGATCCCATCGCGATGCATCGGGTGGCGCGCGAGGCCATCGAACGGGCCCGCGACGGCGGTGGCCCCACGCTGATCGAAGCGAATACGTTTCGCTTCCACGGCCATGTGTTCGGCGACCCGGATGCCTACATGGACGAGCATGAGAAAGCGGCGTGGGTTGCGAAAGATCCGGTGCCGCTGTTCCGCGCATGGTTGATCGCCGCGAAACATGCAACTGAAGCGCAACTGGCGGAGATGGAAGCAGCGCACAACGCCGAAATCGATGCGGCGGTCGAGTTCGCGCTGACGAGCGCCTATCCTGAGGTCGCCGAACTGCGGCGCGACATCTTCAAAGACGAGGTGCCGGCATGAACCAGACACAGACTGACATCAATACGATTCAGGCGGTCAACCTCGCGCTTGACGATGCGATGGCTGCCGATGCCAACGTCATTGTGCTCGGCGAGGACGTGGCCGACGGCCAGGAGGGCGGCATTGTCGGTGTGACCAAAGGGCTGTCGTCGAAATATGGCACATCGCGTGTCAGATCCACGCCCATTTCGGAGCAGGCCATCATCGGGGCGGCGATCGGCGCGGCAATCGTCGGCATGCGTCCGGTAGCCGAGATCATGCTGATGAACTTTACGACGGTCGCGATGGACATGATCGTCAATCACGCGGCGAAGTTGCGCTTCATGTCGGGCGGCCAGACGCATGTGCCGCTTGTGATCCGCACGATGACCGGCGCCGGCTTCGGTACCGGTGGCCAGCACGCCGACTATCTGGAGGCGTGGTTCGCGCACGTCGCGGGCATCAAGGTGGTCGCGCCGTCCACGCCCGCGGATGCCTATGGGCTGATGCTTTCTTGTATCGAAGATGACGACCCGTGCCTCTTCATCGAGAACCTGCCGAGCTACTGGAACCCGGGCAAGGCGCCGGAGCGTGGTGTGCGCATTCCGCTTGGCACGGCCAACGTGGTGCGCGACGGCACGGACGTGACGGTTATCACCTATAGCCGCCGCGTGCACGACGTGATGGCCGTGGCGGCCCAGCTCGGTACGACCGGAATCTCGTGCGAAGTGATCGACCTGCGCACGATCTCCCCGCTTGATATGGATACGATCCTGACCTCGGTGGCCAAAACGGGCCGCGCCGTTGTCGTGCACGAAGCGGTCAAGCCGTTCGGTGTCGGCGCGGAAATAGCCTCGCGCATTTATGAATCGCTGTTTCGGTCGCTCAAGGCGCCCGTGCAGCGGGTCGGCTCGCAGTTTTGCCCGGTGCCGTTTTCGAAGCCGCTCGAAGACGCCTTTGTGCCGGGCGCGGCGCAGATCGAGGCCGCGATTCGCGCAACGCTCGACGACACGGGTTCGCGAGCCGTATCCGGACTTTAATCATCCTGAAGAGTGCACTTATGACCACACAGGTTTTGCTTCCGAAGCTGGGCTTTTCGATGAACGAAGGCACGCTGACCGAATGGCTCCTGGAGGACGGCGCGACAGTTGCCGAAGGCCAGGCCCTCTATGCGCTGGAGAGCGACAAATCGGTGCAGGAGGTCGAGTCGCCGGCGTCGGGAACGCTGCGGATCGTCGCCCAGATAGGCGAGGTGTATCCGGTCGGCACGGTACTGGCGGAAATCGTCTGAGCCGGCACCCGGTATCCGTCACTCGTCATTCATCATTCATCCTGGTCGAAACAGTCTAGCGAGGCATCTGCAATGAGCGTCGAATCCGTTTCCTCCCCAGCACCCGTTGCGGCGCCTGCCGCGGCGACCGGTCCGGCGCAAGCCGGGATCGGTGCGTATCTGCCGCCATGGCCGCAGGTCGATTTCGCCGAGTTCGGCGAGATCGAGATCAAGCCGGTTTCTCGCATCCAGAAGCTGACCGGTGCATTTTTGTCGCGTAACTGGCTGACGATTCCGCACGTGACCCATCAGGATGACGCGGATATCACGAACCTCGAGGTTTTTCGCAAGGCATACAACGACGGCGGCGCGACGATGAAGCTGACGCCGCTGGTGTTCCTGATCAAGGCGGCAGTGCGCGCGCTGCAGGCGTTTCCGCAGTTCAATGCTTCGCTGGATGGCGACTGCAAGAACCTTGTGCTGAAGAAGTACTTTCACATCGGCGTGGCGGTGGATACACGTTTCGGCCTGCTGGTGCCGGTGCTGCGCGATTGCGACAAAAAGAGCATTCTGGAGCTGGCGGCGGAACTGACGGCGGTGTCGTCGAAGGCGCGAGAGAAAGGTCTTTCGATGGCGGAGATGTCGGGCGGCTGCTTTTCGATCAGTTCGCTCGGAGGGATTGGCGGCACGGGTTTCACGCCGATCATCAACGCCCCCGAAGTGGCAATTCTCGGGGTGACGAAAACCCGGCTGATGCCGCAGGCCTCGGACGATGGCGGCGTGGACTGGCGCAAGACGCTGCCGCTTTCGCTGAGCTACGACCACCGGGTCATCAACGGTGCGGATGCGGCGCGCTTTACGGCCTTGATTGCCACGCTGCTCGCCGACCCTCAGGCACTTGCAGCCTGAACCGCAGACACCCAACCGACAACGACAGGATCGAGATGAAAACGCTTGGGGAGATGATAGAGCGCAATGCGCGTTTCCATGCGGACAGGGAAGCGTTGGTGTTTGGCGACCGGCGTGTGACTCATGGCGAGATGGCGGAGCGCGCCCGCCGTTTCTCTGATGCGTTGTATCGGCAAGGGTTGCGTCGGCAGGACCGGGTCGCGGTGTTGGCGATGAATTGCGCCGAGTACTACGAGACCTACCGTGCCTGCGAATGGGCCGGCTTTCTGCTCGCCACCGTCAACTTCCGCCTGGCGCCTGCGGAAATCCTGCACATCGTGAAGGACGCGGCACCGAAAGCGCTTGTCTTCGAAGCGCAATATGCTGCGCTGGTGGACGCCCTGCGTCCGCAGTTGCCCGATGTTGAATGCTATATCTGCATCGGCGACGCGCCGTCATGGGCGACATCATTCGAATCCGCGATGGAAGCCGGCTCGGCTGACGGGCCGCCGATTCGCTCGCAGCCCGACGACTTCGCCTATCTGATCTACACGAGTGGCACGACCGGGCACCCGAAGGGAGTGGTCCGCACGCACCGTGCGATGTGCGCCACGGCGGAAAGCTGTGCGCTGGTCACCGAATTTTCCGGACACTCTAGGGTGCTGCAGACCACGCCGGCGTTTCACGTGGGCGGCATTGGCTTTGTGAACGCGGTTGCGTGGCTGGGCGGAACGACCGTACTGCATCGCAGTTTCGAGCCGAAGGCGATGCTGGAGACGATCCAGGCCGAGCGCATCACGTTCACGTTCCTTGTCTCCGCCATGCTGCAGGCCTTGCTCGATATACCCGAATTGTCCTCGTACGATCTGTCGAGTATCGAGAACATCACAACGGCAGCCGCGCCGGTGCCGGTGCCGCTCCTCAAGCGCGGCATCGAGGTGCTGGGCCCGGTGTTCTCGGTCCAGTATGGCATGACCGAGAGCAACGCCTGCTGGCTGCCGTCTCATGAAGTGCGGCCAGATGGCACGGCGGAAGAAGTCCGGCGTCTGGCGTCGGTCGGCCATCCCTGTCCCGGGATCGAACTGCGCATTGTGGACGATAGCGGCCTTGACCTGCCGCAAGGCCAGACCGGCGAAGTGTGGCTGCGCTCGGCGACTCAACTGAGCGGATACTGGAACAACAGCGTGGCGACGATCGACGCCTTGCGCGACGGCTGGTATCGCAGCGGCGACATGGGCTTTCAGGACAGCAGCGGTTATGTCTTCCTGGTGGACCGCAAGAAGGACATGATTATCTCGGGCGGCGAAAACATCTACAGCCGCGAAGTGGAGAACGCCTTGCTGCAGCATCCGTCCGTGATCGACGCGGCAGTGATCGGCTCACCCCACGAAAAATGGGGTGAATGCGTGAAGGCCATCGTTGTGCTCCGGCCGGGCAAGACAATACAGGAGGCAGAGCTGATCGCGTTTTGCCGCGAGCTGATCGCCGGCTACAAATGCCCGAAATCGGTTGAATTCGTCGACGAGCTCCCGCGGCTGCCTACCGGAAAGATCAGCAAGGTTGTATTGCGCCAGCGGTTCGGCCGCTGAACGCGTGACAGCCACGCCGCCTTCTTCGAATGAGAGTGAATCATGAGCAAATGGCTCCAAAGCACGGAATGCGTTCAATTCGAGGTCGCCGAGCGCGTGGCGCGAATCACGCTGAATCGTCCGGACAAACGCAATGCGATTAATGGTGTCCTGTTGCGCGAGCTGAAAGAGGCGCTGCTCGAGGCGGACGATCTGAAGTCGGTGAACGTGATCGTCTTGCGTGGCGCCGGCAAGGACTTCTGCGCCGGCTATGACCTCGTCACCACCTATTCGGATCGCGCGGCGGAGCAGGTCGATCCGGGTGAATACCGGGGCACGGTACGAAGCTTCGATGACGACTGCTGGTCGATGGAGCGGCAGGCGGAAACCGTTAACGCCATGGCGGATGTGCACAAGCCGATCATCGCGCAGGTTCACGGCAACTGCCTTGCGGGCGGCACCGACCTCGCGCTGGCCTGCGACATGGTGCTGGCCGCGGACAACGCGCGGATCGGCTTTCCCGCGACGCGCGCCAACGGCTCGCCGCCGGCGCACATGTGGTTCTATCACGTGGGGCCACAGTGGGCGAAACGCCTGTTGCTGTCCGGGGATTCGCTGACCGGCCGCGATGCGGCAAAGATCGGTCTCGTGATGGACGCCGTACCCGCGGAAGAACTTGAAGCCGAGGTTGTGGAACTCGCGCGCCGGCTGTCGTTCGTCGACGCCGATCTGCTCTCCGCGAACAAACGGATTGTGAATCTCGGGCTTGAACTGGCGGGCGCACGCACGCTGCAACGCCTTGCTGTCGAGAACGACGCGCGTGCCCATCAGAGCCAGGGCCCACGGCGTGCGCAATTCAAGGCGGATATGGAAGCCAATGGACTGAAGGAAGCGCTCAAGCGCCGCGACGAGCCTTTCGGGGACGGCGTGATCAAGCTGCGTGCACGCGGCGAATGAAACGTCCCCGCACCATGCGGGGGACCCGGAGCCATCCGGTTGACTCACTTAAGACATGAAAACCATGGATGTCGAACTTTCAGTGAAGGACGCGGTTGCCACGCTCTGTCTGAATCGTCCGGAGAAGCTCAACGCGTTGACACCGGACATGCTGAGCATGCTGATCGAGCATCTTGATCGCATCGAACGTGATCCGGAAATCCGTGCGGTCATTCTGACGGGCGCAGGGCGGGCCTTTTGCGCCGGTGCCGATATCAAGGGCAGTGGCGCGGCGTCGCCGCCGATGAGCGTGTCGCACGCGCGCCAATCGATGGCGGTTTATCAGCAGGTTGCCTTGAAGCTCTACAACCTCAATAAGCCGGTGGTCGCGGCGGTGCGAGGTGTCGCGGTCGGCATTGCCTGGAGTTTTGCGCTGTGCGCCGACCAGCTTCTGGTGTCGGACACGGCGCAGTTCATTCCGGCCTTTCTGATGCGCGCAACCTTGCCCGAAGGCGGCATGGTGCATCTGCTTGCCCGCCACTGCGGAGAATTTCGCGCGAAGGAGATCATGTATCTCAATCGCAGGCTGACTGGTCAGGAAGCGTTCGAGGCGGGACTGGCAAGCCGTGTCGTCGAGGACGCGAGTCTCATGAATGCCGCCGAAGCGCTCGCCGCCGAACTGGCGGCCATGCCGACGTTCTCGATCGGACTGACCAAAGAACTCTTCCGCCTGAACGCCGGCAGCATGGAAGAGTTTCTCGTGCACGAGCTGAATTCCGTTGGGCTCGCGGTGAATTCCGACGATGCCGCCGAGGGACGGCTCGCCGCGCGGGAAAAACGCACCCCCTCTTTCAAGGGGCACTAGGTCGATCAAATAACCGGCGCAAGCAGGCGGCGGCCGCGAAGCAGTGCGACCTTCGGTGGACGCGCGTATGGGGACATAGCAGGAGGAATCAGGCATGCACTTCGAGTACACCCCGGAGGACGAAGCGTTTCGTCAGGAAGTCCGGCAGTTTTTCAGGGAGCAGTTGCCCGCCGCGATTGCGCATCGCTGGACGATCGGGGCGCATCCTCCATTGAAGGAGGACATTCGTACGTGGCAGCGTATTCTGCATCAGCGCGGGTGGGGCGCACCACATTGGCCGGTGGAACACGGCGGCACCGGCTGGGCAGCCTTTCGCAAGCATATCTTCATGGAAGAGCTGTACAACGCGGACGCGATGGACTACGGCTGGCAGGCAACCCACATGGTGGCGCCCGTCATCATCGCGTTCGGCTCGGACTGGCAGAAGAAGCGTTTTCTCCCCGCCATTCTTTCCGGGGACGAGTTCTGGTGTCAGGGTTTTTCGGAGCCGAATGCGGGCTCGGACCTGGCGGGTCTCAAGACCACCGCGGTCCTTGACGGTGACGAATATGTGATCAACGGTCAGAAGATCTGGACCAGCGACGCCTCGATTGCCGAATGGGGCTTCTTCCTTGTCAAGACGGACACGACGGTCAAGCCGCAGCGCGGCATCTCGTTCCTGCTCGTCAAAATGGATACGCCTGGGATCACCGTGCGCCCGATCGTTTCGATCGAAGGCGGAACGGGCCTGAACGAGGTCTTTCTCGAGAACGTTCGCGTGCCACGCACACACCTGGTTGGCGAGGCGGGCATGGGTTGGACTTACGCGAAATATCTGCTCGAAAAGGAGCGCACCACCAGCGCGTTTCTCTATTTCAACAAGCGGGAATTGCAGCGCGCCAAAAGCATCGCCGAAAGGGAAATGGTGGACGGTGTGCGTCTGATCGACACAGCCGAATTTGCCCGCAAGCTGGCGTCGGTCGAAGTGGATCTGCTGGCGCTCGAATGGTCGGTGTTACGAATCCTGGCCGAGGAAAGGAACACGCGCAATCTCGACGCGGTGGTGTCGGCGCTCAAGATCAGTGGCTCGGAGATGCAGCAGCGCGTCACGGAGCTGCAGATTGACGCGCTCGGTCCGCGCAGCATGCGCTTCCAGCAACACGATGACTGGCGCTTCGACGATCCGTTAGCCGACGACGATGACGCATGGCCCGGCTACGTGGCAGGCCGCACGACCGGCTACCTCATCGGCCGCGCGTCGACCATTTACGGCGGTGCGCGGGAGGTGCAGAAAAACATTATTGCCCGTCTCGCCTTTGGACTTTGACCATGGACTTCAACCTCTCCGAAGAACAATTGATGCTGAAGGACGGCGTGGACCGGTTCATTCAGCAGGAGTATGGATTCGAAACGCGCCGCGCGATTGCCGCAAGCGAAGAGGGTTTTAGCCGCGCGCGCTGGCAGGACTATGCTGACCTCGGCTGGCTCGGCCTGATGCTGCCTGAGGATGTCGGCGGTCTTGCCTGCTCGTTTGTCGAAACTGCCATTGTGATGGAAGCATTCGGGCGCGGCATGGTGCTCGAGCCTTTCGTGCAAACCGCGCTTCTGTGTTCGGCCATCATTGACCGTAGTGGCTCGGATGCCAAACGGCAGGCGCTCCTGCCGGCAGTGATCGAAGGCCGGCTGCTGCTCGCGCTGGCCGACAGTGAAGCGGGCTCACGGTTCAAGCTGGGCTGCGGTGATCGTACAGTCGCACGCAAGACGGCTGGTGGCTATTTGCTGAGCGGAGCCAAGACGCTGGTGATGGCGGGCGGTTCGGCGGACCAGTTGCTGGTGACCGCGCGTCTGAACGAGCAAGCGGAAGACGTCGCGATTTTCGTGCTGGACCGCCGTGCGGCGGGCGTGACCTGCCGGACATATCGTCTGCTCGATGGATCTTGTGCCGCGGACATCGAGTTTCGCGACGTCGAACTGGATGCGTCCTCGTTGCTGGTTGCCTCCGATCGCGCCCGCGAAGTGCTCGAGGTGGCGACCGGACTCGCTACGCTAGCGAGCGTAGCCGAGATGCTCGGCGTGATGGAAGCCGTGATGGACATCACCGCCGAATACATCAAGGCTCGCGTGCAGTTCGGTCAGCCGATCGGCAAATTTCAGGCGCTGCAGCATCGTATGGCCGAAATGTTTGTCGTCGTGCTGGAGACCCGCTCGATACTCTACTGCGGCATTGCGCACCTGGATCGGCCGGCAACGGAACGCAGCCGCGTCATCTCGGCGGGCAAGGCGGTCGCCGGCCGGGCAAGCCGTTTCGTCTGTGCGCAGGGTATTCAGCTACATGGCGGCATGGGGATCACCGAGGAATATCAGGTCGGCCATTACTTTCGCAAGATGACGATGATGGAAAAGCTGTACGGCGACATCGACTTTCACCTCGCGCGCTTTGCCGCGCCGCATTGAATCGGGCCACGTGTCCAATCAGAAGGAATAGCGCTTATGTTACGAGTCAAAGACAGGATCGCCATCGTCACGGGCGCGGCGTCCGGTATCGGTGCGGCGTGTGCCGCGATGCTGGCTGCTGAAGGCGGGCGGGTGGTCGTGGCGGACCGGGATTTCGACGGCGCCGTGGCGCAGGCCCAGCGTATCGAGCAGCAGGGCGGCCGGGCGATTGCCGCGCGGGTCGATATCGGCGACGAGGCATCAATAGCGGCGTTGTTTGCGCTTACCGTCGAAACCTGGGGCGGCCTTGACGTGCTGCACAACAATGCGGCGGCCACCTCGCTGTCGAGCACCGTCGATGCCGCCGTAGAAGCCGTCGATGTCTCTGTCTGGGACGACACGATGCGCATCAACCTGCGCGGCACCATGCTGGCGTCACGTTATGCCATCCCGCTGATGCGGGCGCGCGGAGGCGGCTCGATCATCAATACGTCGTCGGGCGCGGCTCAGGCCGGTGCGCTCGGCTATAGCGCTTACGGTGTGTGCAAGGCGGGCATCGAAGCATTGACGCGTTACGTGGCCGCTCAGCACGGCAAAGAGGGCATTCGCTGCAACGCAATTGCGCCCGGCCTGATCGTGACGCCGGCAACAATAGGCCATTACGCGGGACCCGTGGGTGAGATGATGCTGAGCCATCATCTCACCCCGCGCCTCGGGAAGCCGGAAGACGTGGCACATGCGGTGGTCTACCTGGCGTCCGATGAGGCCGCTTTTGTCACCGGGCAAATCATCAACGTGGACGGCGGGCTGCTGTCTCATCAACCGTACTACGCCGATGAAATTCGCGCCCGCACCGCTGGCGGCGTGACGGTCGGCGCGAAGAGGACGACATGACCATCGATGCCGATCTGCTTGCTCGAATCGACCGTATCGAGGCGCAACTGGCGATCCAGCAATTGCCCATGCGCTACGCGCTTGCCGTCGATTCGCGCGATCTGGACAGCCTTGTCGCGCTCTTTACCGACGACGTGAATTGCGGGCGGTGGGGTGTAGGGCGTGCCGCGCTGAAAACGTTCTATGGGTCGGAGCATGTCCTGCGCAGCTTCTACCGCAGCATTCATCAGATCTGCGGACATGCGATCGACCTGGTCGATGCCGATCATGCGACAGGCCAGGTGTATTGCCGCGCCGAGCATGAGGACAATGGTCATTGGGTGGTCATGGCGATCTGCTATTTCGACCACTACGTACGGCGCGAGGGGACGTGGTATTTCGAACGCCGCGACGAACGCCACTGGTATTCGACCGACTGGCTGGAGCGCCCGGGGACGCCGCGCTTGCAGAACTGGCCCGGCAAGTACGAGAGCGACAAATACCAGCCGCGCCTGCCGCAGTCGTTTCCGACCTGGGCGTCTTTCTGGGAGGCGGTTGAACCGGCCGCGATCGGTGTGCTGACGCGTTCGCCCTGATTCACTCCACTTCACAAAGCGGCGAGGGGCTGGTGATGGCGGACAGCGCAAGCGCGCCCACCGCACCGCTTTCAGGCCGCGCCGGGCAGGCGAACCACCAGACCGTCGAGTTCCGGCGTGACATTGATCTGACACGTCAGGCGGCTGTTTTCCCGCACGTCCATCGCGCACGTCAGCATGTCGATCTCATACGGCTCGGCGGGCGGCATGTGGTTGACCCACGCTTCGTCGACGTACGCATGACAGGTCGCGCAGCTGCAACTGCCGCCGCAATCCCCCAGAATCCCCGGCACCTGGTGACTGACGGCGGTTTGCATGACCGATTCGCCGACGTTGGCCGTCGCAGTGGTTTCATGGCCGTCCGGTTGAATGAATCGAATGATGGGCATGATGTAGCTGGAGTGAATATGATCAATCAGGCTGCGGGAGCAGGCTTTTGAGCGGGATCGAATCGTCTGCGAGGTCGGTGGCGCGCACTGGAATCTTCTCGCCGACGAAACGCTTGGCCAGCATGAATTCCTGCGGACGGCTAACGGTATCGGCTGCAAGCATCACGCCATCTTTCAGATAAAACGCGGAGAACGAACGGCTTTCAGGCGCACCGCGCATGACAAGTTCGTCATAACCCTGCGACAGGCCGACCATCTTCAGTTTCAGGTCATATTGATCGGACCAGAACCACGGCACACTGTTGTAGACGCGCTCCTTGCCGCACAGCGTGGCCGCTGCCGTGCGCGCCTGCTCCATGGCATTGGGCACGGACTCCAGCCGCAAGCGCCGCCCCAGAAGTCCGTTGGGGTGGTTGGTGCAGTCGCCGATGGCGAAGATGTCGGGGTCGGACGTGCGGGTGTGCTCATCCACCACGATGCCGTTATCCACGACGAGACCCGCTGCGCTGGCCAGTTCCGTGGCGGGTTGCAAGCCGACACCGACGATGACGAGATCGGCGGGAATGCGGGAACCGTCAGCACAGACCACGGCTGCGACCGCATCGCCGGATGCATCCAGTTCGAAGCTGCTGACCGCCGTGCTGGTGCGCACATCGACGCCGGCTTCGCGATGCACCCGTTCATAGAACGCAGAAAGTTCCGGCGCCGTGACTCTGGCGAGCACGCGAGGCAATGCTTCGAGAACGGTCACGTGCAGCCCTCGCTTCACTGCAACAGCCGCGACTTCGAGGCCGATGTACCCGCCGCCAATGATGACGAGGCGTGCCCCCGTATGGAACTGCATGCGGATGCGTGCGACGTGGTCGAGCGTGCGCAGGTAGTGAAAGTTCGGTTGCTTTTCGATCGCTTTGATGCCCGGCAATGCGAGCCTGCGAGCATGGCCACCCGTCGCGATTACGAGCTTGGAATAACCGATCTCGCGAGCGTCCGACAGGGTCACCACATGCGTCGCGCGGTCGATGCGCTCGGCCCGGGTATTAGGAATGAATTCGATCCGGGCCTTGTCGTAAGTGGCCTTCGGTCTTAAATAAAGCTGTTCCGCGCTGAGTTCGCCCGATAGAAAAGCCTTCGACAATGGCGGGCGTTGATACGGCAGATGCGGCTCCTCTCCGATCAGCACGATGCGGCCCGTCCAGCCCTGATCCCGGATGCTGGTTGCACACTCGCCCGCTGCGTGGCCGGCACCGACAATCAGTGCGATGTCCTCTGGGGTTGCTGCAGTGCTCATAAACGCTCACTCCCGTCCCGTGTGACTATCGTGCGGACTGCGACGCACTGGCGACAATTGTTATTTTTGAATGACATTCTCAATTGTGAACGCCATTCGGACGGGCTGTCAACTCTCGGGTTCCCTATCGGCCACCCCGTTCCCGTTCGCGTTTCGGGACGGGAAATTCTTATTGCACAAAAACATTAAATCGAACATAGTTCGAATATTAGAACTCAATTTGGGATCTGCGTGAACGCCTCGGTTTGCAACTGTCGGGGGGCGATCCGCAACATCTGCACTGCACATCATTGGACCTGTCCGTCACGCCGACGATGATTTCCGGCAACACGAACGGCCCGATGATGGCCATGGCGTGGCGCGCAGCCGATCTGATTATGGCGGACGCACGATGACATGTCGTGATACGTATTGCGAACGTGACGCGAACCTGCATACGCGAAATTTTGATCAGGGACTGATGGCATGAACTTGACGGCGCAAGCCTCGAACATCACTGCGATCGTCCAGCAGGCGCTCGACCATGCGACTCGCGAGGGCGGCGAAATCGGCGTCCAGGCGGCGGCCTATCTGGATGGCAAGCTGGTCGTAGATGCATGGAGCGGGGTGGCGGATCAGGCGACGGGACGTCTTGTGGATGGCGAAACACTGTTCAACGTCTACTCAGTCACGAAGGCCGTGGCGGCGACCGCGCTGCACATTCTGGCCGATCGGAGCCACATCGACTACGACGCACCCGTTACACGCTACTGGCCCGAATACGGTGCGCACGGCAAGGCGCGCACGACGGTTCGAGACGTGCTGACCCATCGTGCGTGCGTGCCGCAGATGCCCGGCGGCGTCACGCCCGAACGGATGTGCGACTGGCAGTGGATGACCACGGCGATTGCCGACCTGAAACCGTTGGCGGAGCCGGGAACGAAAACACTCTATCTGTCGATGACCTTCGGCTGGATCATCGGCGAGTTGGTACGTCGGGCGGATCCGGAAGGGCGCTCGCTGGGACGCTTCGTGCGCGAGGAAATCGCAGCGCCTCTCGGCATTGCTGACCTCTGGATCGGTATCCCCGATGAAGTCGAGCCACGTATCGCGAAGCTCACTGACGCAATGGTGCCGGTGGAATATCTGCCGCCGCTGTTCCTCGCCTCGATGCCTGAGCAGGTCGCGCTGAATCCAACGGTGTTCGAGCGGGCCGATGTGCGCCGCGCGGAAGTGGCGGGGGTTGGCGGCATATTCAACGCACGCAGCGAAGCGCGCTTCTGGGCGATGCTTGCGGGCGGCGGTGAGCTTGACGGTGTGCGGTTGCTGTCGAAAGAGCTCGTCGCGACGCTGAATACGCCGCGGGCGAACAGCGAAGAACCTGACCCGGTGATGTTCGGGTTTCCGATTCCGATCACCATCGGCGGGTTCTGGTTCGGCGGCGCTCATCCGCCGGTGACCGCCGTTCAATCGCCGCGCGCCTTATGCCATCCGGGGCAGGGCAACTCGATTGGCTGGGCCGATCCGGATACCGGTCTGGCCGTTGCGATTTGTCACAACAAGATGTTTAATCCGACTTCGCCCGGGGAAGACCCTCTGCTGCCCGTCGCGCGGGCGATCCGCGAAGCATTGAATCTGGACTAGTGACCTATGGCGATCGATACCGCGCATTTACAGCAGTGGATCGGCAGAAGCGAGCGCGTTTCCGACACGCTTGGCCCGACGCCGATCGCCGCACTTGCCGCCACGCTTGACAAAGACGACACCTCGGTCGCGCCCGGCAATGCATTGCCTCCGTTATGGCATTGGCTCTACTTTTTGCCGTTGCACCGGCAGTCGCTGGTGGGTCCGGACGGACATCCGAAGCGCGGCGGTTTCCTGCCGCCGGTGGCCTTGCCGCGGCGAATGTGGGCGGGCAGTCAGTTGACGTTTTTACGGGAGCTGAAGGCCGGCGATGCGATCATCCGCTTGTCGACGATCGCGGACGTGGCGCACAAGCAAGGTCGAAGTGGCGACCTGGTGTTCGTCAAGGTGCTGCATCAGATCAGCGATGCGGCAGGCGTGGCGATCACGGAGCATCAGGACATTGTCTATCGCGATCATCCTGTCCCGGGCGAAAAGCTGCCCGCACTCCAGCCGGCGCCCGAAGGCGCGCAATGGATGCGGGAGATCCATCCGGATCCCGTGCAGTTGTTCCGCTATTCCGCATTGACGCTCAACGGTCATCGTATTCACTACGACCGGCCCTATGCAATGGAGCAGGAAGGCTATCAGGGGCTTGTGGTGCACGGCCCGTTTCTGGCGACGCTGCTGCTGGATCTGGTGCGATCGGCTCTTCCCGGCGCGCGGGTCGTGGCGTTTTCGTTTCGCGCAGTCAGTCCGGTAATCGACACGGCGCCATTCGTTGTTTGCGGACGTCCGGACAGCGATGACGGCAAGACGCTCAAACTGTGGATCGCAGGTAGCGACGGCACATTGCGCATGCAAGCTGAGGCCGTTCTGGGGTAACTGTCAGCTTCGTCGCCGATAGCGGACACCGGCTACTTCCGGCATCTGACGTTAATTTTCATGGGGCGTTATGCGTTCATTTCTGTTTGTTCCGGGGATACGGCCTGAGCGTTTTAACAAGGCGCTCACTTCTGGCGCCGATACCGTGATCGTGGATCTCGAAGATGCGGTCGCTGAAGCGGACAAGGCGCAGGCTCGTCAATATGTCGCGGATGGCGCATCGGCATTCGGCGCATCGACCACGCGCGTGCTCGTGCGCATCAACGGCTTCGGTACGCCATGGTTCGATGACGACCTGGCGTTGCTCACGGCGCGCGGCATCGATGGCGTCGTATTGCCGAAAGCGGAGAGCGCGGAAGCTCTTCTTAATGTTGCGCGCGTGAGCGGCAAGCCGATTCTGCCGATCGTCGAATCGGCACTCGGCGTATGGCAGGTTCTCGAGGTGGTCAGGGCGCCCGGCGTGGAGCGGCTCGTATTCGGTTCGGTCGATTTCGAACTGGATCTGGATTGCTCAGGTTCATGGGATGCGCTCCTCTATGCCCGCTCGAGGATCGTTCTGGCGTCGCGGGTTGCTGGTCTGCTGCCGCCAGTGGATGGCGTAACCGTAACGCTCGATGACACCGCGCAACTCGCGGCCGATGCATCGGCCGCGCGACGCCTGGGTTTCGGCGGCAAGCTGTGCATCCATCCGAAGCAGGTAGCTCAGGTCAATGCCTCGTTCAGTCCGGGCGAGGATGAACTAGCGAAGGCGCGGGAAGTGGTCGAAGCATTTGAGCGCGCTGGTGGCGGCGCGGTGTCCGTCGACGGACGGATGGTGGATCTGCCGGTTTTGCTCAAGGCGCGGCGTCAGTTGGCGATGGCAGGCGGCTCGACCGGCGCACGGAATAGCAACGCACCGGACAGCGGTTGCGTTAGTGAATCGTGTGTCGGATAGAGATCGCCGCTTTGCCGCGCGCCTGGATCGAGTCGCTGTGCGGCAGAACAACCAGCCGCGGCTGAGCGGCCGGCCATCAAGGTCGCTCGCGGCTGGTGACGTGTCGGGACCGTATTAAACCGGATCCCAAGGCGTCAATGTGAGTGACGGCACGTTCGGGAAGAAGCTCGACTCGAACGCGGGCATCACCTGTTCGGCGATCGACTCCGGGGTCCAGCCGCCATCGCGATGCAGCGAGCGCACCATGCGGATCTGGTTGAAGAAATAGATTTCGTTAGCACGTACACCGAAGATCTGCCCCGATACCTTCGCCGCGCGATCCGACGCCAGATAGACCGCAAGCGGCGCCACCTTGCGCGCTTCCATTTTCTTCATGATCTCGACGCGCGCCTTCTGCTCGGGCGTCTCGGACGGAATCGATGCGGTCATCGCGGTCCATGCCCATGGCGCGATACAGTTTGAGCGCACATTGAACTTCGCCATGTCGAGCGCGATCGACTTCGATAGGCCCACGACGCCCATCTTCGCCGCCGAGTAGTTGGCCTGGCCGATATTGCCGATCAGACCGGAGGTGGAAGTCATGTGAACGTAGCTGCCGCCGTTCTGCGCCTTGAAGTGCGGTGCGGCGGCGCGCGCCACAAAAAACGAACCGTTCAGATGCACGTCGACAACGGCCTTCCATTCTTCCGGGCTCATGTTGAAGAACATACGGTCGCGTACGATGCCCGCATTGTTGATCACGCAATCGACTCTCCCGAAGGTGTCGAGCGCTGCCTGCACGATCTTTTGCGCCGAATCCCATTCGGCCACGCTATCCGTACTCGCCACGGCTTCGCCGCCTGCTTCCCGGATTTCCGCGACGACGCGCTGTGCCGCGAACTCGCCACTTTCCGCATGACGCCCCAGATCGTTGACCACCACCTTCGCGCCGGCCGCCGCGAACTGCAGCGCGAAATCGCGGCCGATGCCCGCTCCCGCTCCGGTTACGACCACCACCTTGTCTTTCACGATATCGCTCACTGTCGTCTCCATTCGTTTCAGGCGTTGATGTAGAAAATCCGTCAGCCTATAATAACAAAACTGAACATCGTTGCATATTGTGAACGGAAGGGCGATGCGTCGACCCTTCACTCAAACCCCGCAGGACGACATCGATGAAACAGTGGCAATGCATCTTTTGTGGATTTTTCTACGACGAATCCGTCGGCCTTCCCGCCGAAGGCTTTCCGCCGGGCACCCGCTGGGCAGACATTTC
The DNA here is from genome assembly GCF_009690905.1 of Paraburkholderia madseniana. Taxonomy (GTDB): domain Bacteria; phylum Pseudomonadota; class Gammaproteobacteria; order Burkholderiales; family Burkholderiaceae; genus Paraburkholderia; species Paraburkholderia madseniana. The sequence goes on from NZ_VOSW01000004.1 coordinate 81,163, forward strand.
CGAAGACTGGGTCTGCCCGGAATGCGGGGCGGCGAAGGCGGACTTCGTGATGATTGAAGTGTGATGTCTGCAGCCGTGCAGTACGGTTGCGCGGATAACGTCGCCACGATCACAATCGATTGCCCGCCGGTCAACGCATTGAGCGTTGCCGTGCGATGCGGTTTGTTGCGCGCCTTCAGGCACGCTCGAATATTGCGGCCAGCCCCTGACCACCGCCGATGCACATTGCCTCGAGACCGTAGCGACCCTTGCGCCGTTGCAGTTCGAAGAGCAACGTGGTCATCATGCGGACACCCGTGGCGCCGATCGGATGGCCCAGTGAGATGCCGGAGCCGTTGACGTTGAGCCGCTCCGGGTCGTTCCATCCCCATCCCTTGAGCACCGCCAGCACCTGGCAGGCGAATGCTTCGTTCAGTTCGACAAGATCCATCTGATCGATCGACAAGCCGGTGCGTGCCATCAGTTTCTGGACGGCGGGCACGGGGCCGATTCCCATGCGCGACGGCTCGCAACCTGCCGCGGCCCAGCCATTCAGATAGGCCATCGGCTCCAGACCGAGTGCTTCGAGTTTGTCCTCCGCGACGACGAGACACGCGGCTGCCGCATCGTTTTGCTGGCTGGAATTGCCTGCGGTGACGGTGCCACCCGGGATCAGCGCCCGCAGCTTGCCGAGGCTCTCCATGCTGGCGTCTTCGCGAAAGCCTTCGTCCTGGGCAAAGGCGAGCGGTGCGCCTTTTTTCTGCGGGACGGCGACCGCCACGGTTTCGGCTGCCATGCGGCCCGACGCCCAGGCTTGAGCCGCGCGACGATGGCTGCGCACCGCATATTCGTCGGCCGCTTCACGGCTGATGTGAAAGTCGTTGGCGAGGTTTTCAGCTGTTTCTATCATTCCCGAAATGGGTCCGAAGCGCGCCTCCGGTTGCGAGCGTTCGCGGCCACGCGCGAGCCGGTCGTGGAACTGTACCGAACCCGCGCGGGCTCCCCATCGCATGTCGGTGCTGTAGTACTCGATGTTGCTCATACTCTCGACACCGCCCGCCAGCACGACATCGGCCGCGCCGGTCTGGACCATCATGGCGGCCGTCGCGAGCGCCTGGAGTCCGCCGCCGCAACGCCGGTCAAGCTGCATGCCGGGTACTTCGACCGGCAGTCCGGCTTGCAAGGCGATCCAGCGTCCCACGCAGGGCGTTTCGCTGTTCGCGTACGACTGCGCGAACACCACGTCGTCGATCCGCTTGGGATCGAGCCCGGTGCGTTTGAGGACTTCCTGGGTCACCAGTGCGCCCAGTTCCTCGACCGGCACGCTGCGCAAGCTGCCGCCAAAAGTGCCGACCGGCGTGCGTACGGGAGAGACGATCGCTGCGCGTTTCATATGCGTTCCTTCAATGGGTGTGGATCTTGTCGCCGGCTGCGTGGCGACCGGATTGCGTCAGAGGGCTCCGGCGTTTGAGCATTCGAGCGCGGCCCGGTAGTCGGGGTGGGCGATCGACAGCAGGCGCTCGCGTCGCTGTTTCAAGGTGAGTCCGCGCAGGTCCGCGACGCCGTATTCGGTGACGATGATGCCGGCATCGCTGCGCGGCGTGCTGACGGGGCCGCTGAGCGTCGCGACAATGCGGCTTGCGGCCTTGCCTGCTGTCGACGGCATCGCGACTACGGGCAGGCCGCCTCTGGCATGCCGTGCGCCGCGCAGGAAATCGAGTGCGCCGCCTACGGCGCCGACGTAGCTGCCGTTGGCCACTTCTGCGTTGATCTGCCCGCTGAGGTCGACTTCGAGCGCCGAATTCAGAGCGACAAAACGGTCGATGCGGGCCAGTACGTCAGGATTATGCGTGTAGTTCGTTGAGCGAAACTGTACGGCCGGGTTGCGATGTGCGAACCCATGAATGCGGCGGCCGCCCATCATCACGCCTGCAATTGTCAAACCCCTGTCGACATTCTTGCGCGTGTTGTTGATCACCCCGGCGTCCATCAGATCGGCGACCTTGTCTCCGATCGCACCCGAGTGAACCCCCAGGTTGCGCCGGTCGGACAGACGCGCAAGCACGGCTTCGGGAATCGCACCGAGCCCGAATTGAAGCGTCGAGCCGTCCTCGATCAAACCGGCAACATGGGTCGCGATTGCCAGTTCGACTTCGCCGATTCTGCTGGGGGGATTTTCGAGCGGCGCGCGCGATGTCGGCAGAATGAAGTCGAGGTCGGCGTGTCGCAGATAGCGCTCGCCATACGTCCACGGTGCCTGCTCGTTGATTTCCGCGACGATGACGCGGGCGGTGTCCAGCGCCGGAACGAGATACTCGTGCGCGATCGACAGGCTGTAGCGGCCTTCATGATCCGGAGGTGCCAGTTGCAGCAGCAGCACGTCGATTTTGAGTGGGCCGGAGCGCATCATCTGCGGGAATTGCGAGTAGTGGCACGGCAACACATCGAGTGCGCCGGCCCGCGCCAAAGCGCGATTGGCGCCGGAGCCGCAGTAGGAAACGAAGTCGATGCAGTCGGCGTGTTCAGGCCGGCATGTATCGGTGGTGCTCGCGCCCAGAAACACACGTAACCGGCCGATCTCCCGTCGCTGCGCAATGAGTGCCTGAGTCAGCGGCACTGGTTCCGCGTTCGCCTGACCCCACATGATGTTGTCGCCAGGGCGGACGATGGAGCGAAAGTCGATGGAGCCGGCTTGCAGGAGTATGGGCATGAGGCTGACGGAGGGCGAACGGAATGGCTCGGCGCTATGTCTTCGCGACGGCATTCTGCGTGCGAATGACGCCGGCAGCACCAAGCGCGGCGATGTGTTCGGCGGCGTAGCCGAGCGTGTCGAGAATCTCCGCTGTGTGCTCGCCGATGGCCGGAATCGACAGTGATGGTTGTGCCGGATCGCGCTGGAACCGGATCGCGCTGCCAAGATGCCGGCGGCCGTTCGCATCGATGTTCACCATCTGACGGGCCTGCGTGTGTGGCTGCGCTAGCGCATCGGTCAGGGTCATCACAGGCGCGACACTGATACGACGGCCTTCGAACCACGCAAGCCATTCGCTCAGTGTGCGTGTCAGGAACCTCCTCGTCAGGAAGGCGCTTAGCCCGGCTTGTGCTGCGCCGGCCGGTCCGACCGCGACGCTAATCAGATCCGGGCGGCCTAGCGGCGTCAGCAGATTGGTCGCGAAGTCGAGTTCGCGTCCACCCAGGCAAAGCCACTGCGCATCGCGCGTCTGATACGCTGCGAGTAGGGCAATCGCGTTGCTGCCGTATGCACTGTCGACCGGACCGCTTGCTGCAGGGTTGAGCGCGCGAGCGGTCAAATGCGGCTGTGCGCACAGCGCGGCGTCGTACAGTGAAATATCGACGAAGTCTCCCTCACCCGTTTCACGCGCATGCAACAAGGCCATCAACACGGCGGATAACGCCGTCAACGAACCGGCCAGCGCGGCAAGCGAGGCGCCTGAGGTCACGGGCACGCCGCGCTCATCGCGCGGCAATGTGCCGGCCATGGCCTGGATGACCGGGTCGTGCGCGGGCATTTGCGCAAGCGGGCCGGTCTGGCCGAATGCGGTCAGCGAACAGTAGACGAGGCGCGCATTGGTGCGGCTCACCGTGTCGTAATCGATGCCCAGGCGCGCCGCCACACCCGGCCGTGACGACTCGATGACGACGTCGGCCGCGTCGATCAGTTTACGCGCGATGGCGAGGCCGTCGGGGTGTTTCAGATCCACTGCGATGCTGCGCTTGCCGCGATTGAGCGCCACAAAGAACTCGCTGTCCGACTCGAGCGGCCCGCGTGCCGCCTCGCCCGTCAGCGGTTCCAGTTTGATGACGTCGGCGCCATGGTCGGCAAGATTCGATGCGAGCATCGGCCCAGGCATGAACTGCGACAGATCGACGACGCGAACACCCGCAAGCTTCATGCGGCGGGCACCTCGAATGCGAAGGGCCGTTGCGCGATTGCGGCGGCCTGCTGCATGATTCGCGTGATCAGTTCGGCGCAGGTGGGCAGATCGTGAATCAGGCCTGTCACCATGCCGGCCGGAAAGGCCCCGCCTTCAACATCGCCACTCGCGAATGCGTCCATCCAGCGGCTCGCACCGGTCAGCGCATACAGGTCGGCGGCTGTGGCGCCGCCTGCGTTTTCCAGTTCGATTGCCGCGAGGCTGACGGTGTTCCTGATCACGCGGCTCGAATCGCGGAGCGTGCGTCCAACCAGCAAGGTATCGCGCTCGGTGGCTTCCAGCAGGCGTTGCTTGATCGCGGGATGCACGCGCGATTCCTGCGTGAGCATGAAGCGTGTGCCCATATTGATACCGTCCGCACCGAGCGCGAGCGCGGCCATCAGGCCCCGGCCATCCGCGAAGCCGCCTGAGGCGAGCAGCGGAATCTTCAGCTTGTCCGCGGCGGCAGGGATCAGGATCAGCCCCGGAATATCGTCTTCGCCTGGATGCCCCGCGCATTCGAATCCGTCGATGCTCACCGCGTCAGCGCCGAGCACTTCAGCCTTCAACGCGTGCCGTACGGCGACGCATTTATGGATCACTTTGACGCCGTTTGCCTTGAACGTTTCGATGTACTTTGCGGGATTGCTGCCGGCGGTTTCGACAACCGGTACCCTTCGGTCGATGATGGTGCGCACGTAGCCGTCATAGTCGAGCCCGGCGTTACTGCCGAGCAGCGTCAGATTCACACCAAACGGTTTGTCGCTGAGCGCGCGCACCTGGTCGATCTCCCGCGCCAGTGCGTCGGCGCTCGCATGGGTGTGCGCGGAAATGAAGCCGAGTCCGCCGGCATTGCCGACCGCCGCCGCGAGTTCCGCGCGAGCCACCCAGCGCATGCCGCCCTGGATGATCGGGTAGTCGATGCCGAGCAGTTCGGTGATGCGATTCTTTTGAGAGCTCATGGTCGGTCGTGAAGCCAGGATAGCGAATGACAGGTTGAAAAGGATCAGTCGAGCGGGTGTCGTTCAACTGATTCAGGCGACTGCGAGTTCATGCGTGCGCATGGTGCTCAGCAATGGCGAAACACCGGTTTGCGCTTTTCGGCGAATGCGGCCATGCCTTCCTTGCGGTCTTCGGTAGCGAAGGTTGAATAGGCCATTCGCCTTTCGAACAGGATTCCTTCGGCGAGACTCGACTCGTAGGCGCGATTGACACATTCCTTCGCAATTGCAACGACAGGTTGCGAGAATCCAGCGATGGCGTCGGCCGTCTTCAACGCTTCGTCCAGTAACTCATTGAGGGGCACGACGCGGCTAACCAGCCCGCAGCGTTCGGCTTCGACGGCATCCATCTTGCGGCCGGTGAGGATCATCTCCATCGCCTTCGATTTGCCGAGCACGCGTGTGAGACGTTGCGTGCCACCCGCGCCGGGGATGGTGGCCAGCGTGATTTCAGGCAGTGCGAAGCGGGCGTTGTCGGCGGCCAGAATGAAGTCGCACATCATCGCCAGTTCGCAACCGCCTCCCAGCGCGAGGCCGGCCACAGCGGCGATCACGGGTTTCCGGCAACGTGCCGTGCGTTCCCAGTTGGACGTGATGAACTGGTTCTTGAACACGTCCATGTAGGTCCACTCGCCCATCATCTTGATGTCGGCGCCGGCGGCAAAGGCTTTTTCATTCCCGGTCAGTACGATCGCGCCAATCGCCTGGTCGGCTTCGAAAGCATCGAGCGCAGCGGTCAATTCATCGGTCAACTGGTTGTTGAGCGCGTTGTACGCGTGCGGTCGATTGAGCTTGATGAGACCGGTCCTGCCGCGTGTTTCGACGATGAGCGTTTCATAGGCCATGAGTTTTCCTCGCATGAATCCGGATGAACACGTATGCCAGCATGCCGTCCCGGCGACGAGGCATGCATCGGTACCCGCAGCGAGTTCCGGCGCGCTGCATCGCAGCACGAATGTGGACGGATCGGCGGTGTGCAGGCTTGCTCGTTATTTGAACGGTGTTTATAATTGTGAATGCGCGATGAGGCTTTGTCAATCGAGCTTCGAGCTGGCGCTCCATCACAATGACGCAAGGAGGCACGGCATGACGACACGCCATGAGGACGGACAGATACGCACGGAGCAGCGCGGTCACATTCTGTTGATCGGCATCGACCGTCCGGAAAAGCGCAACGGCTTTACCCCCAAAATGTTCGAGGAACTGGCCAGGGCGTACACGTTTCTTGAAGCGAGTCCCGATCTTTTCTGCGGGCTGCTTTACGCCGAGGGCGATCACTTCACCGCCGGCCTCGACATGCCGAAGATCGTGCCGTTGCGCCGCGAAGGCAAGCCATTGCTTCCGGTCGGCGAGGTCGACCCGTTCAATCTGCGCGAACCGTTACGCAAGAAGCCGGTGGTGATCGCGCTGAAGGGAATCAGTTTTACGGTGGCCGTCGAGCTGATGCTGGCGTCCGAGGTGGCGGTGGCCGCCGACAATTGCCGCTTTTCGCAGATGGAGGTCAAGCGCGGCATCATGGCAGGCTGTGGTGCGACGATCCGGATGGTGGATCGCGCAGGGTGGGGTAACGCGATGAAGATCCTGCTCACAGGCGACGAATTCACGGCACAGGACGCGTATCGCATGAATTTCGTGCAGGAAGTGGTGCCGGCGGGTGAGGAGTTCGGGCGGGCGCTGGAAATCGCGGAGCGTATTGCCGCGCAGGCTCCGCTGGCCGTCCAGGCTACCATGGCCAATGCGCGCGTGTCGCTTGGGTCGGGATGGCTGGACGCGTATTCGAAGATCCAGTCGACCCAACAGATTCTTTACAACACGGAAGACGCGAGGGAAGGCGTGCAGTCGTTTGTCGAAAGGCGTACCGCGAGATTCATTGGGCGCTAGTCTGGCGGCAAGCAAGGCAAACGGCCACGATAAAAGGCGGCGCGCAGGCGAGCGCCCCCGACGCTGGAAGACCACAGGTCCGGACGCAGCGTCCGGTACGAATTCAACGGAAACGATTCGATATGACGAAAGGTGCGTTGTCCGGGATTCGCGTGCTCGATCTGAGCCGCATTCTCGCAGGCCCATGGGGCGCGCAGATGCTGGCGGATCTGGGGGCGGAAGTGATCAAGGTGGAACGCCCGGGCAAGGGTGACGATTCGCGCCAGTTTGGTCCGCCGTTCCTGAAAGATCGCGATGGCAACGACACGCGTGAATCGACCTTTTTCATCAGCGCGAACCGGGGCAAGAAGTCGATTACCTGCGACATCGCCACCCCGGACGGGCAGGCGTTGATCCGGTCGCTCGCGGCGAAATGCGACGTGCTGCTGGAAAACTACAAGGTGGGGGACCTGAAGCGCTACGGGCTCGATTATGCAAGTCTCAAGCTCGTCAATCCGCGCCTCGTTTACTGCTCGATCACAGGTTTCGGGCAGACGGGGCCGTACAGTCCGCGGCCGGGCTACGATTCGATCTTCCAGGCGATGGGTGGCCTGATGAGCATCACAGGCAACGGCGACGACATGCCGGGCGGTGGTCCCATGAAAACCGGTCCGAGCCTCGCGGATATTCTGTGCGGCCAGTACGCGGCGTCCGCGATCGTGGCGGCCCTCTATCATCGTGATGCAGGCGGCGAGCAAAGCGGCGAAGGGCAGTACATCGACCTCTCGCTGCTGGACTCGATGATCGCTGCCACCTCGCACTATGCGAGCCAGTACCTGGTGTCCGGCGAGGTGCCGGTGCGGCGCGGCACCGAGGGGAACGGAGGCATGCCGTCCCGGATGTTCCGGTGCGCGGATCGCGACATCATGATCGTGGCAGGGAACAACGAGCAGTACGCGCGGCTATGCAAGGTACTCGATCACCCGGAACTCGCCACGGACCCGCGCTTTAGCGAGATCGCGCTGCGGGTTAGGAACCGCCGGGCGCTCGGTGAAGCGTTCGAGCCGCTGATCGCGCAGTGGCGGAGTGACGAATTGCTGGTTGCACTAGATGCCGCAGGTGTGCCGGCGGGTCCGATCAACAATCTGGAGCAGGTGTTCGCGGATCCGCATGTCCAGGCACGGCAGATGTGCGTGGAGGTCGCGCATCCGCTGTCAAACGATGCAGTACGCATGGTCGCCAACCCGGTGAAGATGTCCGGCACACCGATCGATGCGTACATGCCGCCGCCGACGCTCGGCCAGCATACCGAAGTCGTCCTGCGCGATCTGCTGGACATGTCGAGTGCGGAAATCGATGCACTGCGTGCACGCAAGGTCATTTGATCCCGCGGCGTAACTAAAGCATCGTCTGTCCGCCATCGACATTGAGGGTCTGTCCTGTCACGTAACCCGCGCTCTCGCTGCAAAGGAATGCAACGACTCGTCCAATATCCTTCTCCGGATCGCCGAAACGGCCCAGCGAGATTTCGGCCAGGTAACGCGCGCGCTCTACCGGATTCGCTTCCAGATAGGCATCGGCGGCAGGCGTGAGCGCCGCGGGACACACCACGTTGACCGTGATGCCGAAGGGCCCCCATTCGCGCGCGGCGACTCGCGACAAGGCCCGGATACCTTCCTTGGCGGCGGCGTACGGCGCGAATCCCTGGGTACCTTCAATACCGGTGCGCGAGGCGAAATTGACGATCCGGCCGGAACCTTGCTGCTTCATGTGGGGCAGGACGGCCTGCATGAAATACAGCGTGCCGTAGAGACCGGACTCGAGCGTTTCGCACCAGTTTTCATCGGTTACCGCTTCCAGCGGCACGCCCGGCGTGCTGCTTTGCGCGTTGTTCACAAGGATATCGATGCGCCCGAAATGCTCGATGGTGAGGGCCACCGCTTTATCTGCGTCAGCACGCCTGCGCGTGTCGCCAGGCACCACGAGCACCTGAGCGCCATGCTCCTTCAGCGTGGTTTCAGCCTTTCGCAGCTTTGCTTCGGTGCGTCCCGTCAGAACGAGGTTCGCGCCTTCGCTCGCCAGCGCAATTGCAATCCCCAGTCCTAGTCCTTGCCCGCCGCCCGTGACGATGGCAACCCGGTCCTTTAGTGCACTCATGAATCTACTCCTTCGCGATACGACTATTGAACGCTCGCACGATGCGGATCAAACCGGCTCATGACGCAGAACGGTATCGTGTCGAACACATTTATGAACGTCGTTCAATTATAATGCAAGCATGCCTTTTTATGGTCTTGGCGTAATCCCGAATCCTCCAGGAATATGTATGCTAAACCGGCGACCGACGTGAGACTATGTGAATGGTTCATTTATAATGGGTGCGATCAAATGGAAGGGGAGTGATATGTCGAAAGAAATCCTGGCTTCGGCTGACAAGGATGTAACCGGACCGCGTTCGCTGACTCGTCTGCTCGGGCTGTTCGATGTGTTGGCAAAAGCGTCGGACGGGATGTCGCTGGCAGAACTGAACGTCGCACTGGAGTCGCCCAAGAGTAGCTTGTTGAATCTGTTGCGGCCGCTTGTGGCAGAAGGGTTTCTGATGCACGACGGTGGCCGTTACCGGCTGGGACCGTCCATTTTCCGGCTGTCCGCGAATGTGATGGCCGTATGGAATTTCTCGAAGATGCTGCGTCCGTATCTGATCGAACTGTCGGAGCGGACTCACGAGACGGTCTATATCGGTGTCCTCGATCCGGAGCATAAGGTCATTACGTACGTCGACGTCATCGAAAGCGCACAGTCCATTCGATACTCGATGATTGTCGGCATGCGCCGGCCGCTATATTGCACTGCTGCCGGACGCGTTCTGCTGGCTTATGCGCCGGACGAATTTGTGACCGAGTATCTGCGCACCGTCAAACTCGAGCGTCATACGGAGCAAACCACAGTCAACAAGAAAGTCCTGCGCGAGGAACTGCAGCATATTGTGGAGACGGGTTTGTCGGTCAGCCGCGGCGAACTGCTGCCCGACTCGGCGGGTCTGTCATCGCCGATTTTCGGGCCGAATGGAGAGGTGATTGCGGCGATGGCGGTCGGTGCGCCGCTGGAGCGGTTCGATCGCCAACGCGAGCATCTCGAGGAACAGATGCTTGCGGTCGCACAACGGGCCTCGGCCTTGGGTAAAGCGAGCGAGGAAGAGTAAGCCCGGCGAGGCGCGTCACGGTTCTTCACGGCGCTCTCACGGGCCTCAAACAGCGGCGCCCGTGAGAGGGTGCCGCTCTGACTCATTGCATGCGTGCCGGGCCGCTAAGGCCGGCGCCTTCGATAACACTGGGACGATGGTCCGGGCCGCGACGCTTCGGCAACGCGTATGCGATAACGAGCCCTAGCAGCGCACTGCCGGCAACATATCCAAACACCACCACATAGCTTTGCGCCGCCGGAAACGAGGCGCCGCCGTTGCTCACGGAGGCGCCCTGCAGTAGCGTGAAAACCGCTTGCGCGCCAACCGCGAAGAAGCACGAGAAAAACACGTAGAGCAGGCCGGTCGCTTCGCCTGTCTGTTGCGCGGGTGTCGCTTCGATAATCAGGTTGTAGACAGCGGTCTGCGCAAAGGCGAGCCCGAACGAACAGAGCATCGCGCCTGGAACGAACAGCACCACACTGCGATGAAGCGGGATCAGACACGCCCAGGCAACCACCAGCATGCTCATGCCGATCAGCGCCGCCGGCCGCGCGGTATGGCGTGCGGCAACGCGACCGCTCCACGGACTGGCGAGCATCGCGGTGACGTTAAAGGTGAACATGAGCAGGCCTGCGCCGGTCGCTGTCAGTCCGAACCCGGCACGTGTCCACGCCGGCTGTTGCAAAAAGAGCGAGAACACCTGTCCGAGTTGCATGGCGCCGACCGCGATGCACATCATGCAGGCGTTCGCGAGGATCACCTGGCGTTTGGCCAGTAAGCGGATGTTGATAAGCGGATCCGCCACACTGCGCTGATGCCGCGCCCAGAACCACAGTATCACTGCGCCGCCGATCAGCAAGCCGGCGGTTCGCGGATCCCGCAGTCCCCATGTGTGGATTTGCTGCACCGCAAAGAGAATCGCACACAACGCCGGCGCGAAGGCGAGGCCACGCACGAAATCGATTTGCGTGCCGGGCCTGGGGCTCGATTTCGGCACGCACAAACGTACCGCCGCGATTGTCATCACGCACAGCACGACTTTCAGCCAGAACCCGCCTTGCCATGAGTAGCGATCTATCACGATACCGGCGCAAATGTAGATCAATCCGGCCGAGACCATGCCGGCCGCGGTGACAAGTCCGACTGCCGAAGGTATATCGCGGGCCGGCAGATTTTCGCGGACGAGCCCCATGGAAAGCGGTGTGATGCCCGACGCGATCGACTGCATCACGCAGCCGGCGATCAGCACGGCGAGGTTTGGCGCGCACGCCGACACGATGCCTCCCACGGTAGCGATCGCGAGTACCATGAGCAGGACACGCCGGTAGCCGAGCAGATCCCCCAGCCGTCCACAGATTGCCGCGAAGACCGCCGCGCCGAGCCAGTACGCGGTCACCGTCCAGCCAACCGTGGCTGATCCGGGGAAAACCCTGTAGAGCGTCACGAGCATCGTGTAAATCACGGTGATGCCGGCTGACGCCGAGACCGCCGATATCAGTAGCGCAAGCAGGAACCAGCGTCGAGGACCCTCGACGAGCGGTTGACGCGAAGACGATTGCGGCAGTGCATCAGCGTGCATTGGATGTCTCCTTTTTAGGTCGGCTTTTGTTCATTTTCTCATAGTTGAACGCCGTGCGCATAGTTACATAAAATATTTCGCGTATGTCCTACGCGTTGTGATGGTCGCTTTCGCCGATATCAATCCGGTATCGGTCTTTCTGGTTTCGATATGGGGGTTTGAACGTCGACTGCGTGTGCCGATACTCTGGTATCAGCAGGCCAACAGGCGCGGCATTGATTGCTCGCTTCATATCGACAGGAGACTTTTTCATGCAGACCTACCAAGGAAAGATCTACGACGCCGACACGCATTTCTACGAAGTGGAGGATGCGTTCAGCCGTTACCTGCCCGAGAAGTTCAAGAAAGAATGGGGCTTTACCAGCCGGGTTACCGCAGAAGGAAACCGCTGCATGTACGTCGGCGATCGCAAGGTGGAGATCAGCGAAGGCTACACGTCGGCAGAAGGGCTCGTGCCGCCGCCGGGGAAACTGCACGAATGGCTGCGAGCCATGAAGGACGGCCAGAGCAACGTCGAAATGCGGGTGCCTCCGACTCCGGACATGTTCAACCGTGATGCGCGTCTGAAGAAAATGGATGAGTTCGGCGTCGAGGCGTGCACGATGTATGTCGGCGAAATGGTGGCGTGCATTTCCTATCTGAACGAACCCGTTGCGGCAAACGCTGTACTGCACGCGTACAACCGCTGGATGCTCGACGACTGGACCTTCAACTACAAGGACCGTATTTACAGCACGCCGATCGTGACGCTCGACGATCTCGACTCTGCCGTCGCCGAAGCAAAATGGCTGGTGGCGAATGGCGTGCGTGTGATTCTGATGCCGATGGGTCCGTTCAATGGACGCGCGCCTGGCGACCCGTATTTCGATCCGTACTGGTCGATTCTGAACGAGGCGGGTGTGTGCGTGACTTTCCACGTTTCAGAAGCCATCTACATGAAGGACCACATGGCCGTATGGGGCGAACCGGTACAGCAGTCGCGCCAGCGCCAGACCGCCTTTGTGTGGATGCATGGTTACGGCGAGCGTCCCGTGATCGAAACGCTGTCGTCCTTCATCTTCTACAATTTCTTCGAGCGTTTTCCGAACGTCAAACTGTGCAGCGCGGAAAACGGCGCGGAGTGGGTACCGTCCATGCTGGTCAAGATGGACAAGTGCCGGGGTATGTCGAAGAATGGCTACTGGCCCTGTGGTCAGTTGAAGAGCCGGCCGAGCCAGATTTTCAAGGAAAATGTCTTCGTGGTAGCGTATCCGGAAGACGACCTGGCACAGATCGTCGAGCAGACCGGTTCGGCGGACTTCCTGTTGATGGGCTCCGACTATCCGCACGCAGAAGGCGTTCCTGAACCCATCGATTTCGCAAGCGAAGCGTGCGGGCCGTTGTCCGAGGAGGACACCCGGAAAATCATGTATGACAACGGGCGCCGCTTCCTGCCCGCCCGGGCCTAGCCGCTCGATATCGTGTCGCCACACGGGAGACATCGGGCTGCAAGCTTCACGAGCTTTTTTGACTGATCAAATGACTACGCAAGCGCGAGTGAGGAGCTGCAACGCCCCCGCACATTTGCGTCACTGTGGACAGGCTAGCCATGAATTTACTGGACTATCAGGCGTTGTTGCTGGAGCGTGACGGCGGCATCCTCACCGTTACCCTCAACCGGCCCGATACGTTGAACGCGTTCGACGAACAGATGGACGTCGAGTTTTCGCGGCTCTTCGTCGACGTTACGGAAGATCCCGAAACCCAGGTTGTCGTGCTCACGGGGGCCGGCCGTGCATTTAGCGCCGGCGGCGATATCGAGCACATGCAACAGGTGATCGACGATCCGTCGCAGTTTCTTGCCGGTATGCAGCGCGCAAAGAAAATCATCTTTTCGATGCTCGATTGTCCGAAACCCGTCATTGCCAAGATCAACGGTCACGCGGTGGGACTCGGGGCGACCATCGCGCTTTTTTGCGATCTGAGTTACGCGGCAAACCATGCGAAGATCGGCGATCCACATGTGAAGGTGGGTTTCGTCGCGGGTGACGGCGGGGCGGTCATCTGGCCGCAACTCATCGGCTATGCGAAGGCCAAGGAATATCTGCTGACCGGCGATCTGCTGGGTGCAGAAGAGGCGGCCCGTCTCGGCCTGATCAACTACGCCGTTCCAGCCGACGAACTCGATGCGGTCGTAGCCACGATGGCGAAGCGTCTGGCATCGGGTGCTTCGCTGGCCATCCAGTGGACCAAGACCTCGATCAACATTGGTTTGAAGCAACTGGCGCATTCGATACTCGATGCGTCTATCGCCTATGAGGCGCTGTCCAATCAGACCGAGGATCATCAGGAAGCGGTGAATGCGTTTCGCGAGAAGCGCGATCCGGTTTTCAAGGGCCGCTAGGCAGCCTGCGCCTGGTTGGGCCGGGGCCATTCCGTTACGAAACAGAGGTGTTTTACATGCAACGAGTCGTCGCGATTACAGGTGGATTCGGCACACTCGGACGGGCGGTTGGCGACGCGTTTGCCGCCGACGGATGGAAGGTCGCGTTGCTGGATCGGGCATCGGCGCCTGACGCGTCGGCCCAGGAGGGGCAGGAAGGGCAGGACACCCAATGGCGGCTGGGTGGCGTCGATCTGACCGATCTCGGCCGCGCACGGACGGCGATGTCGTCGGTCGTCGAGCGGTTCGGATCGCTGAATGCATTGATCAACGTGGCCGGTGGCTTTCGCTGGGAAACGCTGGCTGATAGTGATCTGGATGCTTGGGATCTGATGTACCAGATGAACGTTCGCACGGCGGCGACGGCATCGAGGGCGGCGCTTGATCTGATTGGCGCCGAACCGCAGGGCGGCCGCATCGTCAATATCAGTGCAGGGGCGGCGCTGCGCGCGGGCACGGGGATGGGTGCCTATGCGGCATCAAAAGCGGGCGTGCTACGTCTTACCGAAGCGCTCGCCGACGAACTGAAGGATCGCGGCATTACAGTGAACGCGATTTTGCCAGGCACCATCGATACGTCGCAGAATCGTAAGGACATGCCTGATGCGGATTTTTCGCGCTGGGTGCAGCCTGCTGACATCGCGGCGGTTATTCTCTTCCTCGCGTCCCAGGCTGCCTCGGCCGTGACCGGTGCGGCCATTCCGGTCACTGGCCGTTCATAGAGCCGTGCACGGGGCGCCGTCTTCCGTGGGGTGACGTGCTGGTGGACGCTGCTTTACGAGGCGAGGGTCTGAAGCGGTCGGCGGGCCCTCGCGATCCCCTTGACGTCCAGGATCTCACGAGGGCCTCGCCACTCAGGTCAAACGCGTCAGGGAATCCGTGCTGAATCCGAGGAACGGTTCACCCAGACGGGCGCGTCGAGCCCAGTGCGCGTCATGCAGCAGCGAGCGTCCCACTCCGATCAGATCGAACTCGTTGCGCAGGAACCGATCGAGCAACGGCGTGAGGTCGGGCTGGGCAACGGTTTCCGTCCCGGCCATCGAGTCATAGAACCCTTTGTTGATCCCGATGCCGCCCACGGTCATCGAGAGCTTGCCTGTCACCTTTTTCACCCAGCCAGCGAGATTCATCTCCGAGCCGTCGAACTCCGCGCGATTGAAATACCGCGTGCTTGCCTCGAAAATATCGACGCCCGCCTCGGCGAGCGGCCCGAGCGTCTGTTCGAGTTCGGCAGGTGTGGTCGCAAGACGTGCCTTGAAATCCTGCTGTTTCCACTGCGAAAAGCGGAAACTGATGGGCATGGTTTCGCCGATCTCCGCGCGGATTTCGCGGACCACTTCCGCGGCAAAACGGCTCCTGGCAGTCCGATCTTTGCCCCAGGCGTCGGCGCGTTGATTGGTCTCACTCCAGAGAAAGGAATCGATCAGGTAGCCGTGGCCGCCGTGAATGGCAATTCCGTCGAACCCCGCGGCCTTCGCGTATGACGCGCTGCGGCGATAGGCAGCGATGACATCTGCGATTTCTTCATCGCTCATCGCGCGGGTAGGGGCACTCACGCGCGCCAGATAGCCGGCATCGAGCGAGGTCAGGCGACCGGCCGGACCCCACAGTCCGGAAGGGCGCATCGGCGCTGCAGCAGGAACGGGACCGGTATTGGCTTCCTTCATCGGACCCATGTGCCACAACTGCGGAAAAATCACACCGCCACTCGTGTGTACCGCATCCGTCACACACCGCCACGCTGCGACCGACTCCGCTCCGGCCAGTGTCGGGATTGAGTTTTCTCCGAGACCGGCTTCGCCGAGCGCCGATGGATGATCGATGCCGACACCTTCAGTAATGATGAGCCCCGTCTCGCCTTCGGCGCGCCGCTGATAATACGAGGCGACATCAGGCCCGGGCATGCCGTCGGGAGAGAAGCCGCGCGTCATCGGCGACATGACGATACGGTTTGCCAGCGTAACTCCGCGGACCGAAAGTGGCGTAAAGAGTGGCGCTGTGATCATACCTGTCTCCGTGCGTATAGTTGACTTGCGTACGGATAATGATACGCTAGATTCCTGCCGCAAAAAAGCGTGCCGGCCCAGTTTCAGGTCGTGGGCCAGATGGATGCACAGACGAGGGCGGGACCTAAGTTCGCGAGTTGTGCTGGTGGTCGGGCAACTGATACCGCCACGCGGAGAGCAGCAACTGCTGAATGTGTGCGGCACGCTGCTCGCGTTGCGCGGGCGTGGTTGGAATGCCCATCAGGACTTCCACGCTGCCGGCTACGAGCGTCAGCAGGTCGCGGGCGGCCTGTGGCGCGTCGGAGACGTTTATTGTCCCGCCTTGAGCGGCCGAGGCGATGAAGGCCGCTACCGGTTCCAGCATCGCATTCACGTATTGCAGAAATCCTTTCGCTACATCCGGAAAGCGATGCGATTCTCCGACACTGACGCGGGTGATTTCGATCGTGTCCGTGGTCGCCATATGGTCCGTCAGTGTGCGCACCAGGACCAGCAATGTCTTCGCGAAGTCGCGGCGCGGCTTCAGCAGTTCTTCGATCCTGCCACGCAGATCCGACATGCCGTGCCAGATAGCAGCGCGAAACAGGTCTTCCTTGGTGCCGTACTGCCGGTAAACGGTGGTCTTGCTGATTCCCGCACGCTCGGCGATTTCTTCGACTCTGGCCCCGCCGAACCCTTCTGCCCGGAAAGTCTGCGTGGCTGCGTTCAGGAGCCTTTCGCGCAATTCGGCGGCGGCGTCCTGCGTGGGGCGCCCCGCGGAGCGCGGTGCGGCTGTCGCAGTGCCGTCAACGGTAGCGGAGCGCGAAGCTCGAAGTGCCGAGGGCTTGACCATGGGCAGAGGGACACGAGGGAAAAGAAGAAGTGTACTCACGTCCCTGCCGGTCCGCCAGTGGGGCCGACCTTGGGCAGGCCGGCGCGCCAGCTACGTCACACGTCGATCATGCCGCGGACATAAGATTCCATCGTGCCCGCGCAGGACAGTTTGTCCTCGCCTTCCTCGAGATCCGCGTAACGGCCGACCTGCCTGACGAGCGGCCCCTTGAAACCGTCCGTGGCGCCTTCGGGAGAGAAGTCGACTGTCACCTTGTCGCCAGTGATGAATCCGCCCCAGTACCCTTCGGCGAGCAGATCGAAGAACGCAAATCGGCCTTCGACCACTCCCTTGCCATCGGCGGGATTCAGCAGTTTTTCGCCTGACTTGTCGAGTACGAACGGGACGATCCACGGACAGATCGCATAGCCTTGTGCCACCTCGGACCACGGGCCGGTGCCGATCATTTCGGACATGCCATAGCTGTTCTGGACGTTCTCCGGTTGAATGCCATAGAAGTCGATGATCTGCTTGCGGAAATCGGCCGGCGCCTGAGTACCCTTCAAGCCGCCGCCTGTGGTGATAACCGTTTCCGGATGACAGATGCCATCCGCCACGCCGCGCCGGCGCGCGTAGTCGACCAGCGTCCAGTGCAGCGACCAGTTGCCTTGCACGAGCACAGGCCCATCGCGGCGAGCGAGTAGTTTGTCGAGAAAACGGTCAATCATTGCGCCGGTGTGTCGCTGACGCGCGGCCGCCTGCTCCTGGAAAGCCGCTATCTCGCTCGGCTTTGCGCTGCCGTCCGCGAGCGCGCGGCGCATGCGGCCCATCGCGATCGTCGCGGAGGCGAGCGCCGGATCATCGAACATCAGCGTGTTTTCGCTGCCGAGCTGCGTGGCGGCGCTCAGGACCGGCCCGATATGACGATGCGCGCCGCTCGGCGGCATCATCAGAAACACCGCACGTTTGCCGAAATCCCGCGCGATTAGCTTGTTTCCATACACGCCGAGTTTTACGCACGACGCTGTTACGTGGTCCAGGTCGGCGCGCGTCTGATTGATGAAACTGCATTTGCCAGAGGTGCCGCTCGAACTGAACACATGATGTCCGGCGCTACTCAGGCGATCCATCCATGCATCGACGTTGTCGACTCCGTCGACATTGACGTCAGTCACCAGTCTGCTCGTCAGCGTTTGCAGCCAGGTATTCAGATGCTTCCAGCGACCGCTTTCCACGAACTGTTCGGGATAGCTCTTGTAAATCTGATGCGCGAAAAGCAGCGGCACCATGTCGGCTTCGCAGCGGATTTCATCGACGCCCGTGTCGGCGGCGCGACGGCCTAGCAGTCTGATCTGTTCACGGCGCTGGGCGAAACGCTCCTGCATTGCCGTCAGTTGAAGCGCGCGCAAATTGTCGGGATGGTGGCGAAATGGGTCCCCGTCCTGTTCAAGCAGGCCGTAAAAGAGGTTGAGCGTCGACATGGTATCTCCGGCGTGACGCAACATTGCGTCACGCGCCAGTGCGTTATTGATCGAAATCCGTGGCGCTTGAGACTTCGAGCCACGCGTCGAGGTTGTCCTGCAAGGACGCAAGTTTGTCGCGTACCACGCTCACGGCATCGGGCCCGAGCGGCAACCGCAACGGTGGCGGTTCGGCGCGGACCGCCTGAATAATCGCTGCCGCAGCCTTGGCCGGATCGCCGGACTGCGTACCGTGATAGTGGGACATCTGTTCGCGTATCCGGCCCACGGATTCCGCGTACGCAGGTTCGACGGCTTCGCTCCAGCGCAGCGAGCCGCCCGCAAAATTGGTGCGAAATCCGCCGGGTTCGACGAGTGTGACGTGCACGCCGAACGGTTTGAGTTCTCGCGCAAGCGACTCCGACAGGCCTTCGACCGCATGCTTGGAAGCGCAATAGAAGCTGCATCCCGTGATGCCGATCAACCCCGCGACAGACGACAGGTTGACGATATGTCCGGAGCCTCGCTGACGGAAGTGCGGCAGCACGGCCCGGATGGTGTTCACGGTGCCGAAGAAATTCGTCTCGAAGACCTGCCTCGCCTCGGCGTCGGAGACCTCTTCCAGTGCGCCGAACAGACCGTATCCGGCGTTGTTGACGAGCACGTCGATGGTGCCTGCGTGAGAAAGCGCCTCTGCGATTGCGTGAGGCACGGCAGTTGAATCGGTGACGTCGAGCACGACGCCATGTGCGAATCCGTCAGGCGACATCTGTTCGAACGCCGCGATCTGAGAGGCGTCGCGTACGGTACCGACCACCCGGTCGCCACGAGCCAGGACGGCTTCGGCGAGGGCGCGGCCGAAACCGGACGACACACCCGTGATGAGCCAGATAGCGGAGGGCGTCGGTATAGCGGTCATCAAAAATCTCTCCCGAATGAAAGCAAAGCGGATTTCACACGGGCCGGCCGGCTTCGGCTACGTCGCCCGCTTCTTCAGATATCCACTTCATGAAACGGTGGATGGGAAACATGCCGTCATGCGGATAGCCGCCGACGCCGTCCGAAATCGATTCGCCGAGCGTCACGATGCGCTGCACGCCGGCACATGCAAGGGCATCGCGTACTTCGACGACGCGATGCGGCGGATAAATGCCCACGGTCTGCGTCGCCACGGTGGCAAAGCGGGTGGCATCACGCAGGCTTTGCACCGGTACGACATTCACGGTTTTGCAGATGGGATGGAAGTCCACCCGCTCGTCAGACCTGATGACGAGGCCCTTGCCGTCGTATCCCCCGAACACGCGATAAAGGGGTTCCATCTCGCGCAATACGTCGACTGCCTCGCGGATGTCGGCCGGTACGAGAGGACCCTGACCGTCGCCATAGCGAAAGTCTTCGCCAAGCGCGGCTGCCAGATGTTCGCAATAGCGGTCGGCGTCTTCTTCATTGCCTTCTATGAACTGATAGCGGCTCGCGTTACAGGCATCCTGATTGAACGACTGCACGTCGGCTGCGCCGGCACGCGCCACCTGCTTCAGCAGTTCGTCAGAAGCAAACGCTTCCCGGCCGATCAGCGAGATCGATACCTTGGGGTCGAATGCGACCAGTTCGAGACCGGGGCCGGCGTAACGCATCGCGTGGCGCACGGCGCTTTCGCCGCCCCACACGACAAGCTTGTCGAAGTACTGCGGGCGATACAGGATCGACTCGACGTTTTCGTCGCCACCGCGCCAGTAAGCTGCCGAAAACGACTGTGTCAACGGATGTGCCGGGTCGATCTCGGCCATCGTGCGCAGAATGGCGGTCGCGGTGAACAAATCGTTGGACGGCAGTTTCAGCAGATGCACGCCTTTGGTCAGTGCCGCGCGCATCACCGTCATCGCCGCCACCATCGGCGAATTACCGGCAAGTATGTGAACCAGTCTGGGCGGAAATGCGCGCAGACGGCTTGGGCGGCCACGCAATGTGCGCGGCATCCAGCCGTCAATGAAGCCGGCCTCGCCGAGGCTGAGGCGCAATTCATCTTCGATCACGCCGCGGGAAAACAGGTTCGGGATATCGCGGTAGCAATTCTCCAGAATTCGACGCCCGAGCGGGCTCACTTCGATCATCGATTCGAGTGCCTGTTGCATCAGCTGGTTCACGTCCAGATGCAGCCGCGGACCGAGCTCGACAAGGAAATCGATGACTTCTGCAATCGGCAGATCGAATGCCGGACCCGCCTGCGCACGGGGCCAGACGAGATCGTCGAGATCTATCGCTGGCGTGCAGAATCCTTTGCCAAGATCGCGCGATACGTGCGTGACTGTATTGCCCACTACCGTTCGCCCGCGATAGACGTGCGGCACAGGCAAGGCCGCGGTGGCGTCACATTGCGGCGATGGCCCGGTTTCCCGGGTTGCTGATTCGACGTGATCCATGGGGTACTCCTGCGCGATTGAATGCAAATATATGCACGACATTCAGAAAGTGCAACGAATATTGTCGTGTGGTTTTCCCCAAGTTGTTAGCGGCCGACAACACGCGCAACGATGCAACATCCTCGGCAGGAGATGAGGTTGGAAGATCTGATGAGACCCTTCGTCACGAACCAGGTCCGGCATTTGCTCGTACTGATAATGCAACTGATAGTTGCATTAAATTGGGCTCAAGACTAGACTCGAATTCCGGGCGTCACGGGTGGGATATCGACCGCACGAATGAGCCGCGACGAACAATAAGGAGACGAAATGACCCCAGTACTGGAAGCTGGTGTGCTGCCGGCCATGCAGGAACTGCACGTATCGAACGATATTCTCGACAACCGCGTGGCACTTGAGGCGGCCTGGGAACGCGATGGCTACTGGTTCTTCCGGGGTGTGCTGGATACGGAGGCGGTCGAGCGCTTGCGTAGCAAATTTCTCGACGAGATCGCGCAGCTCGGCGTGATTTCCCCTGGCGATCCGATCGCTCGCTACAGCGGCAAGAGTCTCAGCGAATTCCCGTTTCGGATGGAACCGCTCGCGGCACGCAAGATATGGAAGCCATTCGTTGCCGAGCCGGCCATCCATCGCTTCTTTACCAGACTGCTTGCCGACGAGCCGTTCTGGATTCCGACTGTGGAATACCGCGCGACGCCGCCGGCACAGGATCGCTCCCGTCCCCGCTTCGATTACGTTCATCAGGACGGCTTCTACAACGCGGGCATACCGTTCCTCATCTGCTGGATCCCGCTCGCGGAAATTGATGCGGATGTCGGTGGGCTGGTACTTGCCGAAGGGCTGCATAAAGGGCCCTATTTGCATGATCTCTCGCAGCCGCCGCTGTTTCCGATCCCCGATGGCGCAGTACCCGCGCACGCGTGGCGTCGCACGACTTATCGCCCGGGCGATGTGGTCATCATGCATTTGAACACTCCGCATACGGGTGTGGCGAACTACTCGGATCGCTTCCGGCTCTCCATGGACATCCGGGTGATGGCGGCGTCCGGTAACACGCCGATCGTCGGCAATATCACCTCGATCACGCAGCGCGAGGTGGCAGTGCAGGGCGAAGATGGCCGCAGTGGAACGTTTACGTTCGATGAAAGTACGTATAGCCGCGGTCTCGATGGCGGCAAGGTACCGCTCGATGAAATCCCCATGCGCTTTCACCCCGGTGACGAGGTTATTCTGGCGTCTCATGAAGGTCGCGTAACAGTCTTGCGTCCTCCTCATTGATTGTTCATCGGTTTACTTCATATTGGGTAACGAGATGCCTTATCCAAAAACATTCCATCAGCGTCTTGCGGGTAAGGTCGCGATCGTGACGGGTGCCGGTTCGCAAGGTCACGGCGTCGGCACGGGCAAGGCGATTGCCTGCGTTTTCGCGCGTGAAGGTGCGTCGGTGTGCCTCGTCGACCAGCACGAGGCGCGAGCCGCCGAGACGCTTGCGATGATTCATGAGGCGGACGGCAATGCGTTTGTCTGTGCTGCCGATGTCACCGACAGTGATGCCTGCGCGCGTATCGTGGCCGCCACGGTCGAACGTTACGGCGCGCTCCACGTGCTGGTGAACAACGTCGGCGTGGCAGGTGCGGGCGGCCGCTTCGATAATCTCGACGAGGCTTCGTGGGATCGCATCATCGACGTGAATCTGAAGAGTGCGTTTCTGATGAGCCGCAGCGCGGCACCGCGACTGATCGCGGATGGAGGCGGCTCGGTGGTCAATGTCAGTTCGACCGCGGGGATCCGGAGTCATGGGTCGGCCGCCTATGGGTCGTCAAAGGCCGGCATGATTGCTTTTACGCGAGAATTGGCGGTCGCGTATGGACGCGACGGCATGCGCGCCAATGCGATTGCGCCGGGTCATATCCTCACGCCGATGGTCGAATCCATGCTGGACGACGAGAGCAGGGAGCGGCGCCGGAAGATCGCGCCGCTCGGCATCGAGGGAGACGCATGGGACGTCGCATCGGCCGCATTGTTCCTCGCCAGCGACGAAGCGCGCTTCATTACCGGCGCGTGTCTTCCGGTCGATGGCGGCGTTACGGAGATCGCGGCGCTTTGCGCTTATGAATTGATGCAACTGTAATGAATCGGTCAACTCCCGTTGACCTGCCTGCGCAGGTCGGGTTTTCGAACCTTTCCGGAGGCTGTGCGCGGTAACTCTGCAACGATATAAAGACTTTCCGGAGTCTTCTGACGTGCTACGCCAGCCTCGGAGAAATGCTTTTGTACAGAGGCAAGGTCAAGGATCTTATAGGGCTTGTCTTGTGGTTTGGCGTTCAGCAGTAGCGGGTAGGTTAGCTTCACGGAGTTCTCCTCGACGGACAACTATCATGAATTTTACCCGCAATTTACCCGCAAAACTGTCGGAAGCACGTGGATTGCGCTGGATCAAATCGGATAGATCCCCATAAACCGGAGGCGCAACCGAAGCGAACGCATAAAGTTTGATCCATTCGCTGTAACCCTTTACCAGAAATCCTCCCGAGCGTTCTATATATTGCTGCCTTGACGTTTCATAAACCTCCTGAAGTGCAAACCACGGCACATGAGGCAAGTCGTGGTGCACGAGATGGTAGTTGTTGTTCAGGAACAGCAGCCGCCAGAACCACCCCGCCTCATTGATGACGGTGCGATGCTCATAAGCATGTGCCACCCGATGTTCCTGAAACGAGCGGATCGAACCTAACGACAACGATCCATAACCTGCGCCGACGATAAAGGCCCAGGCTGGGATTCCGCAGACGCGTTGAAGCCACACCGTCAGCGCGGCTAACGCAACCAGATGCGCGACCCACATCGGCACATGACGCAAATCACCACGTTTGATACTGCGGAATTCATCGACACCCGTTGCCGCTATGGCAAAAGCCGGCCCGACTAGCAGGCGGCCGATAAACGTATTGCGGAAGGTCAGCAGCGCGCGAATCGCCAAACCCGCACGTTGCCACACGCGCTGACTGACGAAGTAGCTTTCGGGATCGCACTCAGGAAGCGTCAGATGCGGGTCGTCGTGATGCTGAAGATGCGAATCACGATAGACGCTGTACGGAAACCACACCGCGAGCGGCGCGAATCCCAATAGTGCGTTGACGAACGGCCAACGCGTCGGATGGCCGTGCAGCAACTCATGTTGCAGGGACATGTACCACGCACCCAGCAACGCCAGCAGCACAGTGGTCAGCGGCAGGCCGAGCCCACGCGCATGCGTTGCCACACCGAACCATCCACCGTAGATTGTAGCGATCAGCAGCCACGTCGGCCATTGCGTGCGCCATGTCCAGCTTACAGCCTGTTTGGCGAGTGTTTTACGTTGCGTGTCGTTGAGATAAATCGCCATCGGCTGGATCGGTCGGAATGCAGGTTTAGACCGATCCTACGGACCAATTCACGCGACTAGAACCATTTTGTTCAGCAATGCATCTGCGCATATGTGCAAAAGCGGGGGGGCACATCGCCAGCCCTTGCGCAGCGCCAAGCCGCTAGCACCCGGCGCGCCGACCGCCGTGCAAGGTCCTCGCGGATACTGTCCGGGCGATCGGTAACAGACGCTTATTTATCGTCCGCCACGCGGCAAGCGTGATCGAGCAAGCCTTCCGCCGAGCCGCTGCCGTTGCCGACGTCGAGGCCGCTATTCACGACGAGCCAGCCGTCCTTCTCCGCCGACGGCCCCGCACCCGTCACGAGGATGGTTTGCATGGCCATCGCCGCAGCGCCTCTGTTATCACGCGCGACGATGCGAAACGGATTACTCGCCTGAGTGAGCGAGGTGACGCGCATGATCCGGTAGCGCTGGCCGTCGAGCGTATCCCAGCGCCACTCGCCGGGCGTGTCCTTCGCGTGACGCGCCAAGGCGTCGCTCACCTTGCTGTGCATGCAATCGATATGGATATGCAGTTGGTTTTGCGTGCGGCGGAATTGCGAGTTGATCTCGATGCCGAGTTGATTGTCGGGCAAGGATCGCTTGACGGACTTATCGACGTAGAGCCGCGACACCCACGCGTCGTCCCAGTAGTCTTGTGCATTCGGCGCAAGCACGAATGGGCTTTCTATGCCGGTGACGCGGTCGGTCGGAATCAGCAGATGCTGTGAGCGGCCGACAATATCCTTCAGGATCACATAACGTTTGTCGAGATCGACGACCGTGCATTGGCCCGGCGTGCCGGTGGCCTGTTGCGAGGGCACGCAGCGCATATCGACTATTTTCCAGAGCGCGTTCGAATCGACTGTAGCAAGACGCGCGCAGGAGACGGCGGTGAAGGCGACCGCCAATGCGGCGGCGGTGCGCAGAATAGTTTGGCGAATGCGGGCGGGTTTGGGTACGGTCATCGGCATGCGGATCGGCGGTTTTTTACTGGCGTGTTCGGCGACATCTTCATTGGCACCTTCGACGGCATTTTCAAAGCCGTCAGAGCACCGGCGCTGGCAGCACGCCGAGCAATTGTTCGAAGGCGACGCCGATCGCCAGCAGCCGCCGGTCCTCGCCGAGCGGGCCATCCAGTTCCAGGCCGACCGGCAGGCCGCCGGCAGTCATCCCAGCCGCCAGCGACAAGCCCGGAATGCCGGACGTGCTGGCCGGGTCGGTATTGCGCAGGAACGCGTCCATCGTATCGATTGGCGCGGCGCCATCGATCGATACCGTCGACGAGCCGTGCAGGTCGTCGATCGGCACCGCGGCGAGGCGCGTGGTGGGGAACAGCAGCGCATCGAGACGCTCGTCCGCGAAAGTCGCCGCGACATACTGCTGCAAGCGCGGCCGCCATTGCTTCAGCGCTGCGTCGTAATGAGCGCCGAGTACGTCGGCGAGCACGCCGTCGTAGATCGCGCGCACGTCAGGGCTCGCGATGCGGGCTGCCATTTCTCTGACTGTCTTTACCGGCGCGTTATTGGCGACGAGCCAGGCGAGCACGTCCTCGCGCGGCTCGTGGATCGCGATCGGTCCGCCGACGTGGCTGTTCAAGGTCGCCAGTTCGCTCATCGCTACAGGCACGAAGGTGACGCCTGCTGCTTCGAGGCGGCGCAAGGCGGCGCGTGCAACGTCTTCCACCTGGTGTTCGAGCCCTTCCCAGAGCGGCTCGGGCAGGCCGATGCGCAAACCGTTCAACGTGAGCGCGGGCAACGGTCCCGTTCCGGTGATCACGCCGTCGAGCAAAGCGATATCGGCAACCGTGCGCGCCATCGGCCCCACCGTATCGCGCGTATGGCTGATCGGCACGACGGCATTCGGGTCGTGATAACGCCGTTCGGCCCCACCGTTACCAACCGACGGACGAAACCCCGCAATGCCGGTCAACGCAGCCGGAATGCGAGTCGAGCCGCCGGTGTCGGTGCCCAGACCGGCGGGCACGATGCGCGCGGCGATCGCGGCAGCGGTGCCGCCCGACGAACCGCCGGGAATCAGCGTTGGGTCGTACGGATTGCGCACCGGCCCGGCGTGCGTGGCGAAGTTCGTGCTGGTGATGCCGAACGCGAGTTCGTGCATGTTGGCTTTGCCGAGGATGATCGCGCCGGCATCGAGAAGCCGTTGTACCGAAGGCGCGTTCGTCTTCGGTACGAAGCCTTCCAAAGCGGGCGTGCCCGCCGAGGTCTGCAATCCGGCCGTGTTGATGTTGTCCTTCACGACGATGGGCAAACCGGCGAGCGGCAATTGCGCTTTTGCTTCGGGCGGCAATGCATCGATGCGCTGCGCGGCGGCCAGCGCGCCGTCGAGGTCGAGCGTGGTGAGCGCATTGAGGCTCGAGAGCGACGCCGCGCGCGCCAGCAGCGTGGCCATATAGTCGGCGGCCTTGAGGCGCCCGGACTGGATCGCGGCGACCGCTTCGGTTGCGGTTAGGGCCAACTGTTGATCGACGGTCCATGTCATCGCAGGCGTCTCCTTTAACTGAGGTATCGTCTATTCTGGCACAGCCGCTTAAGAATCGACGCCGGGTGGCGCAAGGT
This sequence comes from Paraburkholderia madseniana, assembly GCF_009690905.1. Classification (GTDB taxonomy): domain Bacteria; phylum Pseudomonadota; class Gammaproteobacteria; order Burkholderiales; family Burkholderiaceae; genus Paraburkholderia; species Paraburkholderia madseniana. The sequence goes on from NZ_VOSW01000004.1 coordinate 107,805, forward strand.
GGCCCGCGTTTGCCGGCTCGCGGGGTGGACGGTCTTCTCCGGTTCTGCGCGCGAGACCGGCGTGACCGCCTGGGTGCTATCGGACGAGTCTGCCGGCGTTACTTGCGGCTGTCGATCCACATGCGTCCCCAACGGAACGCATAGGCGAGCGCGTGCTCTTCGTCGAAGAAGTAGTCGAGTGCGTCGAACGAATAAGCCTGGCCCTGGCTTGCAGACGTTTTCTCGATGGTCAGGTTGGCGGCGAACAGGCCGTTGGGCAGCAGTTGCGCAGCCGGTGCGACTTCGTAGCCCTTGTAGCGGATATTTGAATTCATGGTCGTGGCAGTGAGTGTGCCCGCGTGTATTGCTGAGGAGCCGGCGCGCGGGACGCAACCCTGTGCGTCAGGCAACCGGTGAGTGAGCGGGCAGGATCAAGCGTAGGCCGCGCCGCGCAGCGGGTGAACCAATCTTTCGTCGTAAGCAAATCAGCGAGGCGTTCGAACACACTATCCGGCGTTGTGGGCGTACGGTCTGTTGTGTGGCGCACGGTTTGGGCGAGCGGAAACACGAGCGCGTTCGAACGCGCATGGCGCGGCTTGTCGGCCTTGAAAGTATCGTTGGAGGATGCTGCGGTTGGCGGGATGGGAGGCAAACGCACGCATGCGTCGAATGGTTCGTCGAGGCAGCGGGATGGCCGCCGGTTCAGTGCAAACGCGGGTGCGTCGAGGACCCCGCAAGTGCGAGCGTGGGTCCTTGACGCCGTACGCAAAGGCGCTAAACCGCGTGCAGCAACCGGGCGGGTTGCGCTTCCTTGACTGCATTGCCGAGCGGCGCTGCCGTCGGCGTGCGATGCGCGTTGAACGCCAGGGCGAATTGCGCGGCCTGCTGGCCGACCGTGGCGAGCTGATCGACCACCTTGGCATCGGAACAACTGTCGACGGTGTCGAAGCGCGTTTCCAGCGTGTTGATCCCGGCACCGAACGGCGTCGGCCAGCCGCGCAACGCGTGGACGATCGAGCGCAGCGACGTCAGCACCGAGCCGGCAGCCTGCCAGCCATAAGCGGTGACGATACAGCCGACCGCGCGGCCATCCAGATACGGCCGTTCATCGGCGCGCAGCTCCTCGAGCGTGTCGAGTGCGTTCTTGACGAGGCCCGAGACGCCGCCGTGGTAGCCGGGCGTCGCGATGATCAGCGCGTCCGCATGGCGCACGGCTTCGATCAGCTCGAGCTGTTCGGCCGTGCGTTGAGGGTTTTCCGGAGCGTAGTGGGGCAGGCTATGCAGGAAGGTGCCGCCGAACAGGCGGGTGTTGGCGGCCGGCGCTTCCGGGGCCGGGCGCGGCAGGCGGGGGGGGGCGCGCGCGGGCGGCGGCGGGGGGGGCATTCGCGCCCGCGGCTTCCGCGCCACGCAGCGCAAAGCCGAGTGCGCGCTCGGTCGACGACGCCGCGCGTGTCGTGCCGCCGATGCCGATGACGAGCGGCCGGCGGTGATGGTCGAAACTGGTCAACGAAATGCTCCTTCGGTAGCGGCTCACGGGACGCTGGCGCGGGGCTGCGCGTAGACGAACCGGGGCGAACCGGACTTTGAAGTGTCATCTTAATGACCGCCGCGAGCCGGGCGAAGCGACTTTTTGTTCTAACGATATAACCGCGCGGGGTTATCGGCGGCTCAGTGGGTCGTCTGACGGATGCTTCGAAGCCGTTTTCGATCCACATACGCCGCCCGGTGCAATGCAGTTGAGGCCGCCCCGGATAAGCATATGGCGAACCATTGTTTGGGGGCGCGATGACACGCGGCTATGATCGAGTCGTCTCCTCCATGACATCTCCTTGACATGGGATTCGGCCTCGCCACTGGCGGGGCCTTTTTTTCGTCTGGCCTTTCAGTGGCGCCCGCGCTTGCCGCTTCACGATAAAGCCGTTTTTTGCATGCTACGATGGTCCGCAACGCGAATCACGGCGAGGTCGAACAAGCAATGGCAACCCTGTATGACACGCTTGGTGTGCACGCGCACGCCACGGACGAAGAAATCAAGCGGGCCTACCGCAAGGCCGCGATGAAATGGCATCCGGATCGCAACAACGGTGCCGAAGAAGTTGCGCGCGCTACCTTCCAGGAAATCAAGGACGCGTACGCGATCCTCTCCGACGCCGCACAGCGCAAGGTGTATGACGCGGTCTATGCCGAGCAGATGCGCGGCTGGGAAGCGCAGCGCACCCGCCAGCAAAAAGCACAGGCCGAACGTGAGGCGGCGGCGCGTGCCGCGGACGAAGCAGCGTATGCCGAGATGGTCTCGCTCGCCATGCGTTTCGCCGACGACGGCCACAATCGCGACGTGCTGTTCGGCGTGTTGCTAGGACGTCGATGCGAGGCGCAGCGGGCCGCGCAGATCGCGGACAGCGTGTCGGCCTTGCAGGCGGCGCGGCGCGAGGCGGAGAAGGCGGAGGTCGCGGCCGAGGCGGCAGCAAAAGCGGAGGACGTCCCCGACGTTTCAGCCAAAGCGGAGGCAACGACGGTGAACGACGCCGCCGCCAATCGTGACGCACCAGGTAAGCACGCCAACTCAGGCAAGCACGAAGAAAGTGCCAGCGATGCTCATCCGGCCGGCGTACTGGGTGGACTCTGGTTCCAGTTCCTGAACGGCTTGCGGTTTTGAACAGACAGTTCTGGCCGGTAGACCCGAGACGTAGGCCGAATTGATATGGAGAGCGGCCTTCGGCGTTGGGATATCCGCTTCTAGAATCAAAGACATGTCCGTGACATGTGTCGTTCGAGCGTCGGCGTGAAGCGACGGCTCTTCATTGCCACGCATGCGGGTGGCGGACGCATCAGCACGTCGGGCACAGGTTGTATGTGTGCCCGCTGCTCCTCTCCTTGTTGCTGACTCTATTTCCCCGCGAAAGACCCGCTTCGCTTGACCTCCACGTTGCAGATTCCGAGAGGCACGACGGCCATGGTTACTTTTATTTTTGTCGTTGCGATGGCGGCGTTTATCCCGTACGTCGCAGCGCCCGGCATTGCGAACGGCGTCAAGTCGATCAGCGCGCAGCCTGCGGCGATGCTGTTCGAACCGTCACCGGCGGCGTCTGACGGCGCAAGCGACGCCGCGAACCGGATCGTGTCCGAACAGCGCGACAGCGAGGCTTCCGTCTGAGGAGCCGCCGTCACGCGGTCGAAAGTATGTTGAAAGATTCGGCTTTGAGCAGTTGCACTTCGTCGCCAATGCAGCGCGCGATACCCGTGGGTCGACGGCCCTGGTACAAATTCTTGTGGCGCAACAAATTACGTCATCGTAGTGTCACGAGGACGCAAGACTAGGCCGGCAGAATTGCGCATAGAGAGAGATAAAAAAACACGGGGTGAGCGTGACCAAAAAATACAAGGTGCTGTTTCTCTGTCGCGAGAATTCAGCACGCAGCATCATTGCCGAAGCTTTACTGCGCGAACTGGCTGGACACCGGTTCGAAGCGTTCAGCGCGGGGCCGGAGCCGGCCACGCGCGTTCATCCCATTGCGATCGCGCAATTGCGGCCCGGTATATCGGACCTCGGCGTACTCTGCCCGAAAAGCTGGCTGGAATTCACCGGCGAATGGGCGCCGCGGATGGACCTCGTCATCGCCATGGACGCGTGCGTCGCCGGGCATCATGCGCCGCGCTTTCCCGGAGAACCTGCGTTGTGTAGCTGGATCTTTGCCGATCCGCTTGCCGATGGCATGCTCGAGCCGGAGCGAGTCCGTTCGTTCGAAAAGGTGTTCTGGCAAATCGTCCGGCAGGTCAGCACGTTTATCGAATTGCCGCAGTACGCGGCGGCGCCGACTCGTGTCGGCGACGCATCGTGTGCATCGAAGAGCGACGCGACGAGTCCCGCCATTCGGTGCAACGTGTGAACGGCCCCGGCGCGTCAACCAGTACGGGGTTATGCCTCGGGGTTATGGCTTTGCTCCAGCGGTTTGGCGATCAGACGGCTTAGCGGTTGTTCGGGCGCGCAAGCGGACTTCCCGCGAATGGGTCGTTTAGCCAATCCACCTGTTTTTTCGGCTGCGGGGCGGGTGCCGGCGTGGCCGATAATTCGAAGTGGTCGATTGATTGACCAGCGCTAATTGCCTGTTTAAGCCATTGGGGCATTTCGCCCTGGCCATCCCAGCTATCTCCCGTTGCGCTGCGGTAGCGTTCAGCCTTTTGCCCCTTCGGTTCGGCCGCCAGCACGGCGGCGAGGTCTTCTGGTTTGATACCAAACTCTTCCATGCGGTGGCGGAGATACGCAATCATGCTATCTCGCTTCCTTTCGTCCATAAGATATTCGTCCTTCTAAAGCGTCCGGCGTTCTGTCAGTTACAGATTGCAAGGGGAAGCCGCGAAAGCATTGAGCCCACGTAGATGGGGTCCGCTCGCGGTAAGGTTATTGATCGAAGGAAATTCCAGCGGCAGCGTCAAAGAACGTCGCCCCATACATTGCGGTACAGCATATGCCCAACAAGCCCGCCTATAAGGCTGACTGTGCCAATCAGTGAATATTCAAGCGCTCCGCCGCGCGGCAGGTACGGCTGGGTAAGCCCTACGGCCGCAATGGAAAAAACGGTGATGACAATGCAATGATTGCGAACAGTCGGTCTCATGTCGACGCTCCGTCTCTCGCCGGTGCCTCGCGCGGGGCCGATTTTTGTGCGTTATGCCAGCATCATAACGCACTGTTCGGGTAACGCACGCGCCGGCCAGCCTGATTTTGTTGTTGCATGTCGCCGATCGAACGGCGGCCGGTGCCGCCAAGGCCGCCTGCACCGCCGGGATTGAAATCCTGAGTGGCCGACCTATAACGAAACAGCGGAGCAACAATCTGCGTTTCCAGCCTGGTGGCGACCGCTTCCGGCAAGCCGCGCGTGCACGCCCGACATCGGTTTCAGGCCTGGCAACTATTTACTCGTTTAGTTCGGTGACTCGCCGCAGCAGTCCCGCATAGGCATTCGCCCCTTTGTCAGTTCGTCAGTTCGATTTGATGACACGACGTTTTTCGCGGATTACTTCTTTTTTTGAAGGGGTTAAGCGCTGCTGCGCCGGATTCGAGGAGTCTGGACATGAAACTACGTTTATTGATGGCGTTGGCAAGCGCCGCTCTGTTTCTGGCGCCGAGCACAGCCGGCGCACTGGACAGCCAGCAGGGCGAAGCCGCGTCGGGCCGGGCGCTCATGCAGAACGCAAACGAATCAGTGCAGGACACCACCGACATGTCGTTTGGTGACACTGTGCGGACCGCGATGCCGGCCGGGCAACCGGTGCAGAACGCCTCCTATGGCGGGGTGGCCGCAGGCGCTACGGAAGTGGGAGGCCGACAGGAGCGGCCGTGCGCTTCCGGGCCGCAATGCAGGATCTATTTTGGCCAATAGCAGGCCGGCAGTTCAGGAGGCGGTGGGGGAGCAGAACGCACCGCCTCCAATTCCATTCGCGCACGGCACCCTGATCGGAATACCCACACGCCCGAGTGCAATTTTACGGAGTCGTCAGCGGGCGATTTAATACGATGTTAAGGTGTGTTCCATTCGGGTTTTCACTCGCTGTCTTTTCCGATCGCAATCATAAGCAGGCCAATACCGCCTGCTTTTTTATTCATGATTTGCAGTCTGCGATTTGATTAGTCCGGTGACTGCTCCAATCCCACCCGTTGTTTAGTTACTCGCAAACAATACTATGTTGATGGAAGATAATCTGCCGGCGAGCATTGCCTCGCCGGACGATGGGGCTTCGTCGTCCCTGCGTTCCTGGCTCGCCGTTGTGGCCGTTGCAATCGGTGCGTTCGCGTTCGTGACCACGGAGTTTTTACCTGTCGGACTACTGCCGCATATAGCGGCGGATCTGGGTGTGCTGCCTGGCACCGCAGGGCTGATGGTCACGGTGCCGGGCGTGATTGCCGCCATCTCGGCGCCCGGTTTGATGCTGGTGGCCGGACGGATGGATCGCCGGCGTGTCTTTCTGTTGCTCACGGCCTTGCTGCTGGCGTCGAATCTGATTTCCGCCTTCGCGCCCGATTTCCTGTTCATGCTGGTCGGACGCGCGTTGCTCGGCGCGGCGCTGGGCGGCTTCTGGACCCTGGCAACGGCGGCATCGGGGCGCCTCGTGCAGCCGAAAGATTCAGCCAAAGCGATGGCGACGATCCTGACCGGCGTGACTTGCGCGACGGTGATCGGTGTTCCGCTCGGCACATTCATCGCCAGCTTCGCGTCGTGGCGTGCTTCGTTTATGGCAACCGGCGTGCTTGTCGCGATCGCGCTCGTGGCGCAGTTCGTTTTCGTGCCGTCGTTGCCGTCGAGCACCGCCTTGCGGCTGCGCGATCTGGTGGCGCTGCTGCGCCGCCCGCATCCGCGTAGAAGCATGCTGATGGTGGCGCTCGTATTCGGCGCGCATTTCTCCTCGTACACGTACATCACGCCGTTCCTGCTGCATAACGCGAGTTTCACGATGTCGACGATTACGTGGCTGCTGCTCGGCTTTGGCATTATTGGGTTCTTCTCGAACTTCGCCGTTTCGTCGACGGTGACGCGTAATCTGAAAGTGTCTCTGGGCGTGATGGTTTCTCTGCTCATGTTCGCGCTGCTGGCAATGCCGTTGCTGGAACAATCGCCAATCGGGGTCGCCGCGCTCGTACTCGCGTGGGGTGTTTCGTTCGGCGCACTGCCGCTGTGTTTCAGCATCTGGATTCAGCGCGCCACGCCGGATTCGCCCGAAGCGGGCTCGGCGCTGTTTGTCAGCATCATTCAGGTTGCCATTGCTTTGGGATCGCTCATTGGTGGCGTGGTGGTCGACCATGTCGGTATTTCCGCCGACTTTCTCTTCGGCAGCGGTTTGGCGCTGCTGGGACTCGCGGCGCTCGCGAGCTTCGGACGAAGCAAGCAGGAAGTGCCAGCGGAAGCGATGGCGTGTCCGGCGTGTACTGATTAGCCGGTAAGCGTCGAGCGCCACGTCAACCGATCCGATTTTGTTATCGGCCCCTCCAATACACGGATTGTTAGCGCATCGCACCGCTCGTATATTTGCTGGACGAAAGCACAGACAGCAGAAATACAACAACTGAACGGCAGGCCTCTCGGGCCTGCTACAGGAGCACAGCGATGAATCGAATCGATCTGGAGGGGCGTGTTGTCGCCATTACCGGCGGCGCGCGCGGCATCGGCTACGCAGTGGCTCAACGGGCGCTGAACTCGGGCGCGTCGGTCGCGCTATGGGACATCGACGCCGAGCGCCTCGCGCGCAGCGAGCGCGAACTCAGCGAACTCGGCAAAGTCACCGCCGACACAGTTGAACTCACCCAGGAAGCGTCAGTGGTTCAGGCGGTGGCGCAAACGGTCGCCGCCCATGGCGCGATCGACGTGCTGATCAACTGCGCCGGCATCACCGGCGGCAACGGCACGACGTGGGAGCTGGACCCCGAGGTCTGGCGCCGCGTGATCGACGTGAATCTGATCGGCCCGTATCTCACCTGTCGCGCGGTCGTGCCGCAGATGCTCAAGCAGGGGTATGGCCGGATCGTCAATATCGCGTCGGTGGCCGGCAAGGAGGGCAACCCGAACGCCTCGCACTACAGCGCCTCCAAAGCCGGGCTCATCGGCTTGACCAAATCCCTCGGCAAAGAACTTGCGACGAAGAACATCCTCGTCAATGCGGTCACGCCCGCGGCGGCAAAAACGGAAATCTTCGATTCGATGTCGCAGCAGCATATCGACTACATGCTCTCGAAGATTCCGATGAACCGTTTTCTGTTGCCGGAAGAAGCGGCGTCGCTGATTCTCTGGCTTTCTTCCGAAGACTGCGCTTTCAGCACCGGCTCGGTATTCGACCTGTCCGGCGGCCGCGCCACTTACTGAGTCGTCACAGCGTCGCCTAAGCCGTAGCAGTTGCAGTGGCGGTGCAAAAGAAAGGTGGAACAACGCAGAGCGCGACCCGCATGCTCTGTGAAGGAGACGACATGAATCCGCATTCGCCCGCTTCACTGGAGGCGATCAACAGCAAGGTCATGCGCCGGCTGTTGCCGTTTCTCTTGCTGATGTACGTGCTGGCGTTTCTCGATCGCGCCAATATCGGCTTCGCGCAGAAAGCGTTGCAGCACGACACGGGCTTGTCCAATGCGGCTTTTGCCTTCGGCGCGGGCGTGTTCTTTGTCGGTTATGCATTGTTCGAAGTACCGAGCAATCTTCTGCTGCACAAGGTCGGTGCGCGCGCGTGGATGTGCCGGATCATGGTGACCTGGGGGCTCGTCTCGGCGGCGATGTGTCTTGCGCATACGCCGACTGCTTTCTACTCGCTGCGTTTTCTGCTTGGTGTCGCCGAAGCCGGTTTCTTCCCCGGCGTGATCTATTACCTGACGCATTGGTTTCCGCAAGCGGCGCGAGCGCGTGCGGTGGGCGTGTTTTATTTCGGTGCGCCGCTGGCGTTCATCTTCGGCAGTCCGTTGTCGGGTTCCTTGCTCGAACTGCATGGCGCGATGGGTTTGGCCGGCTGGCAGTGGCTGTTTCTGATCGAGGGGACGCTGGCATCGTTGGTCGGCGTGTGGGCGTTCTGGTATCTCGACAACCGTCCTGAAGACGCCCAGTGGCTCGACGCGCAGGAGCGCACCACCTTGCGCCGCGCGCTTGATGACGATGCGCTCGCCGCATCGGCGCATGGGCCGCGTCATATTCTCGCTGCGCTGGTGGACCGCCGTGTGTTGCTGCTTTCGGCGATCTATCTGCTGATTCAGATGAGCGTCTACGGCGTGATCTTCTATTTGCCGCAGCAGGTGGCGGCTTTGCTCGGCACGACGGTCGGTTTGCGCGTTGGCCTCGTCGGCGCGCTGCCATGGCTGTGTGCGTTGGCTGTCACGTGGTACGTGCCGCGTCGAGCGGATCGTACGGGTGCACACCGGCGCTGGGCGGTTGCGCTGCTGGTGCTCGCGGGTCTCGGCATCGGCGCCTCGGGGCTCGCGCATAACCCGTCGATCGGCCTGATCGCGCTGTGCTGTGCGGCCAGCGGCTTCATCGCGGCGCAACCGCTGTTCTGGACATTCCCGACGCGCTACCTCACGGGTGCCGCAGCGGCGGGCGGAATCGCGCTGATCAATTCGCTCGGCGGCCTCGGTGGATTTATTGCGCCGAGCCTGCGCACTGCGGCGGAACGGGCGTTTTCGTCGACCTCGGCGGGGCTGATCGTATTGGGCGTGTCGAGTCTGCTGGCGGCGCTCATGATCGGCACGCTGTTATGTCGTGACGGCGTCCAATCAAGCGGGTCTTTCCAACAATTACTGCACCGCGCCCGCTAGGCGCATTTTTTGGCTGCACGTTCGACGCACCCATAACGGAGCCCTTTTCATGGCCATGCCTACTATCCGGCACGTGCGTGCCTTCATCGTCCGCGGTGGCGGCGCGGACTATCACGATCAACCCGATGGACACTGGATCGACGATCACATTGCCACGCCGATGGCGCGTTATCCGGAGTATCGCGAGAGCCGGCAGTCATTCGGCATCAATGTGCTCGGCACGTTGGTGGTCGAGATCGAAGCGAGCGACGGCACGGTTGGTTTTGCGGTGACGACGGGTGGCGAGATCGGCGCGTTCATCGTTGAAAAACATCTCGCACGTTTTCTCGAGGGGCAGCTCGTCACCGACATCGAGAAGATGTGGGATCAGATGTATTTCTCGACGCTGTACTACGGCCGCAAAGGCGTGGTGCTGAATACGATCTCGGGCGTCGATCTTGCGTTGTGGGATTTGCTTGCGAAAGTGCGCAAGGAGCCGGTGTACCAACTATTGGGCGGCCCGGTGCGCGACGAACTCGTGTTTTACGCGACCGGCGCGCGTCCGGACCTCGCGAAGGAGATGGGATTCATCGGCGGCAAATTGCCGTTGCAGCATGGTCCTGCCGAAGGCGAAGCGGGTCTCAAGAAAAATCTGGAGAAGCTCGCCGAGATGCGTAGCCGTGTAGGTGATGACTTCTGGCTGATGTACGACTGCTGGATGAGCCTCGACGTACCGTATGCAACGCGGCTCGCGCAGGCGGCGCACGAGTACGGTCTGAAATGGATCGAAGAGTGCCTGCCGCCGGACGACTACTGGGGTTACGCCGAGCTGCGCCGCAACGTGCCGCGCGGCATGATGGTGTCGACCGGCGAGCACGAAGCGACGCGTTGGGGTTTTCGCATGCTGCTGGAGATGCAGTGCTGCGATCTGATTCAGCCGGATGTGGGCTGGTGCGGCGGCATCACCGAACTCATCAAGATCTCCGCGCTCGCCGATGCCCACAATGTGATGGTGGTGCCGCACGGTTCGTCGGTGTATAGCTATCACTTCGTCGTCACGCGGCACAACTCACCGTTCGCCGAGTTTCTGATGATGGCGCCGAAGGCGAATGAAGTCGTGCCGATGTTCACGCCGCTGCTGCTCGATGAACCGGTCCCCGTGAATGGACGGATGAAAGTGCCCGACACGCCGGGCTTCGGTGTGCGGCTCAATCCGGAGTGCGCGCTGGTGCGGCCTTATCCACGCTGAATGCTTATTGAAGGTGGGTTGGACTAGATTTCAACCCGCAAGACATCTTATCGATCCAGCCAACAGGAGAATGACGTGTTGCTCAAGGACAAGGTCGTGATCGTTACCGGCGGCTCGCGTGGCATCGGCCGCGCGATAGCAGTTGCGTGCGCAACCGAAGGTGCGGACGTGGCGATCAACTACTGGGGCGATAACGACGCATCGTATGGGCGACGTTCGGCCGTCGCGGAAGTGGTCGGCGAAATTGAAGCCTTGGGGCGGCGCGTGATCGCGATCGAAGGGAATGTCGCCTTACGCGAAACCGGTCAGGAACTTGTTCGCCGCACTGTCGAAGCCTTCGGCAAAGTCGATGTGCTCGCGAGCAACGCCGGCATCTGTCCGTTTCACGCCTTTCTCGACATGCCGCCCGAGGTATTGGAGTCGACGGTGGCAGTGAATCTGAACGGGGCGTTCTACGTTACGCAAGCCGCCGCGCAGCAGATGAAAGCGCAGGGCACGGGTGGTGCGATCGTGGCGACGAGTTCGATCAGCGCGCTGGTGGGCGGCGGCATGCAAACCCACTACACGCCGACCAAAGCCGGTGTGCATTCGCTGATGCAGTCATGCGCGGTAGCGCTGGGGCCGTACGGCATTCGCTGCAATTCGGTCATGCCCGGCACGATCGCGACCGACCTGAACGCGGAAGATCTCGCCGACGAAGCTAAAAGAGCCTACTTCGAAAAGCGTATTCCGCTGGGCAGACTGGGCCGCCCGGAGGATGTCGCCGATTGCGTGGTATTCCTTGCCTCCGACCGCGCGCGTTATGTAACAGGCGCCGCGCTGCTGGTGGACGGCGGCCTGTTTGTCAACTTGCAGTAACGGGCGATGGCGACGTCAATGAATCGGTGCGGATACGATCACAGGCTCAGTCGCGGTCGCGGTGGGATCGTCGCGTGCGAGCTTGCGCGAGAAACCGCGCAGCAAATCGATAAAGCGCAACGCGGGTTCGGCGAGCGCTTCTTCCTTGCGCGTGAGAATGCCGAAGCCGGCGAGGCTCTTGCCGATCTCGAGCGGCAGCGCAACCAGCAGCTTGCCACGCACATGATCGCGCACCACGGACTCGGGCAGCATGGCCACGGCGTCGTAGTTCTCGAGCAATTGCAGCGTGGCGAAGATCGACGCGCACTCGGTCAGGTTGACGGGTGTCGCAAGACCCGCACGCGCGAGTTCCTCTTCGAACAGCACGCGCGCTGGACTGGTGACCGGTTGCGCCACCCACGGCCAGTCGATCAGCTCCCGCAACGTGATGCGCGAGCGCTGCGCCAGCGGATGCACCGAACGCACCACCAGCAGCAACGTCTCGCGCGCGAGCGGTTCGAAACTGAAATCGTTGTGTTGCAACGGACTGGTCAGCCGTCCAAGCGCCAGATCGACTTCGCGGCGATGCAGCAATTGCACGACCTGGTCGCTGGTTTCGCCAAGAATGCGCACGTTCAGCAGAGGGCTTTCGGTTTTCAGGGCGGCGACCGCCATGGCCAGCAAATCGGGCGCGGCGCCCATGATCGCGCCGACGGTCAACTGTCCATGTCCGCCGCGGCGTTTGACGTCGAGGTCTTCGGCGAAACGGGTCAACTCGGCGAGTGCACGCCGCGCATACGCCAGCGTGACCACGCCGAGCGGCGTGGGCGTCATGCCGCGCGCGTTGCGCTCGAACAGCAGGAAGCCGAACGCTTCCTCGATATCGCCGAGCATGCGGCTCGCGCTGGGTTGCGCGACGTTGATGGCCTCGGCGGCCTGGTGGAGATTGCGCGCGTCGTCGAGCGCGACGAGCAGCGCCAGATGCTTGAACTTGAGCCGATTGACGAGTGCGATGGCGGCTGAGTGTTGGCTCATGGTTCCGGGTGCGATTCGGTTTGTGGATCGCCCAATCCCAACAACGGATTGAGATGCTATCGACGCAGGAATTATAGTCGTACCAGACGCTTCTACGCTTCTCAGGGAAAGCGCCCGGATACGACGGGAGACAGGCCGCAATGGAAACAATCGCTTTCCGGATGGTGCTCAACCCCGGCATGCGCGAAGAATACGAACGACGTCATGCGCAAATCTGGCCTGAACTGGTTGATGCATTGCACAACGCCGGTGTGCGCGACTATCGGATCTTCTTCGACGCAGACTCGCATCACCTGTTCGCTATTCTGACGCGCAGCACGAATCACACGATGAACGCGCTGCCGCAACTCGACGTGATGCGCAAATGGTGGGATTACATGGCCGACATCATGCAGACCGCCCCCGACCACACGCCGTTTCAGCAACCGCTGGAGCCGGTCTTTCATCTGAATTCGCTTAGCTGACTGTGCTTGGCCCAATGGGCGGAGGATGTCGCATGCAGGTTGTCGATTCGCATATCCATCTGTGGGATCTGAGGACGCATCGCTATCCGTGGCTGGAAAACCCGGGCGTGTCGTTCGTGGGTGACGCGCGCGATCTGAAGCACGACTATCTGCTCGATGATCTGCTCGGCGAGGCGGGCGATATCGAGGTGCTGAAACTGGTGCACGTAGAGGCGAATCACGATCCTGCCGATCCGGTCGAGGAAACCCGCTGGTTGCAGTCCATTGCGGATCGTTCGGCCTCGCGTGGCATGCCGGATGCGATTGTCGCCGCCGTGGATCTGTCCGCGGCGAACGCACCCGAACTGCTCGAAGCGCATGCGTCGTTCGCCAATACCCGTGGCATCAGGCAGATCCTGAATGTGCACGAGAACAAGCTGTTCGATTACGTAGGCCGTCATTTCATGCGCGAGCCGCAGTGGCGCGAACATTTTGCGTTGCTGCGCCGTTACGACATGTCGTTCGATCTGCAACTGTATCCGTCGCAGATGGAGGAGGCGGCTGGGTTGGCGCGCGCGCATGGGGATACGGTTTTTATCGTCAATCATGCGGGGATGTTCGTGGACCGCAGCAGCGTTGCCGGCTATCGCGCGTGGCGTGAAGGTATGCGGACGCTTGCGAGTTGCAGGAATGTCGCGGTGAAGATCAGCGGACTCGCCATGTTCGATCATCAGTGGACCATCGAAAGCCTGCGGCCTTATGTGCTTGAGACGATCGATACGTTCGGCGTCGAGCGCGCGATGTTCGCGTCGAACTTTCCGGTCGATCGGTTGTTCGGCTCTTACCAGGATTTGTGGCACGCGTACGCGTCGATCGTCGACGGCGCGAGCGATGCTGAAAAAGAAGCGCTGTTTTGCCGTAACGCGGAGCGTTTTTATCGTATCTGACGTACCTGCCGCGTCTGACGCATTCCCAAAAGCAAAAGAGAAGGAGACACGTAGTGCAGCAATCCCCATCCGCTGTGCCCAGGCTCGAACTACGGCACGCGAGCAAATCATTCGGCCGGGTCCGTGCGTTATCCGACGGCGATCTCGCGTTGTGGCCGGGCGAAGTGCATGCATTGCTCGGCGAAAATGGCGCGGGCAAATCGACGGTCGTGAAGATTCTCGCGGGTGTGCATCAGCCGGATACCGGTGAACTGCTGGTCGACGGCGTGGCGCGCCGATTTGCAACGCCTGCGGAAGCACGCGACGCGGGTCTCGCGGTGATCTATCAGGAGCCGACGCTGTTTTTCGATCTCTCGATCGCGGAGAACATCTTCATGGGGCGGCAGCCGGTCGACCGGATCGGCCGCATTCAGTACGACGCCATGCGCCGCGAGGTGGATGGTTTGCTGGCCTCGCTCGGGGTCGATCTGCGTGCGGATCAACTGGTGCGTGGGCTCTCGATTGCCGATCAGCAGGTGATCGAAATTGCGAAGGCGTTGTCGTTGAACGCGAACGTGCTGATCATGGACGAGCCGACCGCCGCCTTGTCGCTGCCGGAAGTGGAGCGGCTCTTTGCAATCGTGCGCAAGCTGCGTGAGCGTGATGTGGCGATTCTGTTCATTACACACCGACTCGACGAAGTGTTCACATTGACGCAACGCGTGACGATCATGCGCGACGGCGCGAAAGTATTCGATGGCCTCACTGCCGATCTGACCACCGAATCCATCGTCGCGAAGATGGTGGGCCGTGATCTGGAAACCTTCTATCCCAAGGCCGACCGGCCACCGGGCGAAGTGCGATTGTCAGTGCGTGGACTCACGCGCATCGGCGTCTTCAAGGATATTTCCTTCGACGTCCGCGCAGGCGAGATCGTCGCGCTGGCCGGCCTCGTCGGCGCGGGGCGCAGCGAAGTGGCACGCGCGATCTTCGGCATCGATCCCCTCGATTCGGGTGAAATTTCGATTGGCGGTAAACGTCTCACCGCAGGCAGTCCGGCCGCCGCGGTGCGTGCCGGCCTCGCGCTGGTCCCGGAGGACCGTCGTCAGCAAGGGCTGGCACTGGAGTTGAGTGTCGCGCGCAATGCCTCGATGACGGTGCTTGGACGTCTCGTCAAACATGGGCTGATTTCCACGCGAAGCGAAACGCAGTTGGCCAATCAGTGGGGCACGCGTTTGCGCCTCAAAGCGGGTGACCCGAATGCGCCGGTCGGCACGCTGTCCGGCGGCAATCAGCAGAAGGTCGTGCTGGGCAAGTGGCTCGCCACGAATCCAAAGGTCCTGATCATCGACGAACCCACGCGCGGCATCGACGTCGGCGCCAAGGCCGAGGTGTATGGCGCGCTGGCGGAGCTGGTGCGCGATGGCATGGCCGTGCTGATGATTTCGAGCGAATTGCCGGAAGTACTCGGCATGGCCGATCGCGTACTGGTCATGCACGAGGGACGTATCAGCGCGGACATAGCGCGCGCCGAAGCCGACGAAGAACGCATCATGGGCGCGGCGCTCGGCCAACCGGCTCATCCGTTGGGGAACGCAGCATGATGCGCCATTCTTCGATCCATCCCGCGCCGGTTCAGGCGTCAACCCCCAAGCGCACCGGCAGTGCGCCGGGCGGCTTCATCGCGGGCATTGCGAAGAGCCGCGAAACGACGCTCTTCGTCGTGCTGATTCTGTTGATCGTGGGCACGGGGCTCGCGAAACCGCAGTTTCTGAATCTGCAGAATCTGCGCGACGTGCTGCTCAACGTGTCAATCATCAGCTTGCTGACGGCCGGCATGACGGTAGTGATTCTGATGCGGCATATCGATCTGTCGGTCGGGTCGACGGTCGGTATCAGCGCGTATGCGGTCGGCAGCCTGTACGTTGCGTTTCCGCATATGCCGGTGATCGTCGCGTTGCTGGCTGGACTCGCGATCGGATTGGTGGCGGGCAGTATCAACGCATTGCTCGTTGCCGTGGGGCGCGTGCCATCGCTGGTGGCGACACTCTCCACGCTCTACATCTTCCGCGGCGCGGACTATGCGTGGGTACACGGCGGCCAGATCAACGCGACCAGTTTGCCTGACACGTTTTCCCGTCTCGCTACCGGCACTTTCTTCAGCATACCGACTCTCGCGCTGATCGCGATTGTCGTGCTGGCCGGGCTGGCTGTTTATCTAAAGCAGTTTCGCGGCGGACGCGAACACTACGCCATCGGCTCGAATCCGGAGGCGGCGCGGCTTGCCGGCGTGAACGTCGAACGGCGCGTCATGGCGGGTTTTCTGCTGTCCGGCGCGATTGCCGGTTTCGCGGGCGCATTGTGGCTCGCGCGCTTCGGCACCGTCGACGCGAGCACCGCGAAGGGGATCGAATTGCAAGTCGTTGCCGCCGCCGTGGTGGGCAGCGTGGCGATCACCGGTGGGGTGGGCACCATCCTCGGCGCCACGCTCGGCGCGCTCGTACTGGGTGTGATCAGTATCGCGCTCGTCGTGCTGCACGTCTCGCCATTCTGGGAGCAGGCGATTCAGGGCGCGCTGATCGTCGCCGCCATTACCGCCGACACCTTGCTGGCCCGCTCCGTCGCCAAACGCATGATGAGGAAACGCGATCATGGCTAAACCCGATTCCGCGCTGCTCACGCGCAAACGCGAAACGCCGTTGCAATGGGAAGTGTTGCTGGTCATCGTACTGGCCCTGTCGCTCGTGCTCGGGCGCTTGTTGTCGCCGGTGTTTCTCACCAGTGCGAATGTCAGCAACATCCTCGCCGATCTGACCGAGATCGCGCTGATGGCGCTGCCCATGACGCTGATTATCGTCGCCGCGGAAATCGACCTTTCGGTGGCGTCGGTGTTGGGCGCGTCCAGTGCGCTGATGGGCGTGCTGTGGCACATGGGCCTGCCGATGCCGGTCGTGATCGTGCTGGTATTGATTGCCGGCGCGCTGGCGGGTCTGCTGAACGGCCTCGTGATCGTCAAGCTCAATCTGCCTTCGCTCGCGGTCACCATCGGCACGCTGGCGCTGTTTCGCGGCCTCGCGTATGTGCTGCTCGGCGATCAGGCGGTCGCGGATTTTCCCGCAGCTTATACAGCGTTCGGCATGGACACGGTCGGCTCGACTTTCATTCCATTGCCTTTTGCGATCGTGATCGTCGGCGCGGTGCTGTTTACCGTGCTGCTTCAGTCTACGGCGTTTGGCCGCAGCCTCTACGCAATCGGTGCGAATCCGACCGCGGCGGCTTTCTCCGGTATCGAAGTCGCGAAGATCAGGCTGCGTCTATTCGTGCTGTCCGGCGCGATGAGCGCGCTGGCGGGCGTCGTCTACACGCTGCGCTTCACCAGCGCACGCGGCGATAACGGCGAAGGCTTCGAATTGTCCGTGATCGCGGCTGTGCTGTTCGGCGGCGTGAGTATTTTCGGCGGACGCGGCTCGATGTTCGGCGTCCTGCTCTCGCTACTGATCATCGGCGTGCTGAAAAACGCGCTGACGCTCGACGATGTGTCGAGCGAAACGCTGACGATCGTCACCGGCGTGCTGCTGCTGGCATCGGTGCTGATTCCCAATCTGGTTGCGCGCTGGCGTGCGGCGCGTGACCGGCGTTTCATCGCGAAGTCCGCTTCTTCTTTATAACGTTCTCTTAAAACCGGCTCCACAAGAAATACCCAATACCAAATACCGACAACCCGGACAGCATGTCGTCCAACAACAAAGCAGGAGACAGCTCATGTTCAATCCTCTACGTCACACCGGCAAGACCGCGCTTTGCATTGCGCTAGTCGCGATCAGTTGTGCCGCGTCCGCGGCGGGCCTGAAAAGCGGCCTGAAGATTGCCTTCGTGCCGAAGCAGATCAACAACCCCTATGAAGTGATTGCCGACGACGGCGGCATGGCCGCGATCAAGGAGTTCAGCGGGGTGGGCAAGGTCGTGGGACCGTCGGATGCGGGCGCCTCGTCGCAAGTGCAATACATCAACACGCTGATCACGCAGCGGCAGGACGCGATCGTGATCGCGGCCAACGACGCGAACGCGGTCGTGCCGTATCTGAAGAAAGCGATGTCGCAAGGCATCAAGGTCGTGACCTTCGACTCCGACACGGCGCCTGAAGGCCGTCAGCTTTTCGTCAACCAGGCGAACGCGGAGGGTATCGGGCGGGGACAGATCCAACTGGTCGCGAAACTGATGGGCGGCGAGGGCGAGTTTGCCGTGCTGTCGGCCACGCCTAACGCGACGAATCAGAATACGTGGATCAAGTGGATGCAGGAGGAGTTGAAAAAGCCCGAGTACTCGAAGATCAAGCTCGTCAAGATCGCGTACGGTAACGACGACGACCAGAAGTCGTTCGTCGAAACGCAGGGCTTGCTGCAGGCGTATCCGAATCTGAAGGCGATCGTTGCGCCGACCACGGTGGGCATTGCAGCGGCGGCGCGTTATATCTCGTCCTCGTCGAGCAAGGGCAAGGTACAGGTGACCGGCTTGGGCACCCCGAATCAGATGCGTGCCTTCGTGAAGAACGGGACAGTCAAGGCGTTCCAGTTGTGGGATCCGAATCAGCTCGGCTATCTGGCGGCTTATGCGGCAGCGGCGCTGTCGTCGGGAACGATTGCCGGGAAGGAAGGCGAATCGTTTGATGCCGGCAAGCTCGGCAAGCGCACGATCGGACCGCAAGGCGAAATCATTCTTGGACCGCCGACCACGTTCGATGCGAGCAATATCGACAACTTCAATTTCTAGCCAGCGAGCGGGGCGCCGCAATTCGGGTACGGGATATGCGTGCCGGCCGGGCCAAACCGGAAGCCGCTGCGGATACGCGCGGGAGGCGTCGGCGTGAACTTTAAGACCTATACTATGAATCGGTAAATCGACCGTGGGCGTGATGGCTCCGAACTGCTATCTTGAGTGAGCGCCGTTCGGACCACGGATGATCATTGACGCAGCAGTTGGCGGTCGCGGTTTTCGGCGAGGACGGAGGCGAGCAATCAGAACGGATGCCGTACACGCAGATAAATCCCTGCTTAGAGGTGCATGATGATCGGAATGACGTGGCTTGTTGTGGCTGACGGAGGCCGTGCGCGTGTTTTCCAGACGCCGGGACTCACACTCGACTTGCATGAAAAAGAAAGTCTCATCAACACTGAATATACCGGCACGATGCTGACGGAAAAGGACCGCGAGAAATTCGCGAAGCGCGTTGCCGCGTATCTGGAGGCAGGGCGGCTCCATCAACTCTACAATCGGCTAAGACTTGCCATCGAGCCGAAGTTTCTCGGCATGGTCAAAGCGGATCTCAGCGAGGAAACC
The DNA here is from genome assembly GCF_009690905.1 of Paraburkholderia madseniana. Taxonomy (GTDB): domain Bacteria; phylum Pseudomonadota; class Gammaproteobacteria; order Burkholderiales; family Burkholderiaceae; genus Paraburkholderia; species Paraburkholderia madseniana. Next base: position 126,873 of record NZ_VOSW01000004.1, read on the forward strand.
CGTCGATTGATATTCGAGCAAACCAGCGAGGATCTGTCGACGCTCAATGCCCGGCAAATTGAGGCGCACCTGCGGCGACACTGATCGGCTGCCTTCGGTGTGATATAGCCTTCACACAGTCAACCCGACCTGGCCACGGATCGTGGCCTCGCAGGGTTTCTGTGTTGATGTGTTATCTACACGCTGGTTTCCGAGCTACCCGATTCCTCGGCATCACGGAACCAGGTTTCCGCATGAGACCGCTCGGCAACCCATGAGCGAGACGGCGGCGTGTTGAACTCGCGATCGATGAACCGGCATCCCCATTCGACCCCGTCTCTTGCCGCCTCCTCTTCGGTTAGCCACTCGGGTTGAACGGTCATGGGACGAATATCGACGACTGTTCGGGTGCCGTGACTCACACTGACACTTGCGATCCAGGCGCCGAGCTTGTTGCGCTCAGGGCGCACGGCGATTTCGTATTCGCCGTAAGAAACAGTGCGTGTTGGCATCGTTTTCTCCTTTGCAGCGGTCATGATCGATATCCGCCCGCAACGCAGCGTGCGGGCCTCTCTTCTAGCGCCATCATGCCGTAACTCCAGCAGTCCGACACGCGGATTATTGAGGTTCAGTGACAAACCGGTAGGCGTATTTCACCAATATCTAGCATCGGAGAAACCCATGTTCACATGAACATGACTTGCTCATAGACTTCGAGTACAAAAGAATCGTGAGGCTCACACTTTTCGGTTGACGGGAGGTTTCATGGCACAGAATGAACTTTCGTATCGGCGGTTCCAGATCGCCGCAACGATCTCACCGCTGCAGGGTAACCGGGGGATCGTCACGGTCGATGTCACAACCTCGGATCAGGAACGCATCGCCGATCTGGGAACGGCCCGCTTTCTCCATGTGGAACGATGGGTCGAAAGAAATGAGCCCGCTTTCCTTCAGGTCGTTGTGGACGAGTGCAAGGTCGCTATCGACCACTATGCGGACAACGTCGACGATAGTTGATTCTCGGTATCTCGCATGAGGTATTGCCATGCAGCAGGAATTCGATTTCTACATCAACCTGAAGAAGCCGACACTGGGCCTCTATGTGCGCACGGGAGCGGGCCTCCCCGACCTCGTCGACACAAGTGACTGGCAACTCAATGGACACGTGTGGCAAAGCGAGCTGGCGCCAGACATTCTGAATGGGCTCGAGGCGAACGGCCATGCGTTTCAGGAACTGGGTGCGTGATCGTCCATACCACGGTGAATCGGTGAGTAGAGCACGCCGTTCCGAAACGGTCGAGATAGCACTTTGATCTCTACAAATTAGTACTATTCTTGCCTTAGGCTGGCTGAAAGTGCGCTGTCGCCTGATATAGGGCGAGGGAGAGAACCATGTCGGAGCAGCAGGGCACGTTGAGTGACGAGTTCATCGCGCAGCAGCGCAAGCGCCTCCTCGCGCTACGCCAGGAACTGTTGGGTGGAGAGGAGAATACGATCGCGAACGAGCGAACAGCCGAGGAGCAGCACGGCGACGAAGCGCACGAGTTCGAGGACGAGGCGCAAGGCATGGCGCAGAACGAGGTCAACCAGGCGCTGCACGACGTGAACGACCAGCGCATCAACGACATCGAGCGGGCGCTGCAGAAGATCGACGAGGGGACCTACGGTCTCTCCGATGCGAGTGGTGACCCGATACCGAAAGCCCGGCTCGAAGTCGCCCCGGAAGCGATCCTCACCGTTGAAGAGCAGAGCCGTCGCGAGACCGGCAAATGATGGCGTCCAACGCCGCTGTGATGTCGGGAATGGCCGTGATGCGGTCCTGAAGCCGGGCCGCGAAATCCTGTTCCATGAGGCCCCGGTGGCAGATTGCGCCATTGCCTATCATCGGAAAAACCAATGTTCCATTATTCACAAACCCCTCATAGAATCCAAGGGCGGATTTTGGGTTTCGTTATGCTAATCATGTTGATATCGACGTTGTAACCGATCCGTATTGTTCAGACAGTGCTCGTCGAGCACGAACACCTGCTCCGCGCCGATGCTTAAACCGCGCTCGATGAGCTATCACTATCACGGGTCCCCGGTTATTGAGCCAGACAAACGGACCATGAACAGAAACTCAGCTGACCTGTTGGCGAAGCCCGCCAAGCCTTCGCAACTCATATGACCGCGCCCCATAACCTTTTACGTAGCCGGATGCCTTAACCGAAAAGGTGACTCCCGATGCCAGCCCTCTGCGAAATCTGTAATGCCCGACCCGCTGTCGCCCGTGTAACCGTTGTGCAAAACGGGGAGCGGAAATCCTTATCGATCTGCGACTACGACTACCGGCAACTAATGCGGCATCAAAGCATGCAGAATCCGTTCGATTCATTGCTGGGGGGCGGCGGCCTGTCGCGCTTCTTCGGCGGCATGGAGGATGGGGCCGAGGACGATGACGCTGGATACGCCGAAGTGCCGCGTGAATCGGTCGATGCCACGGATGCTTTCAGCGAGCAGACGCTCGAATTGTTGCAGCGCGCTGCTGAAAAGGCACACGAGCTTGGCCGTAACGAACTCGACACCGAACACCTGCTGTACGTGCTCGCGGACACGGATGTGTGTGCGGCGTTGCTGAAGGAACTCAAGCTCTCGCCGCAGGATATCAAGGCTTACATCGATCAGCATGCGCAGAAGGGAAAGGGCGATCCTGACTCGCCAGTCGACAAGATGACCGTGTCGCCTCGTTTGAAAAAGGCGTTCCAATATGCGTTCCAGGCGTCGCGCGATCTGGGGCATTCATACGTTGGCCCGGAACATCTGCTCATTGGGCTTGCTGCCGTGCCGGACAGTATCGCGGGCACATTGCTGAAGAAATATGGCGTGACGCCGGAAGCGTTGCGGCAGAAAGTCGTGAAAGTCGTCGGTAAAGGGGCGGAGGACGGTCGCGTCGACGCGCCAACCGGCACGCCCAACCTTGACAAGTTCGGGCGCGACCTCACGGCGATGGCACGTCAGGGCAAACTCGACCCGGTGCTCGGCCGCGCGCAGGAAATCGAAAGCACGATCGAGGTGCTCGCGCGGCGCAAGAAGAACAACCCCGTGCTGATCGGCGAGCCGGGTGTCGGCAAGACGGCGATCGTCGAGGGCCTGGCGCAACGCATCATCAACGGCGACGTGCCTGAAGTGCTGCGCGGCAAGCGGCTCGTCGAAGTCAACATCAACTCGATGGTGGCAGGCGCGAAGTATCGCGGCGAATTCGAGGAGCGCGCCAAGCAGTTGATCGATGAGGTCACGGCCAAGAAGGACGAACTGATCCTGTTCATCGATGAACTGCACACGATCGTGGGCGCGGGACAAGGCGGGGGAGAAGGCGGCCTCGACATCGCGAACGTGCTCAAGCCCGCGCTTGCGCGCGGCGAGCTCAGTCTGATCGGCGCAACGACACTCAACGAGTATCAGAAGTACATCGAAAAGGACGCAGCGCTTGAGCGGCGCTTCCAGCCGGTGTTGGTGCCGGAACCGACGGTCGACCAGACCATCGTCATCCTGCGCGGCCTTCGCGACAAGCTCGAGGCACACCACCAGGTGACTTTCGCCGACGATGCGTTCGTTGCGGCGGCCGAACTGTCGGATCGCTACATTACATCGCGCTTTTTGCCTGACAAGGCCATCGACCTGATTGACCAGGCGGCGGCACGCGTGCGCATCGGCGCGACCTCGCGTCCCGCGGCCATCCAGGAGCTCGAAGCCGAAATCGCCCAGATGAAGCGTGAGCAGGATTATGCGTCCTCGCGCAAGCGATTCGATGAAGCGAAGGCTTTCGAGGCAACTATCGGCGAAAAGCAGGCGAAGCTCGACGAGCAGATGGAAGCATGGCAGCGCAAGACCGGTTCGGAGACGCTTGAAGTGACCGTGCAGTCAATCGCCGAAGTGGTGTCGCGTCTTACCGGCATTCCCGTCACGGAACTCACGCAGGAAGAGCGCCAGAAGCTGCTGGATATGGAGAAGAAGCTGCGCGAACGCGTGGTAGGCCAGGACGACGCGGTGATTGCCGTGAGCGATGCTGTACGCCTGTCACGTGCCGGACTCGGCCAGACGAACCGGCCGATCGCGACGTTCCTGTTCCTCGGACCCACGGGCGTCGGCAAGACCGAACTCGCGAAGGCGCTGGCAGAAACCGTGTTCGGCGACGAGCAGGCGGTTGTTCGTATCGACATGTCCGAGTACATGGAGCGTCACGCGGTTGCACGGTTGATCGGCGCTCCTCCGGGCTACGTCGGTTACGACGAGGGCGGGCAACTGACCGAGCGCGTCCGGCGGCGCCCTTACTGCGTGATCCTGCTTGACGAGATCGAGAAGGCGCATCCCGACGTGTACAACGTGCTGCTGCAGGTGTTCGACGACGGGCGGCTGACCGACGGCAAGGGCCGTGTGGTGGACTTCAGCAACACGATCATCATAGCGACGAGCAACCTCGGCGCGTCGATCATCATGGACAACCTCGAAAAACCCGAGGGGGATCGCCAGGCCGAGAAAGCAATCCGCGAGGAATTGATGGGGGTGCTCAAGGGGCATTTCCGGCCCGAGTTCCTGAACCGGATCGACGAGATCATCGTCTTCCACAGGCTCTCGCGCGACAACATCCGCTCGATCGTGCAGATCCAGCTCGAACGGGTCGTGCGCACTGCCGCCGCACAGGACATTACCCTCAAGATAGACGAATCGGTTGTCGATCACCTCGCCGATGCCGGTTACCGGCCGGAGTTCGGTGCACGCGAGTTGAAGCGCCAGATTCGTCAGGAACTGGAAACGCGGCTTGCGAAGGAGATTCTCAGCGACGCCTTGAAGTCGGGCGACAGCGTCGAGGTCAGTTACGACAAGGACAGCGGCGAAGTGAAGTTCAGCAAGAGCGAGGCGCCGCCTACGCCTAAGGCGACGGGCGCGAAGGGTAGCAACGGACGTGCGAAGAAGAAGCCGTCCAAAGAGGTCAGCAGCGCCGAGGCAACGGTAGGCACCCATTCGAAGGGATGAGGTGCGTAACCCTCTGGGAGACGCCGCTACGTCATCGCCGGCGGCGTGCGGACTCCCAGTCTGGGCGATACAGGCGCTGTGACCGCACATGTACTGTGTGTACTGTGCACGCTCGCCACGGGCCGATCTGTACCTTTCGCAGCGTATCAACCCAGCTAGACTGATTCCGTATTCACGCTTTATGCCGTGAGGCGACGTACCCTCAATCTGGATAGCCATCAGGCATCCTAATAAAGGCCATGGAGTATCAAATGACCACACGACGAGAAGTTCCTGGAATCCGACCATATGACGGACCCGCTGGCGGTTGGGGGGCGCTCCGGGCGACAGCTCAAGCGGTCCGAACCCAAATGGAAAGCATCGAGGCGCCGATCACGTTGATGCGGACCAATCAGCCCGACGGTTTCGATTGTCCGGGTTGTGCGTGGCCTGACAAGGAGCACAAGTCCACGTTCCAGTTCTGCGAGAACGGCGCCAAAGCGGTCACATGGGAAGCGACGACCAAGCGCGTGACGCCGGAGTTTTTCGAGAGCAACACGGTGTCGTCGCTGCTGCAACGGACGGATTACGAACTGGAGGATCTTGGCCGGCTGACGCATCCGCTCGTCTACGACCGCGCCACGGACAAATTCCGGGCGGTCGAATGGGAGGACGCATTTGCTCGCATTGGTGAAGTGCTGCGCGGGTTGTCCTCGCCCAACGAAGCCGAGTTCTATACCTCAGGCAGAGCGTCGAACGAGGCCGCCTACCTCTTTCAGTTGCTCGCGCGGGAATATGGCACCAACAATTTCCCGGATTGTTCGAACATGTGCCACGAGCCGACCAGCGTTGGCTTGCCCCAGTCGATCGGGATCGGCAAAGGCACGGTATCGCTGGATGATTTCGACAAGACCGAACTGATCCTCTCGATCGGCCACAACCCCGGCACGAATCACCCGCGCATGATGGGGACGCTCCACGAATGCTCGCGGCGCAACGTGCCGATCATCGTGTTCAATCCGCTGCGCGAGCGCGCGCTGGAGCGCTTCGCCGATCCGCAGAGCGTTTTCGAAATGGCGACCTTTGCGTCGACCCGAATCGCGTCGACCTATTTTCAGCTCGACGCCGGCGGAGACGCCGCCGCGCTCAAAGGCATCATGAAGGCGCTCCTGCAGATGGACGCGGAACAGGGCAACACTGTCCTGGACCACGAGTTCATTGCAACGCATACCCAAGGGTTCGACGCGTTTGCGGCCGATCTGGAAGCGACGTCATGGGACGATATCGAAAAGGCCAGTGGACTCACGCGTGAGGATATCGACGAGGTTGCGATTGCCTATGCAAAATCCAATGCGACGATTGTCACGTATGGCATGGGCGTTACCCAGCATAACAAGGGCACCGCCAATGTCCGTCTGATTACGGATCTGTTGTTATTGCGCGGCAACATCGGCAAACCCGGCGCAGGCATCTGCCCTTTGCGCGGGCATTCCAACGTGCAGGGGAACCGCACGGTCGGTATCACCGAAAAACCGTCCGCCACCTTCCTCAAGCAGATCGAAGATGTATTCGGCTTCAAGCCGCCCGCGGCGCACGGACACGATGCCGTCCAGGCGATGCAGGCGATGATCGACGGTACGGCCAAGGCCCTGATTTGCCTCGGCGGAAACTTCGCGGTTGCGTTACCCGATTCCGAGCAGTGCTTTCCGGCAATGGGCAACCTCGATTTGAGCGTTCATCTCGGTACCAAGCTCAATCGCTCGCACCTGCTGGTGGCAAAAGAAACGTACGTGCTGCCTGTTGTGGGGCGCACGGAACTGGATATCCAGGCGACCGGCCGGCAATCCATTACGGTCGAGGATTCCATGTCGATGGTCCACGCTTCTTCAGGCAAGCTGAAGCCTGCTTCCGAACACCTGCTATCCGAGCCGGCGATCGTCGCCGGTATTGCGCGAGCTGCGTTGCCGAACAGCAAGGTGGCATGGTCGGAACTGGTTGCCGACTACGACAAGATTCGAGACCTGATCGAGCAAACCGTGCCGGGATTCGAGGCATTCAATACCCGAATCAGGGTGCCCGGAGGATTCCGTATGCCGCTTCCTCCGACGGAACGCGTGTGGCCCACGCCGTCAGGCAAGGCGATGTTCTCGGTGTACGGCGGGGTGAAGGAAGATGCAGAGGTTTTCGGCGCTGAAAATGTGCTGCGTCTCATCACGATCCGCAGCCACGACCAGTACAACACCACCATCTATGCCATGGACGATCGTTACCGTGGTGTGTTCGGCCGGCGTGACGTGCTGTTTATGAACGAAGACGATCTTGCCGCACGTGGACTCGAGCATGGCGATCTGGTCGACATTGAAACGATTTCAGCGGGCAGGCAGCGTAGCTTGAAGAAAATAACGGTAATTGCTTACAACATCGCGCCGGGTTCAGTGGCGGCATACTATCCTGAAGCCAACGTGCTGGTGCCGCTCGACTTCATCGACAAGGAGAGCGGTACGCCTTCGTACAAGTCTGTTCCGGTTCATGTTGTGCGCTCGGCAGACGCCTGACTTTGAGCGATAGCGGGTCGATCAACCGGGCGTGCGCGTCCAGTTGACCGGCCTGCCGGATAGCGGGCGTGAACGCCGTTTTACGCAAATTCTGTTGTCACCTGGAGCCATTGATCGATCATGGAAATCTTCGATGCATTCCACCTTGCCAGGCTGCAGTTTGCGTTCACCGTTTCATTTCACATTATCTTTCCCGCGATCAGTATCGGCATGGCGAGTTTCCTCGCCGTGCTGGAATGGCGCTGGCTGCTCACCGGCGACGTGGCCTACAAGGACATGTTCCAGTTCTGGTCGAAGATCTTCGCGGTCGGCTTCGGAATGGGGGTGGTCTCGGGCGTGGTGATGGCCTACGAGTTCGGCACCAACTGGAGTGGATTTTCCAGCGTGGCCGGCAACGTCACGGGGCCGCTCCTGACCTACGAGGTGCAGACGGCGTTCTTTCTCGAGGCCGGCTTTCTCGGCGTCATGCTGTTTGGCTGGCAACGCGTCAGCCCACGCGCGCACTTCTTCGCCACGCTAATGGTTGCGGTGGGCACGCTCATTTCCACGTTCTGGATTCTCGCGTCGAATAGCTTCATGCAGACGCCGCAAGGATTCGCCATCGAGCATGGTCGGATCGTGCCTGTCGACTGGATGAAGGTGATTTTCAATCCGTCGTTTCCGTATCGCCTCGCGCATATGACCATTGCCGCGTTCATCGTCGCGGGCTTCATTGTTGCTGCGTGCGGTGCGTGGCATCTGTTGCACGGCCGGCGCGACAAACCCGTCACGCGTAGTTTTTCGATGGCGCTGTGGATCCTGCTTTTCCTGACGCCGATACAGATTTTCGTTGGCGATGCGCACGGACTCAACACGCGCAAATATCAGCCGGCCAAGATCGCGGCAATCGAAGGCCTGTGGGAAACCGAGCACGGCGGCACCGCGCTCAACCTGGTCGGCCTGCCCGACATGAATGCGGAAGTGACGCGATATACGATCCAGATACCGCATCTGGGCAGCCTGATCCTGACTCACAGTTGGGATGGCGAGATTCGCGGCCTGAAAGAGTTTCCGCCGGAGGACCGTCCGTATTCGCCGATCGTGTTCTGGACTTTCCGGGTCATGGCGGGTCTCGGCATGCTGATGCTGTTGACGGCGCTGCTTGGCTTACTGCTCAGGCTGCGTGGCCGTCTCTACGAGACGCGCTGGTATCAGGGTTTCGTCCTGTGCATGGGACCTTCTGGAATCGTGGCGCTATTGGCGGGGTGGATAACGACGGAGGTCGGCCGTCAACCCTGGACGGTCTACGGTGTCCTGCGTACAGCGGACTCCGTCTCGCCGGTCAGTTCCCAGCAAGTCGGCGTTTCCTTGCTGATCTTTGTGCTGGTGTATTTCCTGGTGTTCGGCATGGGTTTCTACTACATGATGAAGATGATGAAACGCGGACCAGAGGAGCACGTCGAGCGCCGCGAGTCCCGCCGGCATCCGGTCCTGCGTAATCGCCCGTTGGACGCACTGGAAGGGGAGTGACACCATGCAAATCGATCTTCCTGTTGTGTGGGCCGCGATCATCGGACTCGGCGTTTTCATCTACGTGATGCTGGACGGCTTCGATCTGGGCATCGGCCTGCTGTTTCCGTTTTTCGAAGAGAAGGGCGACCGGCAAGTGATGCTCAATACCATCGCGCCCGTCTGGGACGGCAACGAGACATTCCTCGTGCTCGGCGGCGCCGGGCTTTACGGGGCGTTCCCGGTGGTCTATTCGACGCTGCTGCCGGCGAACTATCTCCCGCTGATCCTGATGGTCATCGGCCTGATCTTCCGCGGGGCGGCCTTCGAACTGCGTGCCAAGGCCGTCAGGACCCAGCACGCGTGGGATCTCGCCTTCATTGGCGGTTCCGCGCTCGCGGGGCTTTGCCAGGGCATCGTGCTGGGGTCGCTGCTGCAGGGCATCAAGATCGTCGATGGCCGCTTCGCCGGTGGGCCGTTCGACTGGCTCTCGCCGTTCAGCCTGTTCTGTGGAATCGGCGTGCTCACTACGTATGCGACGCTCGGTTGCGGCTGGCTTGTCCTGAAGACCGATGGAGAATTGCAGCGCAAGATGCGCGAGGTGATGCGGCCGCTCGTGAGCATCCTGCTCGGGGTGATGGTCGTCGTGAGTCTATGGACGGTAATCGGCTTGCCGGCGGTTGCACATCGCTGGTTTGGAAGCGGCAATCTCGGCTGGTTCCTGCCGGTGCCGATTCTTGTTGTCGCCTGTGTGTGGGGCGTCTTCCGTTCGCTTCGCCAGAAGCACGAGGCGACGCCGTTCCTGCTCACGCTCGCGCTGTGCTTTCTCGGCTATAGCGGCTTGCTCATCAGTATCTGGCCGAACATCGTTCCGCCGTCGCTGACGATCTGGGAAGCCTCGTCGAGCCACTCGAGCCAACTGTTCGCGCTGGTCGGCACGGTGATCGTACTGCCGATCATCCTCGTCTACAACGTCATGCAGTATCGCGTGTTCCGGGGCAAGGTGCGGGAAGGGGATGCCGGTTACCACTGAGGGTGACGGCGAAGTCAGACCATTAAAAGAGCACATTATGATTGTGAGGCCAGGGCAGAACTGGTTCCGGCTGCTGTTTGTCTGGAACGGTTCCGTGTTGCAGTCGATTATTCCGCAGTTGGTTTTTATGGCGGCCGTCAGTAGTCTCGCTGTGATGACGCAAGGGCGCATTTTCGGCGAAAAGATCCCGCTCAATACGGCGCCGTTCACATTGTTTGGCCTGGCCCTTGCGATCTTCCTGGCGTTCCGCAACAACGCAAGTTACGAGCGGTTCAATGAGGCGCGCCATCTCTGGGGCAGCATCCTGATCTCGGCGCGGGCGCTGACTTCGCAGATGCTGTGTTATGTCCCGCGGAGCGATCACCACGTTCAAATGGCTCATACGCTGATTGCGAGTGTGTACGCGTTGAAGCATCAACTGCGTGGGACCGACCCGACTTCGGATCTCGTTCGCTTTCTCGGACGCACGCGAACCGAGGCATTGCAGCACACCTGCTACAAACCGACCGCGTTGCTCAATGAGCTTCGCCGCGACTTTGCCGATCTGCAAAGTCGGGCCTTGATGTCGGATACCCAGCTCTGGATGTTGGACGCGCAGATCAACGAATTGGGAAGAACCGTGGGGGGCTGCGAACGGATCGCCTCCACGCCGATTCCATTTGCCTACAGTGTGTTGCTGCACCGCACCGTCTACGCCTATTGCGTTTTGCTGCCGTTCGGTCTGGTCGATTCGACGGAGTTCTTCACACCGCTTCTTTGCGTTTTCATTTCCTATACGCTCATTGCGCTTGAAGCGATCGCTAGCGAAGTCGCCGAGCCTTTTACAGTCGCGCCGAATGCGCTGGCGCTTGACGCCATGACCCGCAACATCGAACGATCGATTCTTGAACTGTGTGGCTGTGAACTTCCCGAGGAGGTGGTACCGGTGCGCGCGTACCAACTGACTTAGAGCGCGTTCTTCGACGCATCCGGTCAGCCTGCCCGGCAGGACGCGCGTCAGCCTCGCCGTCGTACCCGATACGGCGCACGAACTGTACTCCTGAAATTCGGCACAGACTGTGCGTCCCGCAGGCAGGGCCGACGCACTATCCTGCCAGCAGGTCATTGACGGACCGGCGGCTGTCCCGGTCAGACAGATCGACTGCCGGCAACGCCACATCCCGCCGCCCACCTTCGGATAGATCGTGAACATCGTCCACCAACCCATACTCGCCGACACAGCATCGCGCCATGGCGTATCCGCCGGCGCTGTCACGACCACGCTCGACACGCTCGATCGTCCGCTGCGGGATCTACGTCTGTCTGTCATCGATCAATGCAATTTCCGCTGTACGTACTGCATGCCGCGGGAGACCTTCGGCGCAGACTACCGGTTCCTGCCGTCTTCGGAACGCCTGTCGTTCGAACAGATGCTCAAGCTCGCGAAAGCATTCGCGCTGCTCGGGGTGGAGAAGATCCGCATCACGGGCGGCGAGCCGCTCCTGCGGCGTGGACTCGAATCCCTGATCGAGCAACTCGCGAAACTGACCACACCCAGCGGTAAACCGCTGGAGCTCGCGCTGACGACAAACGGCTCCCTGCTTGCCGCAAAGGCGCGTTCGTTGCGCGACGCCGGCCTCGGTCGCGTGACGGTGAGCCTCGATGCCGTGGACGAAGCCGTATTCCGCCGGATGAGTGACGTCGACATGCCTGTGTCGCGAATCCTGGACGGGATCGAGGCCGCGCGTGCGGTGGGACTCGACCCGGTCAAGGTCAACGCCGTGATCGAGCGAGGCGCCAACGACAGCCAGATCCTGCCGCTCGTGCGGCTGTTCAAGGGCACCGGCGTGGCGGTGCGCTTCATCGAATTTATGGACGTTGGCGGCGCGGGCGGCTGGTCGAACACGAAGGTGATCACGGCTCGCGAGACGCGCAACATCGTCGAATCGGCGTTTCCTCTCGTCCCCGTCGTCGTTCGCGAACAGACGGGCACCGCGGTCAACTATCGCCATGCCGACGGCACAGGCGAAGTCGGCTTCATCGCGAGCGTGTCCCAACCGTTCTGCGGGTCGTGTTCGCGCGCTCGCGTATCGGCCGATGGTCAACTTTATTCATGTCTTTTCGCCACACATGGCACGGACCTCAGGCCCTGGCTCACTGAGGCCGCTTCAGTCGAGCAGCTGGCTGGGGTCGTCCGCAGCCGGTGGATCCAGCGCGACGATCGCTACTCCGAGCTTCGCTCGACACCGCGCAGGCCAGGATCGGGGAAAGCCTATCCCACCGTCCGCATGTCGCTGGTCGGCGGTTGACGCCTGGCGAGTCCTTGCGAAGCAGACAGAGACCGGAGTTCTGCCATGACACCGTCGCCCAGCGATCGCACACAGCCTGACGCGGCGCATGCCGGCAAGCGTGCAATCGATCCAGCGCTTGTGCAGGCCACCATCGCGTCGGGCTTCGAAGTACGGGTCCAGTTTCAGCCGATCGATATCCAGTCGGAAATCATGCCGGTCACGCGCAATCCCAACGTGGGCGCCATCGTGAACTTCCTCGGCGTGGTGCGTCATTGCGGTGATTTCGACGACTTAGTCGCACTCGAGATCGAGCACTATCCGGGGATGACCGAGCAGTCGTTCAGCAGCATCGTCGAAGAAGCTATCGCACGATGGCACCTGGAGGCGGTGAAGATCGTGCATCGGGTGGGCCGCGTCGCGCTTGGCGAGGCGGTGGTGCTCGTCGTGGTCGCCGCGCCGCATCGCAGGGCGGCATTCGACGCGTGCGAATTCCTGATGGACTTCCTGAAAGCCCATGCACCGCTGTGGAAGAAGGAAATCCGCCGTGACGGCGAGGTCAGATGGGTCGAGGCCAAGACGCGCGACGAACAGTCGATGCTGCGGTGGGGGTGATGCGCGATTCGCTCACAACGTGCGCCCACATCGTGCTGGCAACAGGAACAGACGAATGAAACTCACTATCAGATATTTTGCTAGCGTTCGTGAACAACTCGGCATCTCGCAGGAGATTGTGCACATTGACGCGCCCGAACTCCCCGTTGACTGCCTGCGGGTCAGACTCGCGTCGAGAGACGAGCGGATGGCCGAGGCACTGCGCGCGGGCCGGCCGCTTCGCACAGCCGTCAATCACGAGATGGTCGCCGACACGTTTGTCGTGCGCGAGGACAGCGAAATCGCGTTCTTTCCGCCGGTCACGGGGGGCTGAGGCTCCCCCCCTCAAGATCCAGATCGGGCCGCTCGGAGTTCACCCGTGCCCCACACGCGCTAAGGTCGTGGCCAGCGTATCAGCGTGCCGCTACCGGGCGCACATCGCGACGAGCTTGCCCACAGTAACCACCGCCTGTTCGATCTCGCTTGACCAGGGGCTGCTGTAATTGAGGCGGATGAAGTTCCGATAGGTCGTCTCCGAGACCGAGAACATGTAGCCCGGTCCGATGGTGATACCTTGATCGAGCGCGAGGTTATACAGCCGCATCGCGTCGACCTTGGGCGGCAGTTCGATCCACAGCACATATCCGCCCGCGGGGTTGGACATGCGCGTGCCTTCAGGAAAGAAACGCGAGACGGTCGCCTTCATCAGATTGGCCTGTTGCGCATACGCTCTGCGAACCCTTCGCAGGTGATGCTCATAGCCATCGCGCTCGAGGAATTCCGCAATCGCCATTTGCGGGATCGACGGAGAGGTCAGCGTATTCAGGAACTTGAGTTTCTCCACCTGATCGCGATATCGTCCCGGCAGCGCCCAACCAATCCGGTAGGCTGCCGTGAGAGTCTTCGAGAACGACCCGCAGTGCAGCACCAGGCCCTTCGTGTCGAAGGACTTCAACGTGCTGGGGTGCGTGTTGTCATAGTGAAGCTCGTTGTAGACACCATTCTCGATGACCGGAATGTCCCGCTTCGTCAGGAATTCCACGAGTTCGCGCTTGCGTTCGTCGGGCATCAGAAAACCCAGCGGATTCTGGAAGTTCGGCATGACCATGCAGGCCGTGATGGTCTGCGACTCCACGATGGCGGCGAGCGCTTCAATATCGATGCCGTGCTCCGGATGCGTCGACACCTCGATCGCTTTCATGCCCATCCGTTCGATCGCGTGGAGCATCGCGTAGAACGTCGGTGACTCGACCGCGATCACGTCGCCGGGCTTCGCGACCGCCTGCAGGCACAGATTGATCGCCTCAGTTGCGCCGACCGTGATGATGATCTCGTTCGGATCGACGGCCATGCCGTTCTCGAGGTAGCGTCGCGCGATCTGGCGCACAAGCGCCGCATTGCCGGGCGGTAGCGCGTCGGTCACGCCCCAGCGCGTCTTGCCGCGTCCCGCGTCGTAAGCGTAGCGGTTGAGCCTTTCGAAGGGGAAGAGGCCGGGGTCGGGGTAGGGCGAACCGAGCGGCACGGCATCGTCGACACCGATCGAGCGCAAGGTGGACAGCACCAGCCGGCTGACGTCGACCGGCGACGAGATCGGAATCGGCTTCGATGGCCTGAGTTCGAGCGTTTTCCGTTCGCCCCCTTCGCCCCTGAAATTGACGAAATAGCCCGACTGAGGCCTCGCCGTCAGCAAACCGCGGCTTTCGAGCAGCAAATAGGCGCGGATGACAGTCGTCACGCTGAGCCGATGCTGCTGGCTGGTCTGCCGTACCGATGGGAGGCGTTCGCCATGCCCGTACACGCCTTGCCGGATCAGCTTCTCGATGTCATCTGCCAGCTTCTCGTAGAGATTCATCGGATGATTCCCTTAGCGTTCCGCAGCGGCACGTTGCATCGACCTCTCCCCTGGCTTGCACGCGCTCGCCTCGCCATGCCGCCGCCCGGTGCAAGGAGCGTAGCAGAACTGTACTGACCCGAGTCGGCCCGATGTGTGCACTCAGCGACCGATAGCCCAGCCTTAACCTGTTCTCCATCGAATGCGCATTGCCAGGCCGCCCCGCAGGGGCCTTCCGATGCGTAAAAACTGGTTCGAATCACGCGAGATAGGTACAAAGGGAGGTTGGGCACTATGAATCTGCTAGAAGCCATGCGGATTTACGTCAGGGTGGTTGAGCGCGAGAGTATTTCCGGCGCGGCACGGGACCTCAATATCGGGCAGCCGGCCACAAGCGAACGCATCGAGCGGCTGGAGAAATACCTCGGCTGCCGGCTCCTGCTCCGTAGCGCACGCGCTTTCAACTGCACGCCCGAAGGCGTCACGTTCTACGAGCGTAGCAAAGCGATTCTGCTCGCCGTGGAGCAGGCGGTCGCTGAAGTGTCGAACGACCAGCAGGATCTCAAGGGAACGATTCGCATCGCGGCGCCTCATTGCTTTGGCGAGACGGTCGTGCCGCAAGCGTTGACCCTGGTGCGCGCAGCCTATCCGCAACTGGATCTGGAACTGGTCCTGAACGACAGGATCGTCGACCTCGTGACGGAGGGCGTCGATATTTCGTTTCGTCTTGGGCAACTTGGGGAAGGGGCATTCATTGCCCGTCAACTGGGGCAGGTTGGGCGTGTTCTCGTCGCCGCGCCAGGCTACCTGAGCCAGCACGGTCCGATCACCGAGCCGTCTGAACTGGTAAAGCATCCGTTCATCCGGGTCCAAGGTATGTTCGGCACGGAACAGTTGCCGCTCAGGCACATGGCGACTGTTGTGGAGAGCGCGCCGATCCGTACCGCAATCAAGACCAGTCATTGGCGGCCCATGTATGAAATGATCCTTTCGGGTGCAGGCATCGGAGTGCTGGAAGAGCCGGCATGCGTCGACGCGCTTGCAGAGGGCAGGCTCGTGCGCATACTGCCGGAATTCGAGGTGCTGCCCTTCGATCTGAATGTACTGATTCAGGCGCAACGTCCGGTGCCGCCACGGGTACGGATGATGGTGACGATGTTGAGAAAGTGCACGTCGGAAATCCTGGAGAGGGTGCAGGTCGACTGCGGCGAAGTGACGAGTCGCTTTGAAGTACTTCCCGACGATGATGTGTCTGCACTTCTAACACCATCGTTGCGGGCCTGAACACGCAACGATGGCTGAGGCTGGGAGATCTGGCAACCCCCAGCAACCGATAGCAGGAATCGGAAGGCGCTTACTCTGCCTGCGTCAACGACACCGACGCTTCGCTGGTCAGCATCAGGAATGTCAGCGTCTCGCACAGATAGAGGCGCACTACGGTGTCGGTATGGCTCACGTATCCGATCGACAGCTCTTCGCCAAGATGTAACTCGAAGTCGCCACCGCGCGTGGATAGCACGCTGCCGCCGGCAAGCGCGGGCGCCCAGATGATGTCGCCATTCACGATCCGCTTGATGTGCTCGATCACCGGATAGCCCTGATCGCGCGCCTCGCCGAGCGCTGTATATGCGTCGGCGCCGAGCAATACGGAATAGGGTCCGTCGACGCCCGCAAGCCGCAGCTCTTCGAGCGCGTTGCTGATCGTGTTCGGATAATCGCTGATGTCGGCCGGCAGCGCGAGCGCCGGATTCGACGAGCCTTCGCGAAGGCCACCTATGCCCGCAGCCTTATATCCATCGAAAATCGCACGGTCTTCGGCATAGGCGAGCTGCTTGGCTGCTTCCTTCGCGGGCTGCCAGTCGGCATCTTTCGCGCCGCGCACGACGCTGTCGATCGCTTCGCGCTGCAGCTCGAACGGCACGGTCAACTGCACGAGGCTCTTTACCTCAGCCAGTTTCGCCAAGACGCCCTGCTGCGGCGCGGCGATCGCGACCTGATGCCCCGTGCCGACGCCGGACAGTTCGGTTCCGCCGGGACCCTTGACGTCGACCACACGACGGCCGGCGACGCTGCGCTTGAACGTGCGAGCCACTTCGTCTTCGAGCTGCGACCAGGCGGCACGGGAGATGGGGGCAAGCTCGCGATGCAGATTATTCATGTTGAGAGATTCCCTTGAGAGAGCCAATATTCAGCGAGCCGTCGTGACGCGGCTCGGCGGATGAAGACGGTTCGGGTCGTTGCTCGACTGCGCCGGCAGCCGCTTGCGGATCGCGATCTGCGAGCGCCTCGAGCAAGGTGGCCGACGGGATGAAGAAGAGGCTGCCCGTGACCGCGCGGCTGTAGTCGAGCAGCCGGTCGTAGTTGCCCGGCGGCCGCCCGACGAACATGTTCTCCATCATCTGCTCGATAGGCTCGGGCGAACGGGCATAGCCGATAAAGTAGGTGCCGAACTCTCCCATGCCGGGGCGGCCGAATGGCATGTTGTCGCGGAGGATTTTCACTTCCTCGCCGTTCTCGGTGATCGTGGTGAGCGAGCTGTGTGAACACGACGGTTTGACCGCTTCGTCGAGTTCGATGTCGGCCAGTTTCGTGCGGCCGATAATGCGCTCCTGGGTCTCAACGGAAAGCGCGTTCCAGCCGGTCATGTCGTGCAGGTACTTCTGCACGATGACATAACTGCCGGCCTCGAACTCCGGGTCCTCGTCACCGATGCGGGTGAAATCGACGGCCTCACGACCCGCCGGATTCTCGGTGCCGTCGACGAAGCCCACCATGCTGCGCAGATCGAAGTTGCGAAAACCGTGTACTTCGTCAATGACTGAGACCGCCGCGCCGAGCCGTCCTGTCAGTTGCGTGGCGAGCTCGAAGCAGAGATCCATCTGATCTGCGCGGATGTGCAGCAGGATATCCCCCGGCGTACTCACGGCGCGACGTTCGCCTGCGCCGAATTCGCGGAACCGATGCAGGCACGCTGGGCGCGGGGCGCCGAACAACGTGTCCCACACGTCGGAGCCAAAGCCGACAACGCACGACAGGTTGCCGGAGGGGACGCGCTTGCCGACCGAGCGTACCAGGGCGGCAACGTCCCCGCACCACGCGCGCACCTGTTCAGCGGGCTCCTGGCCTGGCGCGAGGGTCGCGACGATGAAGATCGCGCTACGTGTGATGTCATTACAGACGGCTTGCGATTCTGGGGTGTCTTTGGGCATCGGATTGAATATTGATGAACCGTTATTGATTCCGGGAATGGAGCGAATGTCTTTCCGCCTTTGTGATCATCTGTCTAAGGCGCGCGCAAATTTTTCGTGCGGATGATTGAAGCATGTGTGCTGTTACAGCCGCTGCAAGCACACGTGAAGAGTTGCTTCGTCATCAGGAGGTGCGCAGATATACGTGACATTGTCGATGTTCAACTATGCGTCCAGAGATGTTATACCGCCCAGGCACATTATGGAAACAGTGCAAAGGATCTGGGTGAGTCCGAATGCGGCATCCCGAGGCCAGACGGGCGACCCGATTGCGTTTTGCATGCTCGCCGGCCGGCAACGTATCAAGCGGCGTCAGGTGAGATCATGTGCCGATAATGTTCGACATTGTTTTGTCGCAAATCTCTGCTTCTCATTCGATACTTCATATCGGACCTGACGGTCTTCTATTCTCCTGTCATATCGTTACCATCCGTTCAGGCCTGTCTTTCGCAGCAAGAAAGGCGGCGCCAAATAATTCGCATTGCGAATGGAGGTGGCGTGCGGTGAATCTGTTCGAAGCCATGCGCATCTACGTCAGGGTGGTTGAGCGTGGGAGTATCTCCGGCGCGGCTCGGGACCTCAATATCGGGCAGCCGGCCGCAAGCGAACGCATCGAGCGGCTGGAGAAGTACCTTGGCTGCCGGCTCCTGCTCCGTAGTGCACGCGCTTTCAATCGCACGCCCGAAGGCGTCACCTTCTACGACTGTAGCAAGAGGATTCTGCACGCCGTGGAACAGGCGGTCGCTGAAGTGTCGAGCGACGAGCAGGGTCTCAAGGGAACGATTCGCATCGCGGCGCCCCACTGCTTTGGCGAGACGATCGTGCCAGAAGCGTTGACGCTGGTGCGGGCAAGCTATCCACAGCTGGATCTGGAACTGGTCCTGAACGACCGGATCGTCGACCTCGTGACGGAGGGCGTCGATATTTCGTTTCGTCTTGGGCAACTTGGAGAAGGGGCATTCATTGCCCGTCGATTGGGTCAGGTTGGGCGCGTTCTTGTTGCGGCGCCAGGCTATCTCAGCCAGCACGGTCCGATCACCGAGCCGTCTGAGCTGGTCAAGCACCCGTTCATTCGGGTCCAGGGCATGTTCGGCACCGACCAGTTGCCGCTCAGGCACGTGGCGACCGTTGTGGAGAGCGCGTCGATTCGTACCGCAATCAAGACCAGTCATTGGCGGCCCATGTATGAAATGATCCTTTCGGGTGCCGGCATCGGAGTGCTGGAAGAGCCGGCGTGCGTCGATGCGCTCGCAGCGGGCAAGCTGGTCCGAATCCTGCCGGCTTTCGACGTGCCGCCATTCGAACTGAATCTCCTGAGTCAGACACAACGCCAGATACCCATGCGGGTACAACTGATTGTGACGATGCTAAACCATTGCACGCCGGAAATCCTCGGTAGAGCGCGCGCTGAGGTCAAGGCCCAGTCCGACCGATACCATGAATCGGAAACAAACAAATGGCACGCGATGCGAAAGTCACTATCTTTGATAGACAACGTTGGCGAGTCAAGGAGCTATCAAATGGCACAACAGTTGATCGTCGCGGTTTTCGACAGTGTGGACGTCGCCGAAAGAGCCGGTCGGGATTTCAGGAATTTTGAGGAAAAAGACCTTGGTTTCAAAATCGAGAGCGGCGTGCTGGTTCAAAAGGACGCCACGGGTAAGCTGATCCTGCTCGACAAGCAAACCCGGCCGTTTTGGGGCACAGTGATCGGTGCGCTGACGGGCGGTTTGATCGGGATGCTTGGCGGACCGGCAGGGGCGCTACTTGGCTTCACGATAGGGGCAAGCGGTGGACTGGCCGAGCACGCGATCAAGGACACGTTCGACGACGATCTGGTCGCATCGATATCCGGCAAACTGACCCCTGGCCACGTGGCATTCATCCTCGAGGCGCAGGAGGCGTCACCGTTTGAAGTCGACAATATCGTGCTCGGTTATGGCGGGAGCGTTTTGCGCAAACCACTTGCCTGACCGGGTGCATTCTTCAGGAGTAACCGGACATGGCCGTATCTACCGACGAAGCTATCACCCGTGAAGCGATTGAAGGGCTCTATCGCGCCTTCGAGCAGAAAAGCGTCGCGTTGTTACGAAAGGTCGTTACCCCTGATTGGGAATATATTCCCGAGCCCGTCGGGGTGGCGCCGGGACCTGACCAGATGGTTCAAATATTCGCGAACATCGCCACAGCACTGCCGGATATGAAAATCACCATTCTCGACGTGTTGATTCATGGGGACCGGGTGGGCGTTCGCGCAGAGATCACGGGCACGCAAACCGGGACACTACTGGGCATTGCGGCCAGTTCCAAACACATCAGTTTCGCAATTCACTCTTTCCATCAGATGCGCGGAAATTTGATTGCGAAGACGTGGCATCTCGAAGACTGGCTATCGGTGTTCCGGCAACTTGGACAGTTACCACCAACGCTTGAGCAATCTTGAGTTGCGCGAGGACGGACGCATAAGCGCCGGGGAAGGTGCCGATGCTAGTGATGCATGGCGGCAGCGACTAGAAGATGAAACGGGAGCACGAGTAGTGCCGTTCCGCCGACGCCAAGCAGCCACAATGCAACGAACCACAGCAGGCCGTGGCGAGGCGTCTTACGGGTATCACGGCTTACCTGTGACATGGCATGGCTCCTGTCAGCTAGTGCTCTATTTGCCTGATTCATTCTAGGCGAATGGACTGCCCGAATCCATCTAAAAGCAAACGAGCGAGGCGCGCCGAAGGATTGACCTTCGCCGCGCCTCGCTCTGCTTTGGATGCCTGCACGCCAGGATGCGTTATCCGCATCCTGATGCGTCAGAACCGGTGCTGAATCCCCGCCGTGACACCCGCTTGCGTATCCGCCGCGCCAGTCAGATCACGCGACAGGCTGACCGCGTTGTCATGCTTGGCCATCGCATAACCGCCCGCCATATACAGCACTGTCCGCTTCGACAATGCGTACTGCGCCCGCAGAGAGAACAGTGTCGGATCGGCGTCGCTCGCGTCCTTGATGTCCTGATGGTAGACCGCGGCAAACAGCGAGAAGAACGGCGTCACATCGTATTGACCGCCGACCCAGTACATATCGCTGCGTAAGGTCGGCGCGGCGGTGTGGAAGGTGCGCCGATAGTTGCGATAGCCGGCCATCGCCTTCACCGTGCCGAAGTCGTAGCTCAAGCCGGCGTGGATGCCTTGAATGTAGTTGGTGGTATCCGCGGGCGTCACGCTGTCGTTCGCGCCGTTCTGCCGGTCGAAGGTGGCGACGACGGCAAACGGACCGCTCTCATAGCCGAGACCGAAGTCGTACTTGGAACTCGACTTCATGCTGCCCGGCACGTTGCCGAAGCCGTACATGGCGCCGAACTTGAACCCGGCGTACGTGCCGTCATAGCGCACGGCGTTGGCCGAACGCGAGAACAAACCGTCCTTACGACCACCGGTAGCGGTGGATGACGTCGCCCATGAGTAGTTCGGCGCGTAACCCATCGGGTCGAACTGCAGCATGTAGTCGTAGGTGGTCGTGAAATTGCGGCCGAGCGTGATTTGCCCGAAGCGATTTTTCAGGCCGATCGTGGCGCGGCGGTCGAAGATTGCGCCGGGGCCGTCGTCGAACTGGCCGTTCGCGACGTTGATGCCGCTCTCCAACTGGAAGACCGCTTTCAGTCCACCGCCAAGATCTTCGACACCACGCAGACCCCAGCGCGAGGTGTTCTTGCCGCCCGAGACGAGGCGCGCGGCGCCGCCGTCCTTGCTCGCGTGATTCACGTATTCGACGCCCGCATCGACGATCCCGTACAAGGTCACGCTCGATTGCGCATGGGCCGTTGCTGCCCATCCGGCGAGGCCGGCGCACGTCACGCCGAGGGTTGCCTTTGTCATGCTCCACTTCATCAACAGTCTCCTGTGCTTGGTTTATTCACTTCGGTTGGGGATACGGTGCGGCTGGGTCCATCAGCACGTTTGAACTCGCTTCAGCTCGCCTGTGCGAACGCCCAGCAGTCGTTGGCGGGGAATTCGATCCAGTGACGGCCGGCTGCGCGCGGCACATGGCCGAAGGCGCGCAGGCGCAGATCGCCGCAATGGAACAGGTATTCCCAGCGGTCGCCGAGATACATCGACGTGATGAGTTCCGCTTCGAGGCGGTTTGCACCTGGGCCATCGGCAACCTGCACGCGTTCGAGGCGAATCACGGCCTGCGCGTTTTGCCCGGTGGTGAGCGCTTCGCGCGCCTGGGCTTGCAATTGCCAGCCGTCGCCGGTCAGCGTCACGCGTTCGCCGTCGACCGCGGCAACGCGCGCGTCGATGCGGTTATTGCTGCCCATGAATTCGGCGGTATAGAGCGAGCGGGGCGCGCCATAGAGTTCGGCGGGCGTGCCTTCCTGTTCGATGCGGCCGTTGCGCAATAGCAGGATGCGGTCCGACATTGCCATCGCTTCGGTCTGGTCGTGCGTGACGCACAATGCGGACAGGCCGAGCGATACGATCAGCTCGCGCAGCCAGGCGCGCGCTTCTTCGCGCAGCTTGGCGTCGAGATTCGACAGCGGTTCGTCGAGCAGAATGACGGGTGGGTTGTAGACCAGCGCCCGCGCAATCGCCACACGCTGTTGCTGGCCGCCGGAAAGCTGGTACGGATAACGCGCGGCGAGGTGGCCGAGGCCGAGTTGATCGAGTGCAGCCTGCACGCGTTTTTTTTGCTCAGCGCTCGATACGCGCCGCAACTTCAATCCATAGCCGACGTTGTCCGCCACCGTGCGATGCGGCCACAGCGCGTACGACTGAAACACCAGCCCAAGTGAGCGTTGTTCGACCGGCAGATCGACTTTGGAAGCACCGTCGAAAAACACCTTGCCGTCCAGTTCGATACGGCCCGAGGAGGGCTGCTCCAGCCCCGCGACCGCGCGCAGCAGGGTGGTCTTGCCGCTGCCCGATGCGCCCAGTAGGCACACCACTTCGCCGGGGTTAAGTTCGAACGACACGCCTTTCAGGATCGGGTTGTCGCCATAGCTGAGAAACAGGTTGTCGACCGAGAGCTTATCCATGCAATTTCACTCCGAAGCGCAGGGCGACGCCGAGTCCGACGCCGACCATCGCGATGTTGATGACAGAAAGCGCCGCGACCTGATCGACCGCGCCGGTCGCCCACAGCGATACCAGTAGCGCGCCGATCACTTCCGTGCCGGGCGAGAGCAGATAGACCGCGGTCGAGTATTCGCGCTCGAAGATCATGAAGATCAGGAGCCATGCCGCGAGCAAACCGAAACGCACAAGCGGCAGCGTCACATCGAGACTGACGCGTGCCCGCGTGCCGCCGACGCTGCGTCCCGCTTCTTCGAGTTCGGGGCCGACTTGCAGCAGCGCGCTTTGAATCAGGCGCATGCCGTACGCGAGCCACACGACCGTGTACGCGATCCAGATGCTCCACATGGAGTTCTTCAGTTCCTTCAGGCCGGGCACGAAGAGGAAGATCCACAGGAACGCGAGACCGGCGAGCAGGCCGGGCACGGCGCGCGGCAGCAGCACGAGGTAGTCGAGCAGGCGCGTGGCCCAGTCGTTGCGGCGATGGCCGGCAAATGCGACCAGCGAATAGAAGCCCACTGCAAGCGCGCCACCGATCACACCGATGCCCAGCGTATTGAGAATTGCG
This sequence comes from Paraburkholderia madseniana, assembly GCF_009690905.1. Classification (GTDB taxonomy): domain Bacteria; phylum Pseudomonadota; class Gammaproteobacteria; order Burkholderiales; family Burkholderiaceae; genus Paraburkholderia; species Paraburkholderia madseniana. Next base: position 150,494 of record NZ_VOSW01000004.1, read on the forward strand.
CGGACCAGGTTGTCCTGTTCGAACAGTTCGGTGAAGTTGGCGAGCGTCAGCACTTCGGCGAGGTTCACGCCTTCGCCCCAGTTGGTGACGAACGCGCGCAGCGTGATGCCGGAGAGCGGCACGAACACCGTGAGCAGTAGCCACAGCGCGACGATCGCCAGCGCAACCCAACGCCATGCGCCGAGCGGCAGCACGGTCTGACGCCCCGCCTTACCCTTGACCGTGACAAAGCGGTTCGCGCTCTTCAGCAAGCGTCGTTGCAGCAGCACGAGCGGGAACGTGATCGCGACGATGCACACGGCGACGGCGGCCATCAGGTGATACGAGGGCACGCCGAGCTTGTTGGTGAGCTTGTACAGATACGTCGCCAGCACGAGGTGTCCTTCGGGGTCGCCGAGTACGAGTGGCAGGCCGAACACTTCGAAGCCGAGGAAGAACACCAGCACGCCGGCGAATAACAATGCTGGCAGCGTCATCGGCAGACTGACGTCGAGCGCGACACGGAACGGTCGCGCACCGGCGACGCGCGCTGCTTCTTCGACATCCGAGCCGAGATTGCGCAGTGCCGCCGACGAATACAGGTACACGTGCGGCACGTGTGTGAGTCCAACGATCACCGTAATGGCGAGAATCGAGTACACGCTCCATGGCGCCTCGGCGGTGCCGAACAGTTCCTTCCACCAGACTGAATAGAAGCCGACCGGACCGGCCGCGACGACATAGCCGAATGCGAGCACCATCGGCGAAACGAATACGGGGGTGAGCAGCAGCGGTTCGAGCCAGCGGCGGCCGGGCAGGTCCGTGCGTACCATCAGGAACGCAAGAATGCCGCCGAGCGGGATCGAGATGAACAGCATCCCGGCCGCGATGATGAAAGAGTTCTTCAGCGCGGACCAGAAGTCGGGGTCGCTGAAAATGAATTCGAAGCCGGCAAGACCGAGCGTGCGTTTGGCGTCGAAGAACGGCGCGTTCAGCACGCTCTGGAACAGAATGAAGCCGAGCGGCAGCGCCACCGCGACGGTCAGCACCGCGATGACGAGCCAGCGCAGCAGCCCCGCAAACGGCTGCAGACCGCCGCGCGGCAGTGCGCCTATCGTGCCGCCGTCGGCCGCGAAAGGTGGGGCATCGCGGTGTCCGGTTGCGCTAGTGGAAAGCATGAGTGTCCCCCTGCAGCGTGAAAGCCGCATATCGACAGGTAATGAAGGAAGGCGTGGCGTCCGCGCGTTTCAGCGTGGACGCCGTCAGGTCAGCCGAGGCTTAGCGCTTGATCGACTGCTGCCATTGCTTGAGGAATTCAAGCCGCTTGGACTGGTCGAGATACACCAGCAGGCCGAAGCCGATCGGGATCGGCTTGAGCGAGTCGCCGAGTTGTTTCGTGAGTCCCGCCATCGACGTTTCACCGTCGACGTCCGCGCGAATCGAGAACAGGCTCGCCTGGTTCGCGAGCAAGGTCTGACCGCGTTGCGACAGCAGGTAATCGACCCAGAGCTTCGCGGCGTTCGGGCTTTGCGCCTTCTTCGAAATCGTCACGAGGCGGCTCACCACCAGCGTGTAGTCTTTGGGATAGACGTAGCCGATCGACGGGTCTTTCTTCGCTTTGGTGAGGGCGTACGAACCGAGGATGTTGTAGCCGATCAGGTTTTCACCCGAAGAAATACGCTCCATCATCGCGCCGGTACTCGATTGCAGTTTCGGGCCGGTGGCGCCCATCGCTTTCACGAGGTCCCATGTGACTTGCGGATTGACGCGCGCGTCTTGCGTCAGATAGTTGAAGCCGACGCCGGATTTTTCGATATCGTAAGTCGTGACCTTGCCTTTGAACTGATCCGGCTTGCTTTGCAGCAGCTTGATCAGATCGGCGCGGGTTTGCGGCACTTCGCCGGCGGCCAGAAGGCGCTTGTTGTAGACGATCGCAAGGGGCTCGTACGTGGTGCCATACGCCTGCTTCTGGTACTGCGCCCATTGCGGCAACTGCTTCGCTTCAGGCGATTCGTAACTGGCCATCAGACCGTCGTTGACGAGCTTGACCTGCAGGTCCATCGCCGAGCTCCACAGCACGTCGGCGCTGGTGCTGCTGGCCGCGTTTTCGCTGATGTAGCGGTTGTACAGCTCGGTGCTGTTCATGTCGTTGTACTCGACCTTGATGCCGTACAGGCTTTCAAAATCCTTGATGAGCGGGCGCACGAGAGCGGTGTCCGTGACCGAATACACGATCAGCTTGCCTTCCTTCTTTGCCCCGTCGACGGTGGCCTGATAGTCGCTGGGATAACCGGCCGGAAAGGCCGCCCATGCTGAGTTTGCGGCGAATGCAACGGCTACGGCGAGATACTTCAAAGAGATTTGCACGTCTTCCTCCAGAAAACATTGTGTTTGTTTTGTGTAGGCGAATGGTAAGAGACGCTTGCTTTCTGAATGCTTTCAGTTTTCGAGGAAAATGCGTCACAATGGTCGAATTCGCCTCATGGATTTCCCTGGGATTCTGTTTATGCGTGTGCTGCTCGTCGAAGACAATCCGATTCTTTCCCGCTCGCTAACCGATGCGCTGACCAGCGCGAAACTCACCGTCGATTGCATGCATGACGGCGAGTCTGCCGACCATGTTTTGCGCACGCAGGACTACGCGCTGGTGATTCTCGATATCGGTTTGCCGAAGCTCGACGGCCTCGAAGTGCTGCGCCGTTTGCGCGCTCGGCGTAACGCGGTGCCGGTGTTGATGCTGACCGCGCATGGTTCGGTGGAAGAGCGCGTGCGCGGGCTCGATCTCGGCGCCGACGATTACCTCGCCAAGCCCTTTGCGCTCACCGAACTCGAAGCGCGTGCGAGGGCGCTGCTGCGCCGCAGTCACGGCCAGGAACCGCTGCATGCGCAATGCGGCACGCTGCTTTACGACAGCGTCGACCGCGGCTTCACGCTCGACGGCGAGCCGCTCGCATTGACGCCACGCGAACGTTCGGTGCTCGAAGTGCTGATCCTGCGCAACGGCCGCGCGATCAACAAAGACACGCTCTCCGAGAAAATCTTCGGGCTCGATGAATCGGTGAATGCCGATGCCATCGAAATCTACGTGCACCGCTTGCGCAAGAAGCTCGAGCGCAGTTCGGTCGGCATCGTGACGCTGCGCGGGCTTGGCTATCTGCTGGAAGCGAAAGACGCATGACACGGCCGAATCTGCGCGTTCGCGTCGCGCTGTGGTTATTGCTGCCGCTGCTTCTGCTGCTTGCCTTCGATGCATGGCTCACGTATCAACGTGCAATGAACGCGGCGCACGCGGCCTTCGATCGCACGCTGGAGTTTTCACTGCGTTCGATACGCGACGGCATCCGTTTGCGCGACGCTCAGATCGAAGTCGATCTGCCGTATCTCGCGCTGGAGATGTTCGAATCCAACGGCGGCGGCAACATCTACTATCAGATCCGCGAGGAGGGCGGCCGGGTAGTGACCGGTTATCCGGATCTGCCGTCAGGCACGAAGGCGCTTGCCGAGCCCTACAGTGTGCAGTTTTATGACGACGTGTTTCGCGGACGGCCGTTGCGTATCGCGATGCTGAGATTGCCGGTCCACGACGTGCCGTCAGCGCAGACGCGTGTGGTGCTGGTGCGGGTCGGCGAAACGATCGAGCAGCGCCAGGCGTTGGCGCGCGAGATTCTGATCGGCTCACTGCAACAGGAATTCCTGCTGGTGGTGCTCGCGCTAGGCATCGTGTGGCTGGGGGTGGCGCGCGGCTTGCGGCCGCTGAACCGCCTGTCGGCGAAAGTCGCCGCGCGTGCCGAGGACGATCCTACGCCGCTCGATACGGTGGGCCTGCCGAGTGAAGTTGCGCCGCTGGTCGATTCGATCAATCAGTACATCGGCCGCACGCGGTTGATGCAATTGTCGCGCAGGCGATTCTTTAACGACGCCGCGCATCAGTTGAAGACACCGCTCGCGGTCATTCAGGCGGAGTCGGAGCTGGCGTTGCGTGATATCGATGGTGGTGATGAGCCCTCGAACGGTAATGGCCGGCAAGGCGTGCATTTGCGGCGGCTGAATCGCGCGGTGCAGCAGGCGGTGCGTATCGTGCAGCAATTGCTGTCGCTTTCGCGGCTCGATGCGGACAGCGGTTATACGGTCAAGCATGCCGCCGTGCCGTTGCATAAAGTGGCGCGCAGCGTGACGCTCGACTGGTCGCCGGTGGCGCGCTCGCGTGGCATCGATCTCGGTTTTGAACAGGACGTGCGTATCGACGTGATGGGCCAGACCGATCTGCTGGCGGAACTGGTCGGCAATCTGATCGACAACGCGATTCGTTATTCGGGCGATGGGGCGGTGATTACCGTACGCGTTGCATGCGAAGGTGAGCAACCGTTGCTGCAGGTGATCGATAACGGGCCGGGGATTGCCGTCGGCGAACGCGATGCGGTGTTCGAGCGGTTCTATCGCAGTGAAGCGACGCAGACGGTCGAGGGCAGCGGGCTGGGGTTGTCGATCGTGCGGGAAATCGCACGCGTGCATGGCGCGGAGATTGCGTTGAGCGATGCACCCGGCGGTGGGCTGGTGGTTAGCGTGCTGTTTCCGGCGTTAAAGTCCGCGTGACGATCACGCGGCAACCGCAACCGCAACCGCAACCGCAACCGCAACCGCTATGCGCGGATCGCGAAGCTCCGCGCGTAAGCCTTGGATGCCGTGTCGCTACCCCACACCTTACCGTCGATCAGCACTTGAGAGCGCTCATCGCCCGGCACCGCTATGCCGACGCGTGCTGCCGCATCACGATACAACTCCGTCTGATTGATGTGCGCCGCGATTTCCGCGTAATCCGCGCGTGGGTCGATCATGCCCCAACGTTCGAACTGCGTGAGGAACCAGGCACCGTCGGTTGCTCGCGGATAATTCACCGCGCCGTTGTCGAAGAACCGCATGGGCAAACCCCGCGGCGCTGAGGCCGCGATCTCGTTGCCGAGCCGCGCCGCAATCAACGCTTCATCGATGCCGATAAATTCGGGCCGCGCGAGCCAGCGTGCAATCTCCTCGCGATGCCCCGCGCCATCGAGCCAGCGGCACGCTTCGAGCATTGTCTGCACCAGCGCCCGCGCTGTATTCGGATTCGCGCTGACAAAATCGCGCCGGCACGCCAGCACTTTCTCGGGATGATCGGGCCAGACTTCGCTCGTGTAAGCGACTGTTCTGCCGACACCTTCCGCTTCTGCCATTGCATTCCACGGCTCGCCGACACAGGAGCCATCGAGCCTTTCTTCCGAGAGCGCGGCGACCATTTGCGGCGGCGGAATCGCGACGCTTTCAATATCGCGCAACGGATGCACGCCTTGCGACGCGAGCCAGTAGTACAGCCACATGGCGTGCGTGCCGGTGGGGAAGGTCTGCGCGAACACCGGCTTGCGTCCGAGCGTCGCCAAAGCCTTGGGCAAGGTGCCGTGTTCGGTTAATGCATCGGCGAGACGATTCGAGAGCGTGATCGCCTGGCCGTTGCGATTGAGCACCATCAGCACGGCCATATCCGTTTGCGGGCCGCCGAGGCCGAGTTGCACGCCGTACACGAGACCGTAGAGCACATGCGCCGCATCGAGATCGCCCGACAGTAGTTTGTCGCGCACGGCGGCCCATGACGGCTGGCGGCACAGCTCCAGCGTCAGTCCGTGGGCGTGGCCGAATTCGAGCAGCTTTGCGGCGACGAGCGGTGCGGCATCGGCTAGTGCGACGAACCCGAGCCGCAAATGGGTTTTCTCGAGCGGCGCAGGCGCGGACGATGGGGCGAGGGAGCTGGGAGAGTTCATGTGCGGCGCTTCATTTGAGCGAGTCGGCCGCTGCGACGACGGCGCGCGCGACTTCGGCGAGTTTGACGCCCTGGTTCATTGCGCGCTTGCGCAGGTTGGCGTAGGCGGCGTGTTCCGTGATCTTCAGTTGATCCATCAGCAGGCGTTTGGCGCGATCGATCAGCTTGCGTTCGGCGAGTTCGTTTTCGACTTGCGCGAGGCGTTCGCGCAACTCCGATTCCTGTGCGAATCGTGCGAGTGCGACTTCGAGGATCGGCGCCAGTCGTTCCGTGGCGAGCCCTTCGACGAGGTAGGCCGTGACCCCGGCGCCGACCGCGTCGCGGATCAATTGCTGGTTCGCGTCGTGACTGAACATCAGCACCGGACGTGGCGCGGTGGCGTTCATGACCGCGAGTTGTTCGAGCGTGTCGCGCGACGGCGATTCCGTATCGATGATGATGACGTCGGGCCGCTCGCTCTGGACCACGCGGTGGAGCGCTTGCGGCGTCGCCGTGCCGGCCAGCATCTCGTAGCCGAGTCGTGCGAGGGCGTCGCGCAGATCGCCTATCGGCTTGTCGGTATCGGTTACGAGGAGAACGCGCAGCATGAGGTGTGGTTTATCGACGGCTGGCTACTGTTAAAGCAACGTGTATGCCAGTGCGAGACGATTGCGATGAAGACAACGCAATCATGGGCTTACAAACAGTGTAAGCCACAGGAGCTGCACCCGTACGGGGCATGCACAAGGCATGCACCGAAGTGGCGCATGAGGTATGAACATTGTTTTAATGAACGCGAAGGCGGGCTGCCGGGGCGTCACGCCACACTTGCAACGCGGCCCGCACTTCATTGACAACGGGATCCCACTTGCCCAGTTCCTGCAGCCGGAATAGACGCATTGACGGATACCATGGGCTATCGGTTCTGTTGGTCAACCATCGCCACTCGGAGTAGGCGGGTACCAGCACCCAAACGGGAAGTCCGGCCGCACCGGCAAGATGCGCGACCGACGTGTCGACGGTAATCAGAAGATCGAGCGTTTGCAGTATTGCCAGGGTGTCAGTGAAACTGTTGATTGAAGGGCCCAACGTGTGCAGGTCGTATTCATGCGCCAGGCTTTCGCTTTCACGCTCGCGGTTGCCTTTTTGCACGGAATACCAGGTCACCCCGGCAAGCCCAAACAGGGGCCTTAGCGCATCGAGCCGGATTGACCTGTAACGGTCAAGAACATGGTTCGGGCTACCTGCCCAAACGACGCCGACGCGTCTGTTATTGGAATGTCTTCTGCCCGATGAAATAGCATCGATACGAGCCCGCCATTGGCGCGGCTTATCGGGTGGCGCCGTCAGATACGGCATAGCGACGGGGAGCATCGATATATCGAGTTTCATATGCTCCGGCATCCTTAGCATGTGGCACCAGTAGTCGTAAGGTCCGGACGGCATCGTTGTGAATACGGCATGCACGCCCGTCATGCTGATCGCCAATTCCGCTATCGGCCCGCTTACCAGCACATCGACCGTTGCCTCCTGGCGATGCAGCCATTCGGCAAATCTGATGAACTGTATTTCGTCGCCGAGCCCCTGTTCACCAACGAGCAGGAACCGGCAACCCGCAACGGGTTCCCCGTTCCATTCGCGGAAGATGGGCCGGACTTGTTCGTTTTGCCTGTCCGGCAGATCGTAGAACCATCTGTACCGCTTCCAGCCTTCTTCGAATTCCCCGAGCCCAAGCAGCACGCCCGCAAGATGGAATTGCATGTGGGGGTTATCCGGCAGAAGCCGTGCTGCTTCCATACTATGCGGCCGACTTTCGGCGATTTTTCCGCATATGCTGAGTGCGCGTGCCGCGTTGTGATGCAGGAGCGGATGGTGCGGATCGATGGCGAGACCTTGTCGGGCGACACTGAGCGCGTCATTGAAGCGATCGCTTGTGTTCAGTACGAAGGCCAACGCTTTTAGAGCGTTGGCATCGCCGGCAAAGCGGATTCTTATCTGCGTGATCGCATTGGCAAGCTCGTGCATACGGCCGGATTTTGCGAGTACGGCGATCAGGCCGAGTCCATCGTTCAGGCTGGCCGGTTCGAGTGTCCATGCGCGGCGCCAGTAATGCGCCGCGCTATCAAGTTGCCCGAGTTGCGCATGGATGCGGGCCAGGGCGCGAATCGCGTGATGCAGCCCCGGTTCGATTTCAATCGACTTCTCGTAGTGAGTTATCGCCTCCGTGAGGTGGCCGGATAGCCGCAGGCAGTCGCCGAGGTTTCTGTGGAGACTGGCCGTACTGCCAGCCAGGATGATTGCGCGACGATAGAACGCTTCAGCCGATTCGTGCTTGCCTGCCAACGCTGCAAGCAGGCCCGCGTGCTCCCATAGTTCGGCCCGGTCAGGGGCGGCGTGCAGTGCCTGCTCGAGGTAGCCGTGGGCTCGCTCCATGTCGTTCGTATGAACGCAAGCGAGTCCCATGCGGTGCAGCGCGTGAGCGTCGCGTGGACGCACGCTTAGCACCTGCCGGTAAGCGACGATCGCCTCTGTCATCCGTCGCGCGGAAAAATGCACGTCTGCACGTGCGATGAGCGCGTCGACGTCTGGGTCATCGTTATTGAAACGGGGGATTCTGAACATCGACAGGAGGTCCTGGGGCAAGTTTGTCGAGCGCGGGAAGTCGCCCCTGCGATCCGCAGCAGGGGGACAGTGTCATTCCGTTGGCAGAGGCTTATTGTGTATAAGTTGCCAGAATGGAAGCACCCCTGACGGTTGAGTTAGGGACACTCACTATGCCGTAGTAAGTCCCGGGCGCCGGGTTGGAGAGCGTGCAAATTGCATTCGCACCTTTGGTCCAGGCGTTCCCGCAGTCAGGACGGAGCAAGGAAGGCGTGCCGGCCCTGAGATACAGCGTTCCGGTTTCGCCGTTGGCGCCGGGTGACAGGCTAAAAGTGAGGCTCTTTACGCCCGCTGGAACGTCCAGTGCGAAATACCGCATATCGCCAGGGTTCGCCGAAAACGTCGTCGGAATATTGGGGCTGATATCCGTAATAGCCGGTGGCAAGACCTGGAAAGGGCGAGTCAGCCGGCTAATGGCCCCGGTGTTATCCGTCACGGTCAGTGTGATTTCGTAAATACCAGGATAGTCATAGTTCGTGGTCGGATTGACTGATTGCGTACGTGTGAAATCAGGGGCTCCAGCACCGAAATTCCAGGACCATGACTTGATGGGCACACCCCTCGCAGTAGAGAGGTCGGTACATGACACCTGCATCACCGCTGTATGCTCAGAGCATTTGAAATCCGCCGCGGCTGGAATCTTTCCGGACCTGGCTGCAACGACGGTTGCGTTCGCATCCAGAATGCCCTGCCCGAGCGGTCGATCTGGCTGACCGGTGGGAAAGGGCTGTGCATTCTGCGAGAGCAGGGTTCGCATTTCAGCGGCGCTTAGGGGCGAGGGAGCGGCTGACTGGGCGAGCGCGATCACAGCGCTTACCATCGGTGTCGCCATCGAAGTGCCGTTCATGAAGGCATACGCTTCGGCCCCCGGCGCAGTTGTTCCGCTGTTGTAGGTGGACCAGATCGAGTCGGCCGGCGCAGCGATATCGACCCCTGCGCCGAAGTTTGAACCGATCCACCTCGCACCATAGCGATTGCTACCGCCGACATTGATGACGTTGCGGCAGTTAGCGGGCTCAAAATTTGTTGCGCTGGCTTGATCGTTGCCCGCCGCCGCGGCGACCACAGCCCCCTGACTGACTGCATAGTCGATCGCGTTCTGAAATGTCGTTTCGCAGAATCCGCTACCGCCGAGGCTCACATTGATGATCCTGGCCGGGTGGGCGTTGGCGGGGACGCCCGGAACACTCCCGCCAGCGGCCCATACGATGCCGTCGGCGATATCGGACGTATAGCCTTTGCCGCACCCGTTCAGCACCCGGACCGGGACGACCTTTGCAGCAGAAGCAATGCCGGCGATACCCAGGCCGTTATTGGCGGGCGCGGCCATGATGCCCGCGACATGCGTGCCGTGCCACTGGACCGAGCACGTCTCTGTTGTGATTCCCGGATTGCTGCCATTGCCGCCCCGGTTATACGCGGTGAAATCGTACCCAGGCAGGATATTGGCATCCAGGTCGCTATGACTCGTTACGCCGTTATCCACCATCGCGATCACGGCCCCCGAACCGCTAGCAATATCCCACGCGCCCTCGGCCCGTATTCCCGGGTAGGGGGTAGCGGGCTTCAGGTTCGAGGCCAAACTCCACTGCCTGAAATACTCCGGATCGTTCGGAACCATGGTTGTCGACATTTCCGTATCCGGTTCGACAAATTCGACGTTGGGGTCCGATGCGATGGCGCGCATGAATGCTTTCGCCTCCTTCGCCGTCAGCTTGCGCTCCGTTGTCACCACGTCAGCGCCGATGCCCATGCGGCGCATGTGGCGCGCCTTCGACGGGAAAGCATTCGCCAGCCGGTTAAGTTTTGATTGCACCGCCGATGCTGCTCCGCGCTCGGCGGTGCCGGTTTTGTACTTGATGATGAAGCGGTCGCTGGACACATCTGGCGACAGGCTGCTCGTATTCATCTTCAGCGCTGTTTGCAGTGGAACGGTGTTTGAGCTGGCGGCGTTTGCCGCAGCAGCGACTGGCTCCTTAGCTTCGGAAGTCGCGTCGCTGGCGTTGCTTCCGCCACATGCTACGAGTACCAGCGAAAGCGAAATACAGGCAGCGCATGCCAACGCATAGCGCGCTCCGGCTTTGGACCGCAGCGCGCTAATGGAGGCGGTTGTTCTACGAGAGTCGTTCCGCACGCTCTCATCTTTCTTTTGTTTCACGGTTTTATTCCCGGTACGACATACAGAAATGATTGCCCCTGTTTTTGTGAAGTAGTCGTACTGCGGTCATCAGCGGTGCCAAAGCCATAGGTCGTCATTTGGCCAGCCGGCACAGGTTGTTTTTTTGTACCGAGTTAAGATTCCTAACTAATGACCGTTGGTGACGGCTGCCTGGTACGCGACCTTCTGCGGCTGTTAGTCAGCCGGTCAGGTTCTTATGTTTGAACGCTATAGATAGCTTGATGAAGAGAATAAATAGCCTGATTAATATAAACAATCAGGGCTTTCTATTTTTCGGTCAGAAAATTTACCGGCCGTGTAAGGCCATCGACGCGCGTCCACGCAGCATGCCAACGCATCAGTTCCATTTCGCGTAACTGCGAGGCGAAAAGAAGACACTCACGACGATCATGGCGGCAACGCTAACGGCCAGCATGACCCAGGCGGCGCCGAACCCGCCAGTCCAGCCCCGGACCATGCCGGCAAAAACGGGCGTAATAGCCGCTACAACGAAGCCGACACCTTGCGTAAACGCGACAAGCTTTCCTGCCACGCTGTGGTGTGCCGAATGATCCATAGCGGTAACGAGCGTCAGCGAGAAGGTCCCGCCAAGCCCGGCGCCGGCAATGCCAACCCACACCAGCGGCGCGGCATCGGGCCAGAAGATCAAGCCAAGCAGGCCGACCAGTTGCGCCGACAATCCGAGGATCAACCATGGGCGCCGATCCCGGAACGGTGCGGCAGCAAGAGGCAGCAATAAGGCCGCCGCGGCCTGAAACACCGTCATGCCGGCAAGGAGCGAACCGCTCTCCGCGACACTCGCGCCATGCTGTTGATAGAACGCCGGCAACCACGCGACGAGCGTCGTATACCCACCGTTAACGATCCCGAAGTACAAGCCAAGCGTCCACGCGCGTCGCTTGCGCCAGAGCGAAGAAGCGATCGCATCTGCCGGAGCGGGCTGTGCCGCAGGGCCGTGCGAAGGTCCGCGGTTCAACCCCAGCCAGCACAGCAAGGCCACGAGAGCGGGAATCGCCCATACCGCGAGCCCCGCATGCCACGACCCCGTCGCTGTGCTTACCCACGGACTCAAACGCGCCCCGAGACCACCGCCGCCCATGATCGACGCCGAGAAAACCCCCATCGCCAGCGGCACGCGTGCAGTGAAAAGCTGCTTCAGGACGGCGGGCAGCAGCGCCTGAATCGCCGCGACACCGACGCCCGCGAGCGCTGCCGTCGCAAGGAGCGCAGCGCCGCCGGCGGTCGACCAGCGGGCGCCGCAGGCAAGCGCGATCGCCAGCAAGCCGAGCGCAACGCCACGCGTTTCGCCGATCGACCGGGTTAGCGCACCCGCGCCGAATGCGCCGATGCCCATCGCGACGACCGGCAGGCTGGTCAGCAAGGACGCGCCGTAAAAGCTCAACCCGGTTGCGTCGCGGATCGTCGTCATCAAGGGGCTGATCGACGTCAGCAGGGGCCGCAGATTGATGCCGATCACGACAATCGCGCCCAGCCATAGCGCGTCGCGCCACGTGAGCGCGTGGGATGCGTCGTTGGCATGGGCTGGGGTCGGGCTGGCGCTGGAGTGCGAGTTCACAATGGACCTGAATGCGAGAGTGGGCGACACCTTGCAAGCGGGAAGAGGACGCTGCGGGGCGCTGCGTGACCGCTGGCGGCAAGGCGGATGACGAGCCGCGAACAGGGTGAAAAAGACCGTGCACGACTATTTTGGTTGACCATAATATCATGAGATGGTTAACCATTTTTCTGATGCCCGGTATAAGCCCAAGCGCCCGCGGATGGCGCCTGCCACCCCGCGTCGCTACAATGCCGGGCGATATCGCTCCGTTCTCCATTACTGAACTCATGGTCTCCCGTTCCTCGCGTACGCCGTCCGTCAGCACCGGCACACCCATCCGCAGCGCGCCTGAAGACGACTCGATCAGCGTCGAAGAGCGCATTTACGCGTCGATCACCGCGGCATTGCTACAGGGCCGTCTGCGGCCGGGCGCGCAACTGGTCGAGCGCGATCTCGCCGCGGCGTTCGGTTGTACGCGCGGTGCGTTGCGCAAGGTGCTCGCGCGGCTGGGTTTCGAAGGCAAGCTGGTGCTCGAGGCGAATCGCGGCGCGTTCGTGCCGTCGCCATCGGAGGAAGACATTCGTCAGGTGTATCGCGCCCGGCAGATTGTCGAGGCGGGTATCGTTGCGGCTTTATGCGGGAATTTGAGTGCGGCTCACAAGCGCCGCCTGCGCGCCCATGTGCGCAGCGAAGAGAAGGTGTCACACGCCGGCGCAGTCGAAGAATCCGTGCGGCTCGCAGGCCAGTTTCATGTGCTGTTGACGGAACTGGCGGGCGGGACGGAATTGCTCGGACTGGTTGGGCAACTCGTCGCAAAGACCGAGTTATACAAGGCCTTGTTCGACCCGTCGAAGGGTTCGGCCTGCTCCGCGGACGAGCATATGCAGATCATCGAAGCGCTCGATGCGGGCGACCTGCATGCCGCCTTGGCGGCGATGCGCGAGCATCTGTCGGAGCTGGAGGAGCGGGTGGTCGAACAGGTGCGCAAAAGCGCCGCCGGAGAGGATCTCGGTGCGGTGTTCGGGGTATGAAAAGGAAGCAACGGAAATTGCGCAAGGGTGTGAGACACCCGACTGCGGCAGGACGGGTCGAGGCGCCAGGCGTGCTGCAAAGCGCGTAACCCATGCGACGCCGCGGCGCGCCGCTCAGGCTCGAGTCAACGAATCAAGCCGGAGAAGGCGCGCGAAAGGCTTCGCGAACAACCAGATAGCAACAATTAACCACGCCCGGACCGGTCATGAAACAACTCAGGAAGCGGTCAGCGTGCCGCCAGCCTTAACGGCGACGGAATTGGGTATTGCGTGCGCCGCCGCCACCGGTGGCGCGTTCGTCTTTGTGACGGAAATTGATCCGGCCTTTGGTCAGATCGTAAACCGACAGTTCCAGCGTCACGCGGTCGCCCGCGAGAATACGGATGTGATTCTTGCGCATGCGGCCGGACGCGTAAGCGCCAACCACGACGCCGTTGTCGAGCGTCACGCGGTAACGACTGTCCGGAAGTACTTCGTCGACGATACCGTCAAGTTCAAGCAGTTCTTCTTTCGCCATGCATAACTCCTGGTCGATGGGATAAATGGGTGTTGGCCGCGCGGTTAAGCCTGGCGCAACATCTGATACGGTTGACAGTTGGCTTTCAGGCCAACTGCTGCGGCACCAGCAGATTCGCTGATAGTACCGCTCAAAGATCGGCGACGGACTGGCCGTCTACACGGCCGTCGATCAATTGCTCGGCGTGGGCCATGCACGCAATGCGCGCCTTGCCCGTGCCGTCGAACGGAAACAGATACTGCAGACGGAACACACGCCCGTCGGCTGCCGGATTGGCGCCCACGCGGCAGATGCGCACCGACGCGTCGTAACCTGCGTCCGGATTGCGGCCCGTCTGACCGTCCGCCGGGCGGCGCGGATAGACGAGCGGGTGAATTTCGTAACCCTTGTACGTCTTGACAACTGAATTCATGAAGCACGTGTCCTGTATTACGTGGCCGCCGTGTCACGCGTGTTACGCGCGGCACGACAGACCCGGCAGCGCAGCACCTTGGGGCGCGCCGCCATGGAAAAAGGTTGGCACAGGCCCGATGGCAAGGGCATGAGCGCGGCCGCGCAAAATCGCGGATTCGATGGAGAAGAAACACGCTGATGTCGCGCAGACATCGGGCGCGTAAATGAACCACTCAGCTGCACAACTCGCGACGGCGAATGCAGGCGGCGCATTGCCGGAGTGACGGGATCGCTGACAGGCAGCGGTCGAACAGTCGGGGGTGGTGCGGAGACGCCGATTGATACTGTGCTTGGTACTGCCGCTTGTATTCCCGCGCTGCATTCCCGATAGTGCGGATGCGGAATACAGCTATTCCAATATGATGCACTAAATGGGGCTAATTGGATAGCAAAAAGTTCCGCGCGCGGGCAAACCGCCCAGCCGGCGGGGCTTTGGGCGAAAAAGGGCTGCCGCGAACGGAGCGCCGGGGCATGAGCGGCACGCCGTGTATGAGACCGCGCCGCGAGGGTGAAGGCGGGCGAGCTTCAGCGGGTGGTTTCGGCGACGCGCTTTTGCAGCTCGCGTGAAGCGGCGAGCGGGATGCGCGCATCATCCCAGCCGGCGAGCCATTCGACTTCCTTCGAGGTAAAAATCTGCCCGTGATTGCGCAGCGTGTATTGCAGTGAATCGATGATGTGATTGCGGATGATTTCGGGCGTGCCTTCGTCATCGAGCACGGCGCGAAACGCTTCGAGCGTAGCCATCTGTTGCTCCGTGAAATAGTGGGTTCTTTTATCGCACGAAAAAAAAGCGCCCGCCAAGCGAACAAAAATCGGCGGGTGCGGATGCAACAACCGGAACAAGGCAGCAGCATGTCGTCGAGCGCCCATCAAGGCCCCGCGCGCGATGCGGCCCCGCAATAAAAAAGCCGCTGCGCGGGCGCCGTGCCGTCGCGGTCGTCGCTGGCGATTGGGGTCGTTACAATGGCGAGTTGCAGCGCGCGGCTGTCCGGCATTGTTGTGCTTGCCTCGGCTGCCGGCCATAACCTCGGCGTCCCTTTTTGCTCAATCAGGCTAAAGCGGCGCCGCCTCCCTGGAACACTGCGATTTCTCAATGCGCAAGACAACCGTCTCTCCTGTGAAAGACCTGCTGCTGGACCGCTACGCACCCATCGCAGACGGCATTGCGGCCTTGTTCTATCCGTGTGCCGAAGTCGTGATTCACGACCTGCGTGATCAGACCATCGCGTATCTCGTGAACAACCTGTCGAAGCTCGAAGTCGGTGGCCCTTCGGTACTCGATGAAGTCCACTACGCGGCGCGCGGCCGGACGATCGGGCCGTACGAGAAGCTCAACTGGGACGGCCGTCGCATGCGCTGCGTGAGCAACATCCTGTTCGACGACGAGGGCAAGCCGGCCGGCATGCTGTGCGTCAACTTCAACATCGCGGTGTTCGAAGATGTGCGCTCCACGCTAGATCTGTTCATCAAAGGCGGCAATCTGACAGACGCGCCCGCGGAAGATCTGTTCCGGGATGACTGGCAGGACCGCATCAACACGTTCCTGCACACCTGGCTGCGCGAGCGGCAAATCGGCGTCAATGCACTCACGCGCGAACACAAGCGGGAAATCGTCGAGGCGCTGCATGCGCAGGGCGCGTTTCGCGGCCGCAGTTCGGCGAACTATGTGGCCGCTGTGTTGACGATGGGGCGCGCCACCGTCTATAAGATTCTGAAGCAGATGAAAGAGGGCGGCTGACGCTTCCTCAGATCGCAGTGGGCTGGCGCTGCCCAGCGCCGGACCCGGCAGTGAGCCGATGATCAAGCTGATCAGCAAGGCCGATGCGCCCAGGAGATTGTGGCCGCCTTGCGCGAAGAATCGCTGCGTTCAGCTATGCAGTCCCATTTTGCCGCTCGCCATGGCTGCAACGCGGACCACGAGCCCCCTGGGAAGCAAGCGTGACAGCCAGGTCGCGGCTCGCACGCTGGTCCGCCCCGGATACGCAACCGCCTTTCTTTTGTCGAAGGCCTTGAGCGTTTCCTGAACGACGGACTCCGAGCTGTCCATGTCTTTCGGCGACACGTTGGTCGACACCCCGTCGAAGAAGCTCGTTGCCGTAGGTCCCGGACAGGCCGCCATCACATGCACGCCCGTGCCGACGAGTTCGAATTGCAGCGCCTCGCTGAAGAACAGGACGAAAGCCTTGGTCGCCGCGTAAGTGGCCATGTGCGGGAGGGACTGAAAGCTCGCGTTGGACGCGAGGTTGATGATGCCGCCCCTGCCGCGTTTCGCCATGCCGCTGCCAAACCGATGACTGAGAGCGACGAGCGCCTGAACGTTGACCTGAATCTGCGACTGCTCTTTCGTCGGATCGTGCGAGAGGAAACTGCCAGTCAGACCTAGCCCGGCATTGTTGACGAGCAGATCGACCTGAATGCCGCGGCGCTCGAGTTCCTCGCCGATCTGGAGGGCGGCGTCGGGATGGCTCAAGTCGATATTCAGCGCAACGGTTTGCACGCCGTGTCTGGCGGAAAGTCCTTCCGCCAGAGCCTGCAATGTGTCAGCAGAGCGGGCGACCAGCACAAGGTTCATGCCGCGTGCGGCCAGCGTCTCCGCAAAGACCTTGCCGAGTCCTTTTGAGGCTCCGGTAATCAGGGCGGTCGAGCCGCGATAGACAAACATGTTCTGCTCCTTGCTGCGGGGTGAGCCTGCATTTGCGTTGCGTGCGTCATCTCAGGTCGCCGGTCAACAGCATCGACTCGATGCTGAACGCCGGACTGTTCTGAGGACGTGACGCATTGTGCGAGCTGGAGCGTTTTTTGATAATTGGCGTGTCTTTTGAATCATTTTCAAAAAAAACGAAAAGATCGTGGGCCGCCTCACCACTGCATCGTCGTGTCGATTCGTGTTCCCCGTTTGATGAACAGGGTGACCGGCGTCTTCTCGCAGATTTCGCCAAGGCGCTTGCGCTGGCTATCGTCGAGAGGCCCATCGACGGAAACGGTGCGCCGAATGGTTTGACCGCCGTCGCGCTCGGCGTGCAATTGCGTGTCCACCTTGATCCGGCCGCCCGGCCATGCTTTTTTCTGCATGTACATCCTGAGCGTTGCAGCGGTGCATGCCGCGAGACCCGAAAGGACGAATTCAAAGGGAGCCGGGCCGGTATCCTGTCCCCCTTCGCGCGGCCCTTCATCACCGAGCAGGCTGTGTGTGCCCGCATCGATTTTGACGACATAGTTGGGTGAATCTGCGTCCGAGGTGGCGGTTGCGATCGCGAGAGTCATCATTGTCCTCATTGGTGTCACGTCAAAAGATTGAGCGCATGCCCATGCCACTGGCTGGGCACGCGGCGAAATGCGCGGGCGAAGGTTTCTCTGCAAGTGTTGGCGATAGCGTAAGCCTGCATCAGTGATCTTTCGGGGTCCAGCACAGGTTTACAATGACAGCCGCAATAAAACCACGTGCTCTGCTTCGGAGGACGTCGGCCCGTTTATAAAAGATTCCGTTGATCGGGACAGGAGTAGTTGAATGGTGCGTTATCGACACTACAAAGGCGGCATTTACGAGCTGGTTTGCGAGGCCACGCTGGAGTCCGATCCGACGATCACGATGATCGTCTACAAAGCCGGCAATGGTACGATCTGGACCCGTCCGGCTTCGGTGTTTTTCGAGCTGGTCGAAGTCGAAGGTATCAAGGTGCCGCGCTTCGCACCGATCAACTAGGCTGCCTCGTTCAGGCAGTCGTTATCGTCATCACGATTGCACTCGAAGAACGTGTGCCGCCAGGTCAATACAAACAGGAAATCTGAATGCGTCTTTTGCTTGCCATCATTCTGCCGTGGTTTCAGTTCTTCACGATCGGCCGGCCTTTTGCCGGAATCATCTGCCTGATTCTGCAGATCACACTGATCGGCTGGATTCCGGCTGCGATCTGGTCGGTGTATGCACTGAGCCAGTACAACACCGACAAGAAAATCGCCCGGGCGATGGGCAACGGTCGGTAAGGCTGAATGCAATGCGGGCAGCGCGAGGCGCAGTCCTCGCGCTGCTATATTTCGACCGCGTCCGGAGCCTCGATCACCACGTCGGTTTCCGCGATCGCCACACACGGCAGGATGTAGCCTTCCGCTTTTTCTTCCCGGCTGAGACCCGGCCATTCGATCGTGTAGCGCACGCGTCCCGCCGTCATTTTGCATAGGCAGGTGCGGCATGTCCCTGTCTCTTATACACATCT
>NZ_VOSW01000050.1 GCF_009690905.1 Paraburkholderia madseniana
CATAGTAGTGTTTTCAGTGCTCTCTAGGCCGGACGACTGGGTCACTGTCCAGCGCTTCTAGCCGGACGGCGGGGTCGTTTTCCACCACTTCATGGGTCGCTAACCAGTACGGCTGCCGGTTATAGTAGCTGTACGTTGACTCTCCCCACTTCGCATCCGCCATCGTCGGCCAGTGGTCCTTGTCGAAACCCGGGTCGTCCTTGAGGCGCTGTGCGGCAATGTCCACGACGAAGCACTTCTCGTCCGTGTCGAGAGTTAATGCACTCCACGGGATGGCGTGCAGATTAGAACCCATTCCGAGGAAGCCTCCCTCAGAAAGCACTGCATAGGCGATGCGTCCGTTCCGGACGTCCAGCATGATGTCCGAAATCTTCCCCACGTGTTCGCCATCAGAGGACACGACCTTGTTTCCATCGAGCGTTGCTGCGGCCATGACATCCGGCCCCGGCCCCTCGCCCATACCACCGCCGACGATGCCGGCTCCGAGTTGGGTGCCACTTTGCGGGTTGATTGAGCCCATGATTTACCTCCTTCGAAAAAGGTACACCAGTGGCGCGCAAGCGGTGTTCCCGAGCCGGCGGCGGCAGAAGTGGGGCCATTGCGAGAGCTTCGAGGGGGCGGCGTTGCTATCGCCATCAATGGGTTGCCCCCAAGGTGAAGAGGACACCCCACTTCAATCCCGATGCCGGGGGGCAACTTACTTGTCGGCGTTTTTTGTTGAGCGCAACCTGTGACAGTCTGTCGTTCAGATGCTTCCCGCTCAGGAGGTGACCATGCACGGCGTCGTAGTTGACCTGCGTTTCGACAATACACATCTGTTTCTCAACCTGTCCGACGGTCAGGCCGTGCGATTCCCACTGAACTGGTTTCCTGTTCTGAAGGTGGCGACGGCAACGGAACGCGAGCATTTTGCCATTTCGCTGGACCGACAGCAGTTGTTCTGGCCGGAAATCGATGAGGACGTGAACGTTCCCGCGCTGCTTTCATACCGGCCCGAAACGGTGGCTGCCGCATCCCGGGAAACGCAGGAGCAAGCGAATGCGGCGGTTCTGATTGGAGAATCAAGAAACCGGTTCTTCAATGTTGTATTTGGGCGTCTGGATTGATACAGAACATTCGGCAACCTATGAACTCATAGCCGTGGCGACAGTTCTTATCCTTGCTCACGCGGTCGATACTCTGCATAGCAGACGAGAATTCTTCTCGGGACAATGACGTCCCTTCGCCAAAGCGCGCCATTCCCGGCAGGCTCATGGCGTCTGCTTGTCGCTTTTCGGGCCACGCTGGCGCGACGCGGAGACCGGCCGGCGATATTTCGACAGTGAACAGGAACTCGACTTTGCCGATTTGCTCATTATGAGTGTCAGTGTCTATCGAGTCTGGACTTCACGCGGCTGAAGGAACGCGAGGCACGCGCCAGCGAAGAGGGCTGCGGCGATGACGTATATGCCTGCGTTGGTGCTGTTCGTCACATCTTTCATCCAGCCGACGATGGTCGGACTGACGAAGCCGGCGAGGTTGCCCACCGAGTTAATTAGCCCGATGCCCGCAGCCGCTGCGCTTCCGCCAAGCATGGCGCTCGGCCACGCCCAGAAGACTGGCATCGTTGCGAGTACGCCCGCCGTTCCGAGCGACAGGGCAATCATCGCAAGTTCAACATTCGAACCAAAGACCGTTGCAAGCAGGAGGCCCACGCTTGCCATGAGGCCGGCGGCCGCAAAATGCCAGCGGCGCTCGCGCAGCCTGTCCGCACTTCGCGCAATCAGAAGCATGGCAACAATCGCGCATCCGTAAGGAATGGCGGTCAGCATGCCAACGTCGAGCACATCCTTCACTCCGGCAGCCTTGATGAGCGTCGGCAAATAGAAGCCCACGCCATAGAGACCCATCATGCAGCAGAAGTAGATGGCGGCCATGAACCACACGCGGCCGTTGCCGAGGACACTTCCTACTGTGGCGTGCAGCTTTCCAGCACCGTCCTGCGCAATCTTCTCCTCAAGAAGCTTCTTCTCCGGCTCCGTGAGCCACTTTGCGGCGCGAATCCCATTCGGCAGATAGATGAGCGTGATGACGCCAAGAACGATGGAGGGGATGGCTTCCAGCAGGAAGAGCCATTGCCAGTTTGCGAGGCCATGAACGCCATTGAATGCCTGCATAATCCAGCCCGACAGCGGGCCGCCGATGACCCCTGCAACGGGGATGCCCATCATGAAAAGCGCATTGACACGACTGCGGCGCTCGGCCGGATACCAGTAGGTCAGGTAGAGAACGATACCGGGGAAGAAGCCGGCTTCGGCAATGCCAAGCAAAAAGCGCAATATATAAAACGAGGTTGGCGTTGACACGTAAAGCGTGGCGGACGAAATAACCGCCCATGTAATCATGATTCGGCTTATCCACAAGCGGGCGCCGAAGCGATGCATCAACACATTGCTGGGAACCTCGAAGAAGAAGTAACCGATAAAGAAGATGCCAGCACCAAGGCCATAGACTGTGTCGCTGAACTTCAGGTCGTTGAGCATCTGCAGTTTGGCGAAGCCAACGTTGACGCGGTCCAGATACGCTGCCACGTAGCAGAGGAAGAGAAAAGGGAGAAGACGCCAGGTGACCTTGGAGTAAGCGAGGGATTCCAACTTGTCCCGGTCGATACTGGGATTCAGGATTGTAGCGTTCATTGTCTCTTAATGCTTTGGGAGTTATCTGCTCGCACCCGCAGGTCCTGCGAGGACCGCGATTGCCGGACGCGCATCGGGCAGCATACTGAAGAATTTGATTTCACGCTGTCTGTCTCGTGAAAGGTCAGTTGTCGAATCGCCGACGCAAGCGAGGAGCGAGCACATCCAGACGCGACGCTTTGCCGGGCGACACGACAGCTTGGGTGAGTGCCCGGGTGTCTTCGTCTTCTTCGATATCGTCGACGAAGGACTTGTCAATCTTTAGCGTGCTGATGGGAAACCGCTAATGTACGCAAGGTTGGAGTAACCGGTCCAGAAATCGTCTGGTGCGACCTTGATGCCCATACCTGAACCCGCCGCCAGTCCAGAGGTTGCGCGTTACAGCAACTCAACGGCTTCGAGTCGCGCTTGCGCTATCTGCGCAATCTGGCCCGGGTGTTGGCTGTGGTACGTGTCAAACAGCTGCGAGCATAGCTGGGCAAGTGAAGCAAGGTCCACTGCCTGGTCGGCGTGCTCGACTTCGCACGAGTTGAGTACATCATCGAGAACCGGAGCGAGACGGCGCAGTCGCACAAACGTGCTGGCACTTAGTTTCATACTAAATCTCCTGTGACCAGACTCTGCGGCGCACCGAGTCGACCAGCGACAAGGCGAAACTCTGCGCTCCGTCAGCCTGGCTCGTTAAAAATGTCCGTTGCATGCAACGAGTTTCATGATGTCTCTACCCGCAATGGGGGTGGCGATGCGGGACCGCCATAGGTCGGAACCCGTAGTTAATCTTGACCGTTCAATACTAACCATGCGCTGACCGGCAAATTACGATTCTGTTATCTACGCCTCCACGGTCGCTCCCGTGCGGCGCGCATCGCTTTTTCAGGATGACGTCATACGGGTCAACCGCACGACAAATAGCCGGGCGTGACCAGTTACATGCGGGCACATCCGGAAAGAAAGAGGCACGCTCAAGACATAAATCGTAAAGCCAACAAACGGTTTGCCCATCCAGGGAAAACCGTTCTCTACCGGAGCCTGTGTTGCTGGCGCGCGATGCTTACCTATGCGAGCGGTAGTGCTGGTGAAACTGATGATGGTGAGGTTGGTAATGATGCCGCACAGGGGCGTGTCTTTCGTCGCGATGCATGTCGGCGAAAGACACCGCCGGGGCAGCGAATGCGGCTACGAGCAGAACAGCAAGAGCTTTCTTGAGAACGTGTTTCATGGAAATCCAGATGGCAGTAAGGGCGTGTCGGACGAGCGATGCAATGCCACTGGCGACTGCGATGCGGGGATAGCTTAGCGCAATACTCGCTTCATAAGCGCTGCATTTCTGAAATGCAAAAGACGCAACAATCCCACGACTCAACCGGGAGCACGTTCACGAATCCGCAGTTTAGCGGTGTTCCCGCGGTATGACCGCGGCGCGAAAGGTTTCCTTCCTGGTCGACGCATTCCGGACGAATAGGAAAGCATGGACGAAAACGGACGTACAAATGCCGCACGTCAAGCGCTTGCTGCGGCTACGAGGAAGTCGCATCGCTCACCGCGTTTGTCGCCTCTCGCTCACCCTATACCGCTGATGTGCCTGACGGATTGGAAGCCGGTCGCGACGTCCCGGGAACCACGGCTGCCACTGCCACTTTCTTCGTCGGCTTTATCGTCTTTCTCCTCATCGGGGCTTCAGTCAAGACGGAATGAGTGTTCCCGTTCATGTCTCATTTGTAATCTCGCGTTCATCCGGACGCAAGAGACATCTCTCCATACTTGTCTTTCCGGCTGTTTTCGGCGAGTCAAGGAGAGCGTGATGAAGTGGCCAGCATTTGCATTCGGTGTAGTGACCCTTGCTGCAACGGGCCTGGTGGCGGCGCAAGAAACGCAGGCCAGCCAGGGCAAGACCCGGGAGCAGGTGCATGAGGAACTTGTTCAGGCCTGGCGAGATGGATTGTTGCCCTACAAGCGGTTTGAGTATCCTCCGAGCGCTGACACCATCGCAAGAAACAAAGAGCTCTACGCAATCGCGCATCCCGAAGATGCTGCAGTGAAAGAGGCTTCCAAAGAGGCCCAGTAAGTGAATTTAAGGCCCTACACCTAGCTATTCGCTTCAGGATTTAACGCTGATTGGGCGGCCGTCTGCTGGCGTATTCGAAAGAGTACGCATGCCCATCAGGCACTTCCGAACTTTGGTTGTTAGCAACGACGGCGGCCGGCCTTTTCTCACGGTTCGCCCTCAGCGTCATTCGAGAGGAAATCGTGATTAAGTTGATTGCGTTGCTCGGCGTGGCAGCGAGCTTGGTTGGTTGCGCGGTCGCACCAGGATATGGAGGCGCCCAGCCATACGATTCGGTGTATGGCTATCCCGTCTACGGCGCGGGGTACAGAACCTGCAGTAATTGGGGCGGCTGCGGAGGTTGGGGCGGATATCACTGGCATGGCGACCGTTGGCATGGTGAATGGCACGGCGGACATGGAGGCGGCGGCGAGCATGCAGGCGGAGGCGGCCATGGTGGCGGAGGGGGGCATGGTGGCGGAGGCGGCCATGGTGGCGGCCGATGACACGTTCTCCTTGTCGGACTCAATACGGTCGCTCACGTTTCGCGTTGAATTTAATCCAATGGAATTAAGGGGCGCGGGTAGCTGTCAGAGGAGATGACCCGGCGGAGGTATGTTACTGCCGGCTCATGAAACGCGATTTCGACCTGCTTTCTTTGCGGCGTATAAAGCCCGGTCTCCTGTTTCGACGAGTTCCAATGGCTTAGTGGTGTCCGTCGGCTGTTGCGCGGCGACCTCGATACTAAGAGTAACCAAACCAAATGGACTGAACGTGTGGGGCAACCGGAGATTTTCGATTTTTTCGCGAATCCGCTCGGCGAAAACTCGTCCGCCCGCAACATCCGTGTTGCGCAGAATCAAGGCGAACTCCTCTCAACCGTAACGACCTGCCACATCGGATGCACGACCGGCCGCCGAAGAAATCGCCGAAGCGATAACGCGCAGGCATTCAACCCCTGCCTGATGACCGTACTGGTCGTTGTATGCCTTGTTGTAGTCAACATCAACCATGAGAACCGAAAGAAACCTTTCGCCCACCTCGCCGAAATTTCCTGGGCGGTGCTCCCGCTTGTCGCGGGACTCTTCGTGCTCGTTGAGGGGCTTCAGCGAACCGGCGTCATTAACAGCCTTGCCCAGGTCCTGCACGCCGCTTACCAGCATTCGGCCACACACGCCGGTTGGTGGTCAGGGGCCGCGGTCGCGCTGACTAGCAATCTCATCAACAACCTTCCTGCCGGTCTAATCGCCGGTTCAGCCCTCGCTACCGCGCATGCACCGACGCAGGTTGCAAGCGCAGCCCTGATAGGCGTCGACCTCGGTCCGAACCTG
The DNA here is from genome assembly GCF_009690905.1 of Paraburkholderia madseniana. Classification (GTDB taxonomy): domain Bacteria; phylum Pseudomonadota; class Gammaproteobacteria; order Burkholderiales; family Burkholderiaceae; genus Paraburkholderia; species Paraburkholderia madseniana. Next base: position 6,051 of record NZ_VOSW01000050.1, read on the forward strand.
GCGGTTACAGGGTCTCTGGCCACCATTCTCTGGTTGAATGCGCTCCGGCGTGACGGCATCGAAGTCAGTGCGCTTTCCTTCCTGAAACTCGGAATCGTAGTCGCCACGCCGGCTCTAATCGCCGCGCTCGCCTCGGTCGCAATGATGAGCGGGGCGTGGCCAGAACTCAGCCTGTCGTCGTGGGTTCCGGTTCAAGTAACCTCCAGATGGAGGCACGGCAGAAGAAGGCAGGTTCGCTATACCGTCCGTTCGTGGCATCGTGGGCTGGAATGACGACAGACTTTGTCGCAGATGCCCGGGCGCGGATTCGTTGTGCACGGCCGGCCGACTGCGTGCCGACACGGCAGCGGCTGTGTTCTCGACGAATTAAACAGCGGCTTATTGCTACCAAGGTAGGCGCGCTTCGTTGAAGGAAGGAGAATTATGAGGTCACAACGAGCTGTAGCTGGGATTGATATTGGCGGAGAACGGAAGGGGAATCATCTGGTTATCCTGCGTGGTACCCAAATTGTGTGCAACCTCCGCAAAGAAGCGCCGGAGCATATGCTCGAAAAATGCTTCGAATTTGAGGTAGCAGCTGTGGGCATTGACGCACCCTGTAGGTGGCGAATTGGCGAGGGCGGCAGGAAAGCTGAGAAGTCTCTTGCTCAACAAAGAATCTTTTCGTTTGCCACACCGACTCGCGAAATGGCCATGTCCAGTAAAAGCGGATTCTACGGGTGGATGTTCAACGGCGAGCGTGTATATGACGCATTCGCCCCACACTTTCCTCTTTTCAAGAATGGTGAAGAAATCGGTGACCGAGTGTGTTTCGAGACGTTTCCCCACGCGATAACTTGCGCCTACCTTGGGAAAGAAGTCGCGTCAGCAAAAAAAAAGGGAACTCAGCGGCGGGAAATCCTCAAACATGAGGGAGTTGAAACAACGTCGCTGAGGTCTATCGACGACGTTGATGCGGCGCTGTGCGCGTTGACGGCAAATTATCTACTTGACGGAAGAGTCGAAGCGTACGGCGATGAGCTAGGGGGATTCATCGTGGTGCCTACTCCCGCTGTTCACGATAGGCGAGTTAGTTCAGACCTTTCCCACGACTGAACTAATACGGCTGATGCAATAGCGGCGCCATGTGTCCCTTGAGTCCGTTAGGCACAGACTTGAGTTCCCTCACAGGCGACAGCAGTTGTAATAGCGGCAATCACATTCCAGGAGGACTGGTGTATCCGAGACGACATTTGGTCTTGTTGCTGTCAATGGCAGCGTTTGGTTCGACCGCGGCATGGGCGAACGATATTCAGTGTGCAACCACGCGACAACCGGCTGAGCGCGTCATATGCGACCACGCCATCCTGAACAACGAGTACGAAGATATCTTCGCGCAACAGCAGGCTCTGCTGAGCAGTGGGAAACTCTCGCCCGCACAACTCGCTCGGTGGAGGCAATCGCGGAACGCCTGCACTGACGTCCACTGCATCGACGGCGTATTTGTTCGGTGGGCGGTGATAGCCAGGTCCGTCGAAACCACTTCCCGCGCTGCAGTGGCTCCGGTTATCGCCTCGGCTACTGCAATGGCCCCTGTCGGACCTACTTCAGACGCAATCGCCCTTCCCGCATCCCACGCCTTGCCGACATCGGAAGCATCTCTTGTGCATCAAGGGAGTGCCGCCGGCGTGGCGCTTCCGCAGCCTGTCGAGACTCAAGCCTCTTCGCCTACGGCCGCTTCTGCTCCTTCTAGCGCAAGTGAATCCCGTAGCGCAAGCGGCATGAGCGCCGGGCTGATGACGGCCTTGCTTGTCGCCGTTGGATTCGGCGCTCTCTTCCGACGCAGAGGGAGGAGCGGTGGAAGTAGCGGGGAACCACCAGGTAATGTTCGCGGCAAGGACAAGCCTTGAGCGGACCGAAGTGACGGGTATGGAGCGCGGCGACGCAGTGTTGTGATTTTTGGTGATACGCCGCTTTAGTCAATGCGCTAGCCTTTTCTAGCGCGAACGTGGCATATTGCGGCCACAATCATACGGAGGTCACCTGATGGCAACAACTTTGGAAGCAGTGCAGGCGAAGATGAAAAAACTGCAGGCACAGGCGGATGCGCTGATGGCAAAGCAATCGTCGGGCGTCATCGAAAAGATTCGCGAGTTGATGGCAAAACACGGCCTGACCACCGCTGACATTGACGCGCACGCTGGCGGCAAGCAGCGCGCGAAACCCGCGGCGGCAAAGACCGCCGCGAAGCCCGCTACGTCTGTTGCCAAATACCGGGACCCGAAAAGCGGCGCAACGTGGTCCGGGCACGGGCGCGCGCCACAGTGGATTGCGGCTGCCAAGAACCGCGACAAATACTTGGTCGATGCGGCTGCGGCCGCAGTGAAGCCGCTGCCTGCCAAGGCGGCGAAGTCGGTGGGAGCTTATGTTCGCGGTCCGCAGCCGGCGATGTATCAAGACCCCAAATCAGGCGCGACATGGACCGGACATGGCCGCGCTCCGGCTTGGCTTGCTAACGTCAAGGACCGAAGCAAATTCCTGATTGCAGGTAGTGCCGAAGCGACAGTTGCGACGAGCGCAGGTGCTGTGAGCAAAGCCAAGACTGTGGCCAAGAAGGCTTCGAAGGCAACCGGTGCAACTGCGGGCAAAGGCGAACGGAAAGGACCGCGGCCGGCGCTCTATCTTGACCCCAAGTCGGGCGCAACGTGGAGCGGACGTGGGCCGGCTCCGGCGTGGCTCGCTGCAGCAAAAGACCGGACGAGTTTTTTGATTGATGGCGCTGGTGCGGCGGCCGATGTGAGTGCTTCGACCAAGACGAAACCTTCGGCCAAAAAGGCAGTTGCCAAGAAAGCCGTCGTCAAGAAGGTTGCGGCGACAAAGACCGCACCGACGAAGAAGGTTGCGGTGAAGAAAGTGGTTGCCGAGAAGGCTGCGAGCGCGAAGGTTCCGGTTAAGAAGGCGCCGGCGGAAAAAGCGCCGCGCAAGAGCGTGGCTGTGCCCGCTCCGGTGGCCACAGTCGAGTCTGGCGCCGAGTTGACGACCTAAACGTAGTTACCAGGTGCCCGGTGGACCAGCGATTTTCTGGTTCCACCGGGTACACCAAGCCGACGACGTTTTATTGCGCGTGCGCTGCTTGACGTTGGGCGGCTTGCTGTTGAGCCTGCTCTTGAGCGTGCTGCTTCGCAAGGTGCCTGCCGACCATGCAGCCACCGACCGCACCAACGACGGCGTGGTGCCCCGCGTAATGCCCAGCGACCCCGCCTACCACCGCGCCCTTGAGGCAGCCTGCGGCGTTTGCCGTGCCTGCCGTTGCGAAGACTAGCGTTGTTGCAATCAAGGTGATTCGTATCGGGCTAGCTTTCATTCGAAGACACTCTGAGGTTGGATTTTTCGGATGTGGCGCCTTCCGGCGTTGTCCGCCCTTCGGGCAGTCTCGTACAGCGTCGCGACGCGAGCGATATCAGGATTTGTGCGCGGCGTCCTTTTCGCCGGTCGTGACCTGTCCTTACGCGGTCGTGCCTTCGTAATGAATTGGTCCGAGTCGGACAGAAAAGTGCGCCGTTGTTCGTCAGCGAGGTATTCGCTCTTCAGCGGCACTGCAACGGTCTATAGGAAGGTAAGTTGCCGTAGCGTCGATATTCGCGGTTACGCAATCGGCCTATAGTTGTTATCCACATCGGTTGCTGCGTTGAAGTATTGGACGCACACGACTGATGATTCACGCGATGAGGATTTAACCTGTGCGAGGCGTAGTGGCGGGTTGCCCAGCGTTAGCCCGATGGAGTGGGGTGACGGAAACTCGCGCCCGTCCGGGACCGCTGCTCTTCGCGACATCCAAGGCGAGGAGGAAGTCCAGAACACGCTCGAGTGGTTGCGCCAGTGAGGCAGCCAAGCTCCGTGCGAAATCGAGAACAGACAGGGAGGGGGCGCGTTGGCAAAAGATGTAGGCAATGCGCGTTTGGACCCAGAGTGGCATCGCCACGCCGGACCGAATCGCTGCCCACTGCACAAGCATCGCTGACGGGTACTCGCGTCGCCATGAGAAATTTTCAGCCGGCATCACATTGAGCGGCAGTACATCCCGCATCACCGCAAAGCCGGTGTCTCGGGCAGCAAGATAACCGGCACCTGCGAGCATCTCGCAGAATGCGCGCACAGCCTCAGCAATATACCGAGGGTCGGTAAGGGCGGTGTCATAGCGCGGCGTAAGCCATGCTACGACGGCATCGATTTCAATGTCGGGCCGCTCCATCAAGGCGACACCGCCCAATGCGAAGTGACGGAAGACATCGGCACGCCAAACGTAGGGTGGCACGCCGTATTCAAAGCCGAGTTCGGCCCCAACAAGAAATTCAGGCGGCCAGTCTTGACAGTAACGCTGCAGCTTGGCTTCGAGGAAGTCTACCTTTTGTTCGACGGTGGCGGCGCGGTAAACGGGCGCTGCCTTGGCGGCCTGTGCGCGCTGAGCTGCGTAGCGCTCTTCGCGTTCGGAAGCCGTCTCGTCTTCAGCGAGCTGTGCATGACGGTACTCTATGTCCTCTTGCGACCAGAGCGAAAATAGCTCCTGGTCTTCGGACTCGTCGGTATGTGCGGCTTCGGCTTGTCGTTGCCTGCATGCTTGTTCAAATAGCAGGGCGTCCAGCTCCGCTTGTGCCGCCGCTTGGCGCGGAGGCGCCAGCCAGTGCTTGTTGTGGAGGGCATCAAGGACCGTATGTCGCAGGGCTTCGATAGACTGCAGCCGCTCTTCGCGCGAGAGGTCCAGTTCAATAGCCGGTATGCCCAACGCGGAAAGGGCGCCGCGCTTTTCTGAATCGACGCGATGCGTAACGCGCACCTCGACAATAAAAGGACCCTCCGTCGTATGCGCGAGGAAATCCGGCCTGAGCGTACCGAGCTGCGCTTCGGCCCGACCTTGTTCCGTCCACTCGACTTTGCCTTCAGGGGCGACGCAGACTTCAAGTGTGCCGGCTCGCGTCTCAGCGCGGAGCATAGAGGCGGGCGTGCGAATGTAGAGCGCTTCGCAGAGTATCTGTTTGGCCATCAGGTGTAGCGCTGTCTCGGCAGCCGTGAGTCCAGTCGAGGAAGCACACGCCGCTTTGCGCTGGTGCTTGAAGTGCCATCGGTAGATATCGCCCAGGTGCGCAAAAACTCTGCCTCGACAGGCCGGGCAGAAGAAAGGGCCGGTGTCTCCCCGCGTGAGCGATGCTGCGGCGACCAGTCGATTCTCGAAAAGCGCAAACCCAATCGTTAGGGAATCAGCAGGCATTGGTTCTGGTTCCAATTGTTGTCGACATTACTCGGCACGCGAAGGGTGTAGCACCGCAATTGTGCAACAAACGAAAATTTTGTCTGCCGCGATAGTGTTCGATTCCTCGATTCGAAATCGATTTTAGTCAGCGATTGCCGGACGTTGGTCGATGCGAAAGTTAGCCACCAGACATCCTCACCGTAGCTGCCGATGACGCGCCAGACTCCCCTGTAAATTAAAGTGGTTAGCTCGAGGCACGATTTTTCGGTGGGACTAGGCCTTGAGTGCGGAAGCCAAGACGCAGGGCATGGGAACCCGTAGTTCCCCGACATCGTTCCGATATGCCTCTGCGTCGCGCGCGACGGCCCGTTCAATCAACGCCAGCGCGGCCGGCGTCTGGGCGTTTAGCGTCGCGGCAACTCGGACGCCACCGCGCATGAGCGCGTGAAACGGTGTATCCGGCGCACGAAGCACCAGGGTCTGGTCCATTTCGTGTACGTCCGGTTGGACGAACCCGGCGTCCAGCAACGCGCGCCTTGACTCCTGCCAGTCGCTGAAGCGAAAGAAGGGTGGTCCCGGCGGCACTGGCACATCGGTCGTCCCGTGCTCCTCGACTGCCCTTAACACCATAGCGAAGCCAACTGCCTTGTCCGGCGTCGCGCAGACCGTAAAGGCAATTCTGCCGCCAGGTTGCAGCACGCGAAACGCCTCCGCGAGCGCAAGCTCAGGGTGCTGAAAGTGCGACATCCCGAAACTGATACCCACCGCGCCGAAGCTTTCGTCGGGAAACGGCAAATCCTCCGCATCGCCTACGCGGAACTCGAGTCCCGGAAAGACGCGTCGTGCCTTTTCCACCATCGCGACCGAGAAATCCACACCAGCGACGTCCGCGCCACGGCGCGCGGCTGCAGCAGCGAGGTAGCCAGGGCCGGATGCGACGTCGAGAAAGCGCGTGCCACGACCAATGCCAAGCGCCTCGAGCATCGCGGGGTTCGACTGGGTGGTCAAATCACCGAAATACGTGTGATAGGGCTGAGCGACCCTCTCCCAGCCCTGATGCTCGAATGTGCTGAAGTCGACTTGTCCCATGCTTGCCTCCCACCCGTTTGATGCCTTTACGTGTTGGAGCGCAGGCCTTCGTGTTCTCCGTGAGAGGCGTATGTCCGTCTGTCGGGGAACAATCCAGGCTGGCCAACTAAGGCCAAACAACTGTGTGGTGCAGCGCACCAACAATCGTCGTCCAGAGCCGCCGAACATGCGCTTATGGGCTACTCTTCTTTTTGTTGCTATCTTGCTGAAGCATACGCTGTTGCTTGCTTTTGGCGCTATGGTTAAAGTGGTTGTTGAAGCTCTCGATGCGGCGCGGGAAAATGGCGTCGAACATCGAGGCACCGGTTCCTGGTCGGCATTTTCGCTGTATCTGGCGAATGGGTTGCGAAAGTACCGGTGTACGGGAGCAGCAGATGAAAGACGTAAAGGCGCAGTCACTGCGATACCAAGTGGAAAAATGGCTCACCCCTACCACGCCAGTGCACGTGACCGCGTTCGGTCGTACCCGCTCAGGCAGAGCCCGCTACGTGTGCGTGGAGACTTGGCTACCGACGGGTTCGCACGCGTTGTTCTTCTTCCAGCACGACGACGGTTACTGGAACGTGTTTCCACCGAATTAGCGTCGTGAAACGCTGCGCGAGCGTCGGGGCGCCAGCCGTGGCTGTCGCGCGCGTGAGCACGTTTCGTTTAAATATAAGACAAATGACGCGCGACGCCTTTCATCGCTTTAGGTTGAGATTTTTATCGGGTCTCCAGTACGACATAGGTAGCACACCAATCAATTTGACGAGTCTTGACCGTGGACGCCATTGAACTTGCGCCGAGCGTGGCACCCGACAGCACAAGCGTGATTTTTATGCTCTCGATTCAAGGACGTGAAGTCGAGTGTTCCGCCTCACGTGAAGCGCTTGAACAGCACTTCTGGGTGCAACCGGGAGCCAGCGATACACGCATTCTCACGGCGTTCACAGATGGCCGCAAACGCATCATGGCCGTCGCAGAAAGGAAGATACTTGCGCACTCCGGCGAACGGATTGTGTTGACCGCCGCTGATTTCGGGGGGGCGGATGTAGCGCGCCGTAGCGGCCGGGCTGCGTGCGTGCAGAAAACGAATTAAACACGGGGATGTCCAATCGGCCAGGAGATTGCGGCGGAAGCCGAATTGCTGACAGAGACATGACGACACGAAACACGCTCTCGCTGGAAGCCATTGCGCTCGAGCGCATTGCCGTCGCGGCGCGCGAAGTGCAGGCCGCGTCTGCTGTACTAGAAAAGCGCTTCGGCGGCGCCCCACGCGCGCAGCCATCGACGCTGGAGCTCGCGAGGTTCGCTGCGGCGATGCAGGAACTGCTCAGCGCGCGCGAAGAATTCGACCGCCTCATGGCCAACTCGCCGCCTCAGTAACGCGCCGGCAATGGCGAAGGCCGTCGGGCTTGTTGATGTGTGACCCGAATGCCATGCACACTGTAGGTGTATGGTGGCTGCGGATTGCTCAGGAATAGTCTCCGTCGAGGATGCGCAATTTTTCGTCAATGTCGGGAAGGGCATGGCTCCCCGTGCGGACTTCTGCCACCAGCCTGTGTGCATACGAGCGGCAGTTTTCGAGCGTGCTGTGCAGTTGTGGCTCGGTCTGCAGTGCGGCAACCGCTCTTTCAATTTCTGTCGGCGAGTCACTCAAAAGCGCTGCGACGACTTCTTGCGGCGGTATCGGCGAAGCGTGACTGCGTAGCTGGCGCATCCAGTCGGTTGCAAATAGTGCAGCATGGCGTTCCCGCTGAACGGTCTCGGCTTTCTCGAGTGCGGCGAGATGGCGGGCATTGTTGTGAAGCGCCGAGCGCCAGACGTCCATGACCTTGCCCCGCAGTTCTGCGATTGCGCCTCCGAGCGACTCGTTTTCGCCCCCCGCCATCAGACGATGGTCTTCCAGCTTGTCCAACCGCTCTCTCAGCCCGTTCAGAAGTGGGTGCCAGTCGGCGGCCAACTCTGTGAGTCCGTAAAACTCCCGGGCGAGTTCAGCGAGTTCGTTGCGAATATTAGCCAGCGCCTCATAATCCGCGACACGCGCTGCATAGACGTCGCTTGAGGTGACAACCTGGCGATGTAGGGGAAACAGGGGATTGTTATAGCGCCGCTGCAGATGCCGCTCCATGGCACCCTGCGCCGCGCTCCATTTCCACCGTGGCAGGGTGCGGGCGTCAAAGCCCTGGATAGCCTGTACCATCGGTTTGAAAAGCGGCAGTGCTTCCTCAGTGGCACTGCGAAGGCAACCCGCCAGCTTGATGTCGTTGCCCTCGAAGTCGACACCCGAGCGACCATGGTAAGGCGAGTCAGGGGACTGAAGCAGGAAGCCTGTTGCCAGAAAAAACTCCATTGGCAGCGTCACCATCTGGCCACTTTGTACGAAGCTGCGTTGTTCAATCGGAGTCGCGTCGAATGACTGGATAAGGCGATTTTCCAGTTCAATCAGATTGTCGAGAACGTCACCCGTGGCCGGCTGAGCCTCGTCCGCGAGCAGGCAAAACGTGTCGCGAGCCATTCTCGCGGCGACCACCCCATGCTTTTCTGCAAAGACCCAGAACCAGAGGGCGAGCAGATAGCCTTTCGTCGCACTCTGCGCGACGTTCTCAACGTTGGGCGCGAACACCATATCAGGTGCGTGCCAGTTCGAAAAAGGCGGCGTGTCTGCTTGCATCAGCATACCAAGCAGATGCCGCAACGCCTCATAGGTGTCGGTTGGCCGTTCGGACGCACCGGGAGCAGGCGAGCTTGTCTTGTTCCAGAACTTCCAGTCCACGATTTCCTCAACGGTCGATTTCAGGCCATTCATGCCGTAGTCGGCACACTAGATTTCGTTCTCGTAGTAGACGATGACCGTACCGCTCATGACGCGATACCGGCCTCGATAGCGTGAATCATTCAGTTCGATTTCAATTTCTCTGGTTGTTTCATAGCCTGCGTCCATCGACTACTGCCCTGCGGTAACTCTGAGTCAACGAACTTACCTAGCCACTTTGGTCGAGTCAACGTGGAAAAAGAAAGAAAGTATTACCTGTCTCGAGTGCGACTTACTCAGCGTTGGGCTGCGCGATGGTGCTCTCCGAGCGCCGGCAGATATAGGAACTGCAAAAGACAGAAATTACAGGACGTGACGGTTGAGATGTCAGTTGAATCGGCCTACTGCCGGGGCACTTTGTGAAGAAGCGCTTTTTCTCGCGGCGACCCACTGGATTCTTCTGCGCCCTTCATTGCGTTGGCGCTGTCGCCCGGCGGTCATCATCGCGATGTGTGACGAAGTCGCGGAACAGCACGTCCCTCTGTTTCCAGGAGAGTCCGTGTTCTGCCAGTGGAACTTCCTCGACCCGCTGGCGACAAAAGCGGGTGATGACAATCGGGAGTGGACCTTCGAGCAAGTGTTCCGAAATACTCTTCGTCGGGTGAGCGTCTTTATTGCGCTGCTACTTCACTCGAGAAAAGCGGCTACGCGACTGCTAGTCGTGAACGCGATAGCTGAAACTGCATCCGTGTCGATTGCCATCGACTGAACGTCGGCTTATCGCGACGCGGGGACGACGTGCAGCAAGGGGCGTTTCGATGCACTGAAGCTTACGCGAACGACACGCCTGTCCGGGCGCTAGCGCTCGACCGCAAGCATCAGCTTTGGCGCCGCGTCATACATTCGTAGCGTGAAACACATAGGTTTGGTCGGCATGAAGTCACATGGAGCATTGCACGCCATGAATCGTCGTATGAATTTAGATGCACATCTGGAGAGCACTCGCAAAAACAACAGTTCAAGGCGGGCCTTCGCCGCACGCCTGGACATGACCATCAAGCGCGCAAAGGTTACTTCCAGTCGGGTGGCCAGGTCTCTCGGCGTACCGGAAGATGACGTGACCCTTTGGCGCGCCGGAGTTACCGTTCCGAAGAGCACGGATTGCGAGCGCCTGTCTGAACTTCTCGACGTGGATGTCGCCTGGCTATGCGCAGGTCAGGCGTAGGCAACAGCGTGTCATGGCAGTTTTCGTCGGACGCGACCTCGCAAGTGGTTCGACTTGTCACCACTCGACGGCACCTCGGTCGGCTCGCGGTGCCGGGCTCTTGCCATTGACCGGCATCACGGTGGAAATCGCATGTTTGAAAACAAGTTGCACGCCTGGACCAGACTCCAGCAGAACTGCAAACTGGTCAAAGCCGGCCAGTTGACCACTCAGTCTGATGCCGTTCACGAGGAATACGTTTACGGTGGTCTTGTCCTTTACGAGCGTCTGCAGAAAGTCGTCTTGTACGCACGGGTGTGTAGTCACGTTCTGAGGTCAATGCGATAGGTCCGTCCATTGTACCGGCGACACCTGAAGCCGCCAGTCAGTCCAGAGGAAGTGTGTTACTGCGACTCGAGGGCATCGAGGCGCGCTTCCGCTATCTCGCCCGTGTGTCGGCAGTGGTACGCATCCTTCGAGCGGTTGGTTGAATGCATTGTCAGACCTGCGGTTTACCCATAGCGTGCGGCGATGCGGTGAAGCAATCGTTGCAGTCGTTCCTGCTGGATTCGCGTGAGCCCTGGCGTCGCGCATGCCTGAAGAATTCGACCCTGCCAGTAGGCTTTAGGGAATAACGAATGGCTTCCTTCCGAACTTAGGACCCGCTCGAGATGGGTGATTACGATATCGACGTCTTGGAGCGTGTAGGGACTCGTACCCTTTCGGCTTCTATCAGGCGACTTCACTGCATGCTCTCCGATTGTGGCTGCCTTTTCTGTCCGACGTCCGTGTACGGCTAGGCACCAAATCAACCAGCGCCCAGCACCCGCAGTACGGCATTTCCTTCGTTTGTAATCGCGAACCTGGCTGTGCCTTGTCCAGAGTCAACCAGTTTGGCGAAGCCGGCATCGCGAAGTGCCATTACGTCCGGCGTCGCCGCCATCGCATCGCAAGGTGCTTGAAGGAGCACCAGGAGCGTCGCCAGTTCATGTGCACTCAAACACTGGACTGCTTCGGGTGCATCGTTGCGTTCAATAATCTTCATGGCCAACCTCCTGTTTGGCGCAGATGCTTTGCACGTTGTATGTCAATTGCCCGCATGCATGTCGTCGTCGTTGCGATGACGACGCGGACGTCAAGATGTATTCAGCACTCGCTGTCTGCCAGTTGCACTAGCTCGTACTTGACATTCTTGCGTGTGCCGAATCATCGCTGAAAACTATGAGACGAGAGTTTTGAGGCGCTGCCAGAATGCGGCGAATCTGTGCGGTTCGCGGGTTTGCAGTGCGAGCATGGCGTCGTAGTGGACGCGCGATTCCTGGACGTGGGGCAGTTGCGACACGAGGAGACCGAAGTTCATGATATTTCTCCGAGCGTTTGGTTTAATGTGATTCGCGGAAAGCCAGCAGACTCGGAGCTTGGGCGCATCATGCGCGGCGACGAACGTCTACTCGCTTCCCTTAGGCAAAGGTAAAAGTGAGCGGCATATGGGGTAACTGTCACAGTCCGGCATGGCGACTCCTTATCGGCGTCGGGAACGCATGTGTTTATCCATGTGCCCGACCGCACCAATGAATTGAAAATGCGCGAGCGAACGCAGCCGCGAGTTGACGCTCGCGAATCGGTGCCAAGCGAACGCGCGCAATCGCTGCGTCCAGATGGCGCTCATCAGGGTGCACGGAGAAAGTGGCTACGGCGCGCACCATCTGCCTGCTGGCAAGACGGTGGCTGTGAAAAAGAGAGCTCGGACGTCCTGCCGGTCAGACAGTGAAGCTGTTCGAAAATCGACGACATCGATTGTCCAAAGCACCAGTCCTCTGTTTAATGTTGTAGAAATTCTAGGCGCCCTTCAAACCCTGCGGCAAGTAAAAAGGCGGTAAAGAAAGTGCTCCTATCCGTGCAGCCCCGTAGGACCGCAAACACCCAGAAGGCTAAACCGATGACTGAATTGGTTTCCGGGCGACTGCCGTTGTACGATTGAACAGGTCGAACGTATTGCTCAGCGAGCGTACGTTGTGAAAGTATGTTGAAAGTAGGTCACGGCCTTGCGCAGTTCCTTTTCCACGTTGCTGTATTCGAGGGCGTCGCAGAAATGAGCTCCCGCTATTCCGCTTCGGCGAAGGAAGAATCTGACGCCCCCGCTTCGGGCTCCGGACAGGACGGGCCTTGTGCCGATTCGATAACCGCGGCGACGTCAGCGGCTGAAGCCTTCGTGGTCCTTGCGACGTCGACCTCCGCCGAGGCCGTTCGTCGTGCCCACACACTGCGCGCCAAAGCAGACCCCGAAGTTCTGCATAAGCTTCGGGTTGCGCTGCGTCGATTGCGTTCACTCTGGTGGGCCTACGAGCCATTACTCGACAGGAAAGACGCCAAACTTCAGCGCGAGGAGTTCAAGTATCTGGCCTATGCCGCGGGTAGAACCCGCGACTGGGACGTGCTCCGCGACATTTTGACGGGCGACCAGCTAGCGCGGCTGTCATTGGGGCCGCTTCTTCACGCAGTGGGCGAGCATCGCGCCGACGCCCTGTCATTCAGCCGCAGGACGATTCGTAGCGCTGGCGTCGACGAGATATTGCAACGGGCAATGACGGGCGCCCGGCAGCAGCTGGATTCACACGCTGCGAGTCCGATGCTTGCAGAGTTTGCTCAAGAGCGTGTTGAACTGGCTGAGAAGGCGCTGAAAAAGCGGGTCAAGCGCGCAATTCAGCCTGAACATCCCGGCTACGCGGCGCTGCACGAGGTAAGAATCGCAGGGAAGAAACTCCGATATTTGCTCGAGTTCTTTTCGCCAGTGCTTGACGGTAGCCATCGAACAAACCTCGAGTTGCTGACTGCGGTGCAGGACGAGTTGGGCAAGCTCAATGACCTGGTCGTCAGTGAAACGTTGCTGCGACAGTATTCGTTCCAGCTGGGCGACCCGAATGTTGTCAAGGAGGCTGTGGCGTTTCTTGGCGCCCAGAAAAAGCGGCACATGCGCGCCGCTCACAAAATGCTGCGCAACGTATGGTGACCAGTTGGCCGCCGAGCCCAGCGCTTTCCACCGTGTGGGCTAGCTGCCGGCGGATTTTCTCTTCTTCGCTTCGAGTCGGCGCGATAGGTCGGTGAGCAGCCACTTCGCCACGACTTCAGGTCCGTTCATCCCGCAATCGGCAAACTTGATTTCGTTCTCGTAGTAGACGATGACCGTACCGCTCATAACGCGATACCGGCCGCGATAGCGCGACCCGTTCAGTTCGATTTCAATTTCTCTGGTCGTTTCATAGTTGTCGGCCATCAATCACTGCTCTGCGGTATCTCTGATTTAACAAAAGGTACCGAACCGGATTGTCTTCGTCAACGACAGGCAAACCCGGGAATGCCGGGACCCTGAACATCCCTTCCAGTACGTGATATCGCCGCTGGGTATCGTGCGGCAATTTGATGAGCTTTGTGGCGGCCGCCTAGTGTAGGTCTCGCGAAACACCGCGCAGATTTTCACGAACGCGTTTGGAGACCAGGACGGTCAGGTAATCCAGGATTCGCGCACCGTCGCTGTATTCGGCCCATGTGTCTGCATACATCTTCGACACTGTCTCGGTGGACGTATTGGTGTCAGAGGCAATCGCCTTGACGACATCTTCAACGTTGGGGTGGGCCATGTTTCTCTCCTGGCGTTGAACGAGATGGGAACGGCGACTGCGGACGGCTCGATTAGACGCTGTTGTCGACTCGTATGCAAATTGAATCGACCTATCGCGCCGGCGCGCGGCAGTCTTCTTTTTGTCTGCATTGGTTCGTATGTGTTGGCCGTGGTGTGCTTACTCCACAGCTCTGTGCACGACATGCTTCACCCGTTAAATGCATGCGTCGAGCGCGCACTGCACAATTCCAATCGTTTCAGCGACTTGGCCGGCTTGCTCGCGAATTGTCCACAGCCTTGCAAACAGATTGTGTGGACAACTCGACGACCCTGCGCGCAGGGTGGCACCGCACTTGCCGGTGAACGCGGCTCTGAGACTGCAGTCCCGGGGCGATGCTTTCGCGAAGCCACTAGGCGCGCAATCTCGCCTCCGCGAGCGTGGTCGATGGTCTCTGGGACGCCTTCGGAGGTGATACTGCAAAGCTGATGGGAGCGGGCGCCCGACACCAAGCGTGCGCTCCGTCCTGCGTATTCCACGCAAACCGAACAGCCGTTCCGCGGCAAACCGAGCAAGCATTCCACGCGAAACCGAGCGGGCATTCCACAGCAAAGCGAGCGCGGTGGACATGGCGACGCGGGGTGAGCTTTTTTACTCCTTGTCGCCGTCGGTGGTCAAACCATTTCGGCGCTTGCGCATTGATTCGCCCGAGAGCGTGAAGCGATGCGCGTTGTGAACCAGCCGGTCGAGAATCGCATCAGCGAGTGTCGGATCTCCGATGGCAGCATGCCAGCTGTCGACTGGAATCTGACTGGTGACGATCACCGAACGCCGGCCGTGCCGGTCGTCGAGCACCTCCAGCAGATCACGCCGCGCCGCATCTGACAGCGGTGCCATGGCCAGGTCATCCATGACGAGGATGTCGGTCTTGGCCCACTCTGCGAGCAGCTTCGCGTAGCACCCGCTACCGTGCGCGATGGCCATCTCCTCGTTGAACTTCGGCATGCGCAGATAGCGGGCCGAGAAGCCCTGGCGACACGCCTGGTTCACCAGCGCGCATGCAAGCCAGCTTTTACCTAGCCCGGTTGGCGCCACCAGAATCACGTTCTGGTGCGCCCGTATCCATTCGCCGGCGAGCACCCGGGCGAGCAGCGCCCGATCCAGTCCGCGGGGCTCGCGGTAGTTGATGTCTTCGGGTACCGCGTCAGGGAAACGCAGCTTAGCGCGGCGCAGTCGCGCCGTGAGCAGGCGCGACTGGCGTTCGCTTGCTTCCCGTTCGACGAGCAGCCCCAGGCGCTCCTCGAAGCCAAGCTGGTCGATGCTGCTCTGGGATTGCTGGTCGGCCAGCGCTGCGGCCATGCCGAACAGCCGCAGTTCGTGCAGCCGCTCGACGGTCGGGTGATGCAGCATGTCTGATCTCCTTCAGTGGTAGTAGGACGGCCCACGCACGTTGGCGTGCGTGAGCGGCAGTTCGGTCTGGATAGCGGCCGCGTCGGCCTTGCTCTCCAGGCCATTCTTCAGCGTCGAGGCGATGAACCGGTAGTTCGGCGCTTTCAGATCAAGGGCACGCTGGCAGGCGGCTTCCAGCCGCGCATGGCCGTAGTCCTTGCCCATGCGCAGCACGCCCAGGCAGGCGCGGTAAGCCTGCTGCGGATGCTGGCGACCGCCAAGCAGGTGTTCGATCACCGCAGCGGTGTGGGGACCAATGTCGATAGCCCAGTTGATCAGCCGCTGCGGATTCCACTCGGTGGTCGCGGCCCGATGATTCGGCGGCATGTGCGCGGCGATCGTGGTGTGGTGGCCGCGGCGCTCGTTCTTCGCGTGCGCGGCAATGCGCTGACCGCGCAGGAAGATCTCGACGGTCGTCTTGGTGTAGCGCACGTCGACCTGCTCGCGGGCGTGGCAGTATGAGACGGAGTAAAAGTGTTCGTCGAGCTCGACGTGGTAATCGATGCCGACGCGAGCAACCTTCCACTGCGCGTACTGGTAAGGCCTTTCTGGAAACGGGCGAAGTGCCGGACGATCAAGTTCCTCAAACGCGCTGCGGCGGCAGCCCGGCAGTTTCTTGAACGGCCTGTTGTTCAGTTCGACGAGCAGCGCGGCGATCGCGCGATTGGCTTCGTCGAGGCTGAACAGCCGCTGGTTGCGCAGCCGTGCCAGAATCCAGCGCTGCGCCAGGAGCACCGATTGCTCGACCTTCGCTTTATCACGGGGCCGACGTTTGCGCGCCGGGATGATTGCCATGGAGTAATGCGCGGCCATCTCGCCATAGGTCCGGTTCAGAATCGGATCGTAGAAATCGGCCTTGTGCACGCCTGACCTCAGGTTGTCGGGGACCAGGATCTCGACACAACCGCCGATGAAATTCAAGGCGCGCACATGCGAGCCGATCCAGTCCTCAAGCTGCTGGGTCCAGGTGACTTCGGCGTATGTATAGTTGGATGCCCCGAGCGTCGCGACGAATAGCTCTGCCTCGCGGATCTCCCCGGTGTGTGGATCGACGATGCCCAGCCTGTTGCCCGAGTAGTCGATGAACAGCTTCTCGCCGGGCGTGTGCGTCTGGCGAAGCGTGACCGGCAAGGCCGCGGCCCATCGTTCGTAATGCTTGCAGAACCAGCTATAGCCGTAGCCTTCGGGCTCCTGAGCCTTGTACTCGTTCCACAGCAGGTCAAGCGTCACGCCTTTCCTGCCGAGCTCGCGATGCACCATCGGCCAATTGGGCGCCGGCCGTGTCCTGCTCGACGACGGCGGCGGCGGGAACAGCAGCGCATCCAGCGCTGCCTCCTCCATTGACATCACCTTCTCGAAGTCGAGTTGCGCGCGCCGTACGCGGTCCAGATAGTCCCAGACCGTCGCGCTCGATGCGCCGATCGTCGTCGCGATCTCGCGCTGGCTACGCTGGCACACGAAGCGCAGGCGCAGCACTTCCTTGATTTGACGCATGGATAACCTTTTATTCGACATTCGCTCGCCCGACAAAATCGTCAAGCGTGCCATGGTTATCCCGCGTCGCCGTCTTCCCAGCTTACTGCTCGGTTACGCGTGGAAATCGCGCTCGGGCAGCCGTGGAATCCCTGCTCGGTTTGCCGTGGAATCGGCGCTCGCTTTGCTGTGGAATCCGTGCTCGGTTTGCCGTGGAATCAGCGTTCGGTTTGGCGTGGAATACGCACCTATGAGACGGCCAACCCGCCGTACGTAAGCTGACATCATCTGCTATCCCATTTGTCTGTTAGGCCTCGTCTCGCCGCTCCCGGAATGTGTCACGGGAGCGCTGTGACATCGTCTGGGCAGCCGAGCTCATTTACGCCGTGAAGCGGATGGCTGATGCACCGGCTACCGACTGCGGGCGGCGCCAATAACGCCTTGACTATCAACGGCGGTGCACAGCGACTTCGGTGAATATTCAAAGTACGGCGTTAAGGAGCCAAGAGCCGTCCGACTTGATAAATTCGTATGTGAGACCCTGGCTCTCGCCGCTCTCTGGGCTGTAGTAGACGGCCCTGAAGGTGAACGCATTCAGGGACTTCTGTGTCCACGAATCCGTTCGCAAAATGCTCAAGCAGCGGTTCTTAGGCGCATATCTCATGCTGGTGAACGGGGCTGGAATGTAGCCATTTCCGAGCTGCGCTGACGTATACATGCTGAGAACACGAGAGGCATTCCACTCGTGATAACAGGCTGACTTCGACATCACAGCGACTAGCACCGGCTGAGCGGAGCCGACCATGCCGCGGAGCCCGGCATCCCTTGACGATAGCGATGCACTGATTGCGTCGCGCATCTGCCCTTGCTGCTCCACAGATAGCGAGGGTCCAAAGAAAGACGGTGTGTTCCCTCCCGAGGGAGCCATGGCTTGATTCACTTGCGCCAGACCGTTGTTCAAGCTTTGCAAAGCGGTGCCGGTTTCGGCGCACGCCGTCAACATAAATGCAGCTGCCACTACCGACAGTCGGATACCGATGCTCACATTAACCCTCGTTATTGTTGAAAAAGCGACGACGAAGTTAACGGCAACAACGAGGGATATCTTTAGCTAATTTCGAGGCAAATTTTGAAATCGCCAATTGAGCAGAGGAGGCGCTCCGGGCGGAGTTGAGTAACCGATTGAGTGACGACATAATTGCACCGCGTCGCCGGGGGCGGCGCAGTTGGCCTAAGCAATACGCATAAAAATAGGAATTAGAAAATGAAGAAGTCGATTGTCTTTGCCTTGTCCACAGTTGCATTGCTCGCGGTGTCTGGTTGTGGAAGCAAAAAAGATGCGAGTAAGAGCAACTTCGCTGATGCCATTCAAGATTATCTCAACACGACGAAAGGTGTTTGCGTCGCGTTGCCGAGAAAGGAAGCCCCGTTCGCTCTTGAGAAGAAGGGAGGGTTCTTTTTTGCTCATGAGCCTGAGAAAGCAGCCGCGCTAGTGAACGCCGGTCTTCTTTCAGCAAGCGAGACAGAAGTCCCTTCGGTCTTTCCGAACCAGAAGGTTGCCGCTACGCAGTTCACGCTGACCGATAAGGGTAAGAAGTACCTTGTCAAGGGCGGCTCGGGAAACCTCGGCGGTTTCGACGCTTTCTGCGGCGGCAAATACAAAGTGAAGGAAGTGGAGAACTTCACCGAGCCGGCTGACATGTTTGGCACGAAGATTTCGCAGGTAAACTACACCTACGTCGTGGACGACGCGCCGGACTGGCTGAAGCAATCAACCATTCAGTCGCAGTATCCGAATGCCGCAGCCGGCCTTGGCGAACCGGCTCCCTACAAGGCAGTTTTGGTTGCGACCAATGAAGGGTGGATGCACGAGCGCTTGTTCAAGAGCAAGGGCGGTTGAACAGGCGCGGCATTGAGGTCGCTTCACGAAGAGGCGGCGCCCCTCTGCTACCACTAGGAGCGCTCGTATTCGACAGCCCGTATTCAGTCGCGGCTGGACTTCAACTTCGAAGTTCGGCCGCGTGAGCTACGAACTCGAGAGTTAGATTGCTTCGGATGACGGGGCTCCAGCGCCTCCGGCTGAAAAACTTGCTGGGATGGCGCACGAAAAGCAGCTTGAGTTGCCTGTTGCCGATGCCGAGCACGCCGAGACGCGGATGCATGCCGTCAGATTCACCGGGTATTCGCCTATCAAGTTTCAGGGCTTGCTACCGATATGTCGCATAAACGCGTGATGAGCCTTCGTGCTGACTCCAAGCATGCGAATCGCGACTGGAATCCTCTATGCATACCCACTACGACAACCTCAAGGTGACCCGCGGAGCGCCCGCTGACGTCATTAAGGCCGCATACCGTACGCTTAGCCAGCGATATCATCCAGACAGAAATCCAAGTCCTGATGCAACCCGCGTCATGCGCATCCTGAACGAGGCATACGCCGTCCTCAGCGACCCCGAGCGTCGCGCGGCATACGACCGCGAACTGGAGCAACAGGAAAGGGACGAAGCTCTGCGCCGCACTGGCTCAGATGAGGAAACGCAGACATCGAACGCCAGCAACGACCCCAGCAGTCCGGTGGACGATGAGCCCCCGGTATCGGCCACACCGGCTCAGCCTCCAGCACCGGAATTCGGCACGTCGCTCGCTCGATTTTTTGCTCGGATTTTTGATACATGGTGGGAGTCTATGGTGATTGGACTCGCCATCTCCTATTACTTGAGTAGCAATTCTGCGGCGTTTGTCGAGTGGATAACGGGGCCCGGCAGCGGCAGCCTTTTCGCCATTCTGTGCCTGCCCATTGCCATGATTCTAGACGCCGGCGTCTACAGCGCGGTTGGCAATACCCCTGGAAAGGCACTACTGGGATTGAAGGTCACGACGCTGAACGGAAGCAGACTCTCCTACGCTGAATATTCGCGTCGCAACCTTGCTTTATGGGCTCGGGGACTTGGATGCGGGGTGCCTCTTGTGAACCTCTTCACGATGCGGAACCAGCAGAGGCAGGTAAACTCGAACCGGCAGGCGACATACGACGTGGATACAGGGCACCGTGTGAGAGCCGGGAAGACTGGCGTTGCACGAAAGACCGTGTTCGGGATTTTGTTTCTGGCACTGTTCCTTGGTGTATCCGCAATGCGGGCAACGACTCACCGGCAAGTCCCGAATACCTTGGCGAGCACCAGCACGACGAAGAGCTATGTGTCGGCGCCCTACGTACCACCCACTTCTTGGACCAATCCGCTTACAGGCAACACCGCGACTGTTGATGGCATCTGGACGTCATCGTCGAAAACAACGGCGGACAACCAGAAGGTGTACACGTTTGCCGAGGATAGCGACCGGACCGCTCTATTTTTTGCAGTTGAGGACGAGCCGAACCTTTCTATGGGTGAGTACGTATTGGGTTACCTCAGAACCACGTCGTCTTCCATGAGCCTTTCAGCCCCAGAGTCGGTGGACCACTCCAACGGCACCGAGACCTGGGTCGCTGATGGACACCTGACATCAAAGCCGGATTTGGCCGTTCATGTAGAACTGCGGCATATCGGTCAATCATTCTGGCGCATGGTCATTATTGAATCGCATCCGTACGGAGAGGACGATGCGTTGAAACGACTGAAACAGCAGCTTTGGGGTACCGTATCGAGTGTCTGAGTGCGAGCGGCACCAAACAATTGGAAGGACAGAGACCGGCCTTTCTATAACACCGGTTGGCCGTGTGACCTCTAGCCCAGAACTCAACTACTGCTACGCCGCACGCCATGCACCGCCTACGTCATGGCCTCGAACATCCCGGACTAGATGCTCGACTTTGCCATCAGGGAGATGAATTAGCCGCGCAGACATCGGCTACCGGGCGTTCGGGCAGTAATGATGTCGTGGCTGCGACACTGCTTGCCGGCTTCCCTCAGCAGCCAATGGCCGTTATCGTAGAGCTCCGGACCAGCGCTAGTCGGCTGCCTCGTCGCGACGCCCATCCACCTCGTCCCAACGTCGCACTACCGTTGGGTCCAGCCAATCTGCCGCGCGACGAATCCAGCCGGCGTCAATCACCCCGTCGTTTGAGGACAGTTTTTCGGTTTGGAACTTGTCGGCAAGGTTCCTCAACCGATTTGCCCGCTCAAGTTTAGCCGCCCACTCTTCGACTTGCTTGAGACGCCCCAGCGCCAGTGTTCGTAATTCGGCCTGGCGCCGCTCCTCCGCGGCCTTGGCTTCAGCAATGACTTGGCGCTTAGCGTCGATTTCGGCTTTTACCCGCTGGCGTATCGCAAGCTCACGAAGCCGGACTATGAATGCCACGACTTTGGTTTCAACAGACGCGGTTCGACTGTCGCCAATTTTTGCCAGCTCATAGCTGCTATCGGGCTCGGTCACCGCGATATCAAATTGGCCCGTTGGATGATATTCGTACTGCTGGGTGTAGAAGTTGAGTCCGACCTGTTCATTCTTCTGTCGCTGTTCGCGCGTTAGCGGGATAGGTTCACGCCGGTTTCTTTCGCGAATTTTGAACGACAATTTGAGGTCCAGCACGGAAACGAACGCTCGAGTGGCGCCTTTAGCATCGGCAGAAATAGCGTAGCCTGCGGCCATCACCGATTCGAGCACAAGATTGAGGAGCAGCACCGCGCGCAGGCTGTTGGCGTTTGATGCGTCGACCCACATCAGGCCCGCGCCGTCACACTGGCGCCATCCCGGAGCATCGCGCCCCTTGCCATCAAGCTTCTTCGCGATTCGCTTCGCGAGAGGCAAACAGTCCTCCAGAGATGTCCGCAGGGGAAGGTCTGGTATTGCGGGGCGATGCGGTAAGTCTTCTGCAAGACTTTCACGATATCGGGCATCGAACTCGTCGTCCAACGGCGCAACGTACCTAGAACGGCGATAAGTCGTTGGTCCCTTCGTCGCGCCGAGGGGCGGCCTCTTCACGGCCCGGCCTGCAGCCAGTTTTGCCCAGTAGCCGACCGGCGGGAGCGGCACTTCAAGGTCCAGGCATATTTTCCGAAGTCCAACGTCGGAAATCGCATAGCGTTTCGCCACCTTGGTAACCGGCTCGGTCCACACTTGCTGGTAAAGCTCCTCGCGATGAAAGTCAGTGTATTCCCAACCCATCTTCATACCCCGCAGACTCGAAAAACAAAAACAATGGTCTACCCAAGCGATGAAATCCCGCGTAGACGGACATATACGCTTGGGCTGCGCGTTGACGTCGGCAGGAACAGTGGCGAGTATAAAACCGCCCGCTAGACCGTCCATGCAGGCAGAAATCGATGAAGGCGTTTTTTTGACCAAGGAGTTGCCGGCACCGGCGGAAATTCGCACCTCCCTCGAACTCCTCGGCGTCCTGCTAGCGAACGTTCGAACTGACACCCGCGTGGCCTCGCGACCTTCAGATTTCTGTCGGCGACTTCGAACGGCTCCGCTGTGCGCAGTCGCGGGTCAATGCGCGCAGAGGTTACGGCGAACAGCGCGAGGTGTTGCCGACAGGGGCGTTGGGGCGGGAGCGACACCGAACGTGGGCGAGGCCGACAGAGATTTGGGAGAAATAGCCGCGTAGATTCGGGAGTAGGTTTCCCCTTGGTGTCCGCCTCGTAGACCGAAACTACGGCTTGACTATGTCGGGCAGCCTTTCCCTCACCGCCCCTTCGCGGAAATTTTTATCGCACAAGGGTGCTTGAAATGCCTAATTTCAGTCGATATAAACGACCCACCACGACAACGAGGTGACCGCATGCGCGACTACTACGCAGAATTCGCGGGGCGACTGGAAATGGAGGGTGTCCAGGCGCTGGTATCCAGCCCGGTGATTGTCGACGAGGACACTCGCCATCAGGTGCAGTACGTCCCGTTCGAGTATGTCAATCCGGCTGCGAAGCTCGTCATCGTCGGCATCACGCCGGGCAATACGCAAATCGGGGGAACACTGGCCACCTTCGCCCAGTTGCAGCGCGAGGGCGCCACCCGTGAAGATATACTGCGCACTGTCAAACGCCGGAATTCGTTCGGCGGCGATAGCATGCGGCCCAACCTGCTGAAGATGCTGCGCCACTTCGAGTTCGAGAATCTCCTCGGCATCGACGACGTCGTCGAGCTATGGGGCAAGAGCGATGCTCTGTTTCAGGCGACCTCGGTGGTGCCCAACGCGGCATTCAAGTGGGGCACCAAGCGCGGAGTGAAGGGCTGGCGGATGTTCGCCGGCGGTTTCGACCAGGTGATGAAGTCGCGCATCTACCGGCAGCAATTCGAGGAGGTGTTCCTGCCCTCGGTACAGCGCATGAATACGCACGCGCTCTACGTCGGCCTCGGACCCACGCCGCACGCCGCCTTGCAACATTGCGTCGACGCAGGGCTCATCCGACAGGACCAGTTCCTCGGCAGCTTTCCTCATCCGTCGACGAGCGCTGGCGACCAGGTACCGTTCTTCCTGCGCGAAAAGACGCGCGCGAGCATCACGCCGGGCAATCCGCTTCTGTCGCGCGCGGACTGGCTGGACCAGGCGTACGCGCGCATGAGCGCCACGTCGTCGACATGGCGGAAGCAGGTCGTGTAGGGCGCGCGGCCCCGCGGCGGGGCGCGCCGACGCACTCGGATAGAATCGGGAGCTGCTCGCCGATAGGTGTCCCATGACCAGCAACCGTGCGCTCAAGCCCGTGATATTCCCAGAGACCGCCGCGGAAGGCTACTTCGTGCACGCGCGCTACGGCGACGAGCAGCTGATGAGCCCGGAGGCCGGGACGTTTTATGTCGAACTAGAGACAGCGATTGCGCTGGGCCTTGCCTGGGTCAATGACTGCCACACCATCGACCCGAAAACCCTGCGTGTTTCGTCGGTCTGCCGGCGCAATCGGGACATCATCGCGATGGTCTTCCGGTTTCGCGACGTGCGGCGCTGCGGCGTGCTCATCGCGCGCTCGGGCTTCGAGCCCCCACGCCGCGAGAAGCCTCTGCAACTGCACCAGCGTTGGTGGGAAAAGCTCATGCGCTAGGGCACTCGAGTTCGTGTGCCATTGCTCTGGGACGTCATCGGCTATACGGTTATCGCGTGGAAATGGCGGCTCTGGCACAGACAAACCCAGCTGTGCTCCGAGTAATGAGGGAGGATTCCCCCAGTCGCTGAGAGGGAGAAAGACCCCATTCGGCGGTGGGTCATAAGTAGACGCAGGTTGGACCAACCATCTGTAACGGAAGTGTCCCCGGCATGCGTTGCCGGTGCGGTTGAACTCAGGCGCACTCAGCAGTGCGTCGGAACAACCTGCCCAACTCATCAAACGTACAACGGGTCAGGTCTTCGCTTTCGAAGCCCGCGTGGAGCGCGCGGTCCCATCCATCGTGGGTAAAGACCGTGTCGGACAGCCCTCCCATCAGCAGGTCACAGCTGGCGAGAATATCGAGGAACGCGGCTCCTTGGATATGCCGCACTTCGCGCACCTCACCAGCTTCAGGCGGGCACCCCTCGCTCAGGTCAACGAGAAATGCATCTGCTTCTGCTTGGGACTGGAATATGTCGACGGCGTTGACCGGCCGGTTACTCCCTTCGCGGTACGAGGTGCCACTGACGCTGGATACGCCATGCTCATCCGCAATAACCCACGCATGGCACCCCTCGAATGCGGTAACCAGCGGATGGCGCGACCCCCGCTCGATAACCCAGAACCCGTTCGGACCGCGAGTGTTCAAATGAGGCATCACCACGACCTGAGAGACGCCGAAGCTCATCAACTCATCGAGCGCCGGTGCCGCCCCCAGGATAAATAGCGTGCTTCCATGCGTCATCCGGGTCGATGTGGCCATTGACCACGAAAGGTCAACCGGCCCGAACCGGCGCACAAAAGCCAGCACATAAGGCAGGAGCTTCTTGACGCCCGCACCGACGCGACTGAACCGGGACTGGCGGTAAAGCTCATTTTGCGCGCCGGTTTGCGGCTTCGGCTCAACCAGAGCCGATACCTCGTCGAGCGGGACGAAACGCCACTTCAACTCGTCCCGCGCGAGACTCGCGAGCATCGCCTCAGCCCAAGTCAGGCTGCCAGCGATTTGCTCTAGCCGAAATGGGATGCGGTCGGTCGGCCGGTCGAACCGGGCTACCGATTCGACCGGCTGAATAGCGGCTAGGGCGGCGCGCCAGTCTTTCCCCGCCTGCCAGACCGGTACGGCCTCTTTGAACTCGGCATGTGAACTGTTCTTTTCGGGCTTCCCTGTGTACAGGCTTACCCGCTGGGGATTCCCAATCAGCATGCGCTTCAGGTAACTCCCGTCATACACGGGATTGTCCACTTCCATCACCAGGTCGAGGTCTCCGCATGTCATCGCACCGCGCGCATAGGAACCCGCGACCCACAGCCGCTTTGCCGTAACAGGCCCGGGCAGGTCCTCGAGGTATTTGCTTAGTGGCTTGTCCGACTCAGTGGTCGCGCAGGCATCCAGCCGCTCGCAAATGCGCTCCAGCGTCTTCGTAGCCTGCTCACGCGACATGCGTGACTCAAATGAGGGATATTTCATCCGAAAGAACCTCATAGAAAGCCAAGGTGCCCTTGCCGGCACCCCGTAAAAATAACCCGCAACACATGTTTCCGGGGCCGAATACTTAGCAACGAGCCTTGGCTCCGCATTCGCGCGCGCACTACGACTGGTATCACCTGCGTTCGCTTTAGCGCAATGTCGCCCTCAGTAAAAGAAGCTCTCCCACCGCATCGTAAAGAACATAATCCACGTCAGCACGACTAGGCTCAGTTCGAATCTGCACAGAAAACGTTGGGTTTCTGCACATCGGGCAAATCATGCCAATCCCGTCGCGTTATACCCCTCAAGATGCTCAACATCTCATCCGGAAATCAACATCCAGAAAAGGGAGTGCAATGACAGTAATTGGATAGCCGATTCGCTCTGCCCCTTCTGCGGTAGCCACGAACGGCGCGTCTCCGCGGCCTCAGACCTTGTCATCTCTTGCCTCCAGCGCCTTTCGGCATCTTCCGATGCAGGCTTCAGGTATCGCAACGCCTAGCTCCAGCATTGAAGTTGTTCGGCGACGTTGTTAAGGCGGCGTCACAAGCGTGTACGAATTCGGCGGTAAATGGTCTTCGCGAACTCGCGCGGGTTGTCTGGCCGCCCGTTGTCGATGAAAAACGTGGGCAGCGACCGGTCCTACGTCCCTCGCGTTCCAGCTCGCGAAGCCACCAACTCCGCAAACGATGTATCGAAGTGCGTGTCGTCCAGCAGACTCATTCCCAGCAGACGCTGACGGTCCGCCGCGCTGAGCGAACTCGTCTTTGCGCGCCATAGTCGCCGGAAATCGACCACTTTCTCCGCAACATCCGCATCCAGCTGTCGGAAGATGCGGTGGTCAGTACAAAAAGAGAACGCCGCACCCCATGCGCGGACCGTGTTGGAGACGCGCCAGAGCGTGCTGAGCAGCGTCGGGTCGGAGCCTAACGTCACTGGCTCCGATGTGCCGGTCTTCAGATGTCGTTGACTTGTGAGCGCCTTGTTGCAGAGAGCATCCACCTTGGCTAGCAAGGAGACGCGGGCACGTTTTCCCGGCGAGATGGCCTCCGGAGATACGTCGCAGCCAAGAAAGGAGCATCCCTTCTTGGTTTCCCCCGCCGCTGCCTTTGCCGAGGCCGCGGGACTACCTTTTGTCGGCGGGTCGTAAGCATCAAGTCCAAATCGCTTGAGTTCATGCTTGAGTTGTTTCAAGCCTTTCAAGGCACGACTCCGATTGGGCGCAAAAATTATCAGGTCGTCGATATAGCGACGGCGTCGACGCCGGCCAGGCGGGACTTCTTCTTCGATAGTGTTCACGTGTCCACCTATTTAAGTGGACACGATGCTCCCAAGACCTTCAATGCAACTCAAGATGGGATGACCGGGTGCTTACGAAAAAGGATTCTCATGCAGCGATTCGCGGTCTGCGTTGGTGGCCCATTGGAATTCCGGCATCCGGGGCAGACGGACAGCGGCGACAACATCTAAATAGTCAATGAGTTTGTATATTGCACATTCGCTGCAACACGATAACCAATCCGTGAATGCCAAATCTTGCGGTCGAGCGCAATATGGCCGACCAGCCAATTAACCGCGCCAGTTTGGGGCCCGTATGCCAGTACCACGCGACGAAAGCGCGCCCCGGCGCACTTTGATTAAGCACGGTGTCACGGAATTGCCGTAAATACATGACATCGACGTGATTTGGGTCGCCATATGCAGTTGGCGTGCCAGATAGGACGGGTAAAGGCTGCGTCCACAGATAGTGCGAAACATGTTTGCGGCAGAACCATTCGGCTCGCGCAAGCTCCGAGAGCTCGCCTCTCGAGAACATCATGAATGAACCGCCGTAGAGCGTGCAATTGAGTCCAAAGTGGTTTTCCAGAGGCGAAATCTTGGTTTTCTAGGAGAGGCGAGTCCGCGCCAATCCGTTGTTGTCGAAGAACGCGGTTATCGCCTCTAGCCCAACACAACGGATGTAAGTAGTCCTATTCTTGAAACGCTCCATCGCTTATTCAGCGGCGTCGGAGCACTTAGTTGTTATCGCCCAAACTGGCAGAGGTGCTCCAGAGAACGCTTGCTCCTGGGGCTATCCAGCGTTCAATACGCCGCTGAATCATCTGCCGAACTGCGCCAAAACGGCTTTGTTGAAGTCGCGACCGCCTTTCCAAGGTCGGCGAATCCGAATACACCCAGACTTCCCCTAACCAACAAGCGCAGCTCAGAAAACTTTTAATGTGGCCGTCTTGACCCAATTCCGTTTGCTATCGGACTCTATGCTCGAAATAGGTAGAAAGTTGCGCTGCGGGTCAAAATCGAAGCCAGCGTTCCAGTCGGGCTCGTTGCAGTCGAGTGCGAACGGACATTCCTCCTTTGTCATACGGACGATTCGCTCCAGATTTTCCTCGGGATTGTTCGACACCGGTTCACCTGACTCGTCGCCTCCGACTAGAGCTAACGAATGAAACTGCGATACGGCGTGCCTGTTGGGCTGGCCACGCCACCGCCTCATTCGCCCTCTACAGGTGGCCAGCAAGGGGCTAAGTTTGGCGGGATATGGAGAGAATCTCCATTTGATAGTGGTAATCATCGGGCTCCGGTAATTTAAAAAAACTATCTAAAATTTGCGTCGATAGTTTTTATACAGCCGCTGTGGTGGGGTCTACAGCGTGTAGATTTGAAATTTTCTCCCTCACGCCACGCCACAGTTCGACATGACAATGAAGCGGTCATCTCAGCGGGAGACTCCACAACCCGAAAAATAAGCGTAATCCGGGGGCGCCGTTTCAAGTGGCGACGGAACTTAGCTAAATCGCCCGTCGCGCCTTGCCTCCATAGCTCACCTTCGCGTGCTGGTACCACCGCCCAAACTCGCTGGTCGTTTTCGACACTAGTAATCGGCCGAAATTAGCAAGGGCGCGCGGACGCAGAACGATACGCGTGGGCTATCATTACACCGCATGGATTTTTAGAAGAACACAGCACAGCCTCCCAGCAAGATGCTTTGGGACTATCTGGTTTCCGGTGCTATGTGCCTGCGCCGGTCCTTTCTACACTATCTGGGTCAATTGCGACTTTCGTGGGTGCAAACGGGTCGGGCAAAATGGCTTTGCTTCAAGCCCTTGTCAAATCATTTGGCGTATCTCGAACGGACAGGACTGTCACCCCGGCGATTTTCCACGTGCCCCCTACAAGGCGCCTGACGGCCGCGGTTCGCTTGCGCGCATCTTGACCAAGTTGGCGGCAATATGCAGGCATACGGCTCTTTGAGATTTGAAGACCAAATCGCACCCCTCGTACTGATGCATTAAACGCTCTAATCGCGAAATCGCTGCCTTCGAGAGAGAGGGGCCGCCTACGCGGCAAAAGCGTTGCCTTCAAGAGGGGGGGCCGCCTGCGGCGGCAAAAGCCACGAAATGAGGCTTCTTCAGACTGATTTTTCTTCGCTGAGCGTAATCAAAAGCGCAAAGGATGCCGCAGCAAATCCGGTGAGGGTCGTCCATAGCAAAAGCAATGTCGGGGTGGTATGTCCATACCTCTTAAATCGAGGTGACCACGCCCTTGACCATTCCGCCCAGCAATAGCGCCGCAACAATGCCGAGCAGCGCGTAAAGGCTGAGCGTCTGCAGGCTCGCGCCAAGCACGCCGTTGGCGAAACTGAAATGAAACATCGTTGAAGTCCGCGAGCCAACCGCGCGGACCAGGTGGACCGGAGTTCGCGCGGGCAGTGGCTTGTTTTTATCGTTCGGCCTGTTCAGTGCCTGCGTGTCGCGCAAGGGTCGAAGCAGCCGGCTAAGTGAGGCCGCATGATACCGCGCCCTTACTCATGTCGCATGAAAGCAGAACGTAATGAATGAGTCCTTCAGGCGGCATCTGAAGCGGTGCTTTTTTCTCTCAACGCATGCCCGTTGCGGGCAGCAAAAGAGGCCGGTGTTTGCGTAGTAGTTGGTGTCGTGGTGTCCAACGGCGCACGCCGTGTTTTCAAGCGAAGAATGGGTGCTTCGATCAGGCGCCAGGACAACACGGCCATCGTCAGCGAAATCAGGAACGACGCGACAATTCCGGCAACATGCGCCCACAGCGGCACGGCACCGCCGAAGAACGCCGTGGCGTGGTGGTTGCGGGTCAGGTCCGGAATCAGATTGTGATAGAGATAAAAGCCGTAGCTGATGCGCCCAAAGTTCGTCAGCCAGCCGGTTTCGAGCAGGCCGATCACGGCGGCGTTGCGGCAGCACGCAATTGAACACACCAGTGCCGCGATACAGAGGCCATACAAGGCGCTGACCGTCGTGAAGGCAAGCGAACTGTCCAACTGACTCCACATAGGCTCAGTCGCACAAAAGCCCACCAGGCAAACGCTCAACACGAACAGCGTCATGCCATGCCCGAGCACGATGCGCAAACGGCTCTCTTTTCCGGCGATCATCAAGCCGCCAATCCCGCCCAAGGCCAGTAGCCAGAAGTTGGTCAGCGGATGCGTATAGATCGTAATGTCCTGCCACTGTGCGGCACGCATCGCCAGTAGCGAAACCAGTCCAACCGCGACGATTGCGAGGCACACCGCGCGGTGCCGCCGCGCCGCAACCAGCAGCAATAACGGCGCAAACACGAGATAAAACTGCTCTTCGATCGCGAGGCTCCAGAGATGCGAGTAACGCCCCGGCCAGTAATGCAGCACCGAGCCGATCCAGAAGTTCGACAGATAGGCGAAATGAAACGGCATGCCACTCGCGAGCTCCGGGCTCGCCATCCCGAGCGCCATTAGCACGCACATCACCACCAGCATCAGGTAGTAAATCGGAAAAATGCGCAACGTGCGGCGAAACAGAAAGCGCTTCAGTTCCACACCGAACCGGCTGCCGTTTGTTTCGATGCGAGCGCGTTGCGCGGACAGAATGCCGATGATCAGAAAGCCGCTCAGCGCGAAGAAGATCCACACGCCAAGATGGCCAATTTCGCCGATGTCGCCGAAAAAACGGTGCTGAAAAAAGACCATCAGGACTGCAATCGCGCGCAATCCGTCGAAGCCTGCAATCCTGTTGTTCATGTGGTTATCTTCCAGTGCGAAGGCGGTGCGCAAGGCGCTGCCGTTCAGGGCGAGACTACGATGAAAAAAAGCGAAAAAAATCGCGCATCGCAATCGATGATTTTTTTCAGTGACCTTTACCGATCGTGCTCGTGCTGGATGGTTTGAAAGCCGCAAAACTTGCTGCAAGAGTTTCCACCAACCGGAGCGTGACGAATCAGTATTACGGCATGCCGACATCTGATTTTCAGATTGCCGGCACTCCGAACGTATTTAGGGGGAGGTTGTCAGCGTGTGTCGACGTGGCGCACGGTCTCGCTGGGAACGTTTTATTCTCATGGAGTTCCTACATGGAACTCCCTGTGTATGACCGCTTTTCACGGCGCATTGCACGCACGCGCCATCTTGCGAGAACCAGAATGGACACCCGCCGCGGACGCTCGATCGAAGTGGATTTCTTCCGCGGCGTCGTGTTGATCGTCATCGTGCTGGACCACATTCCCGGTAGCGCGCTGTCGCATCTGATGTTGCACACTTATGCCCTGTGCGACTCGGCGGAAGTGTTCGTGTTCCTCGGCGGCTATGCATCGGCGGCAGCGTTTACAGCGGTACTCGCGGGCCGCGGCGAGAGTGCGGCGAAGATGCGTTTCGTCAGGCGCTGCTGGGAGATCTATCGCGCCTATCTATTGACGGCCGTATTGACGCTGCTGTCCGGCGCCGTCCTCGCGGTATTGCATCTGAACCAGCCGATGGTCGACCTGACCGGCTGGCAGCCGTTCGCGGTTCAACCGCTGCGCGAAGCGTTCGATATTGCCGTGCTGCGGCGTCAGCCGTATTTGTCGAGCGTGCTGCCCATGTACGTGATCTTTGCGCTATTCGTGCCATTCGTGGTGCCGTTGGCGCGCCGGTCGTCGCTCGCGGCGCTGGGCCTGAGCGTGACGATCTGGGCGCTTGCCCGGCCGCTGGCCGCGCTATTCAGCATTGACGACGTGGCCGACTGGGCTTTTAATCCGTTTGCATGGCAACTGATGTTCGTGCTCGGCATTCTGTGCCGGGTGCAACCCGTCAGCGAGCGCTTTCACGCCACCCGCACGGCGCACTGGTTTACACGTGCCGCGGTGGTCGCGGTGCTGGCGTTCGCCATTGTTAAACTCTTTGTGCTGACGCAGCCGCTGCCCGGCGTGAATAAACAGAACCTTTCCGTGGAACGCGTGATCAACTTTCTCGTCATCACCTGGCTCGCCGCGCAGTTCGTGCGCACGGGCAGCATCGCGTGGCTCGCACAGCGGTTGCCGGCCGTGGTGACGGTCGGCCGTACCGGGCTCGTGTGTTTTGTCGGCGGGACGCTGGTGTCGTTGATCGTCGATACGGCAACGCCGCATACGTTCCACGGTTTTCGCGGCACGTTGATCGGACTCGGCGGCGATCTGGTCGCCATCGGTGCGGTGCTGATGATCGCGCGCGGCTGGAACGACTGGAAAGGGCCGCGCTCGCGCGCCGCTGTCAACGGCGCGGGTTACGGATGAGGGCGCGGGTGCGCCATGTCCGCCATGGGCTTTCTACGGGGCGTTCACGCACAGCCGTCACGGTGGCCGGCGCCGTGCTATGCCTGACGAACGCCTCACAGGCATTCGCCGCGCCCAAGGACGCGCCGCTCGACATGCGTTGCGCGGAATTCGCGGGCGCGGTGTTGCCCCCCGAACTGATCGCTTTGCCCACGGCGGGCGCGCAGATCGAAAGTGCGGCGATGGTCGCGGCCACGGCACCCGGCAATCAGCAAGGTGGCGAATATTGCCGTATCACCGGGCGCATCAAGGCGCTCAAGGCCAGCACGCCTGATATTCGCTTCGACCTGAATCTGCCGCGCCGCTGGAACGGCCGCGCGCTGCAGGTCGGCGGCGGGGGTTATAACGGCGTGGTGGTGAGCGGGACGGGTGTGATGCCGTTCTCTCCGGATCGCGCACCGCTCGCGCAAGGCTATGCGACCTTCGGCGACGACTCGGGGCATGTGGGCGATTCATCGCTCGCGGTGTTCGGCCTCGTGGATGAGGCGGTGACGAATTTCGGCTATGCGCATCTGAAGAAAACGCACGACGCCGCGCTCGCGCTGATTGCACGCGCTTATGGCCGGCCGCCGCAGCGGATGTATTTCGCTGGTGGCTCGACGGGCGGCCGCGAAGGCTACACGGTGATGCAGCGCTATCCCGACGACTACGACGGCGTGATCGCCAACTCGCCCGCGCTCAATTTTTCCGGCGTGCGTTTGATGGGCGTGAAGCTCGGTCAGGCGGAATACGCGACGCCCGGCGGTTTCATTCCACCGCTATTGCTCGAACACGTGTATCAACGCACGCTTGCGGTCTGCGATCGGCTCGATGGCGCCGCGGACGGCATCGTCAGCGACGTCGAGGGATGCAAGGAACACGAGGCGGAAATCATCGCCTCGTTGCGCTGCGCCGGACGAGCCCCCTCGCATGACGAGTGCCTCACCGACACACAGCTCTCCACTTTGCTGGTGATGCGCGATGGCCTGTCGTTGCCCTACAAGCTGGCGTGGAATGTTAGCGGCTATAGCGGCTACAACGTCTTTCAGGGCACGCATCTGACCGGCATGCTCGGCCTCGGGCATCAAGCCGGGCGCTTGCCCGTGCCGACCTTCTTCGCCAATGGCTACCTGTTCGCGCAGGGCGACGGCTACATCCGCTACTTCGTGGCCCGCGATGCGGAGTTCGACTCGCTCAGGTTCGACCCGCTTCATCCCGGCAAATATCGCGGCGAGCTCATCGCGCTCTCACAGACGATCGGCGCGATGAACCCCGACCTGGCCCGCTACATTGCGCGGGGCGGCAAGCTCATCACACTGCAAGGCCTCGCCGACGAAGTCATCAGCCCGAACCAGACGATCGCCTACTACGAAGCGCTGATCGATCGATTCGGCATCGACCAGGTCGATGCGTTCATGCGGCTCTACATGGTGCCGGGTTTCCAGCATGGCAGCGGGGTGTTCATCCCCTCGGTGGATCTGCTGGGTGCGCTCGACAATTGGGTGACGCGTGGCGTATCGCCCGAAACGTTGACCGCTACGGATATCGCGGCCGCGACCAACGGGCGCTCGCGTCCGTTGTGTCGTTACCCGCTGTTTCCCCGCTATAGCGGCAAGGGCAATGTGAATCTCGCCAGCAGTTTCGCGTGCGCCGAACCGTGACGGGGTCCGACCTGTCCGGCAAGAGCCCCGGCTGGCCCTGAAAGGCTGACACGCTCGCCGGCGGTATCCGTTCCTCCGAAATCTCGCGGTTGCGCTGCACGCTTTCCCACTTTCAATTACATTGCGGGTGCGGCGGCGTATTCGTCCCGCCCCCTTTTAATCCAATACCGGTGTCTGCCATCGTCGAATCCATGCAGCCTATCGTCTCGGTCACGAATCTGTCGAAAACCTATGCCACGGGTTTTCATGCACTCAAAAACATCAATCTGGCGATCAATCGCGGAGAAATCTTCGCCTTGCTTGGGCCCAATGGAGCGGGCAAAACTACCCTCATCAGCATCATTTGCGGCATTGTCAATGCGAGCGTTGGCAGCGTGATGGTGGACGGCCGCGACATCGCGACGGACTATCGCGGCGCACGCTCGCTGATCGGCCTCGTGCCGCAGGAACTCACCACCGACTCGTTCGAAACCGTCTGGGCGACCGTCTCGTTCAGCCGCGGGCTGTTCGGCAAGCCGAAAAATCCCGCTTACATCGAAAAGATCCTGCGCGATCTGTCGCTGTGGGAAAAACGCGATAACAAGATCATTACGCTGTCAGGCGGCATGAAGCGTCGCGTGCTGATTGCGAAGGCGCTCTCGCACGAACCGCGCGTGCTGTTTCTCGACGAACCCACGGCCGGTGTCGATGTCGAGTTGCGCCGCGATATGTGGAAGCTGGTGCGCTCGCTCACTGCAAGCGGTGTGACGATCATTCTCACCACGCACTACATCGACGAAGCCGAGGAAATGGCTGACCGCATCGGCGTGATCAATGCGGGCGAGATCATGCTGGTGGAAGAGAAGACGGAGTTGATGCGCAAACTCGGCAAGAAGCAGTTGACGCTGCAACTGGAAAGTTCGCTCGACGAGGTGCCGTCGGCGCTGGCCGGATATGGGCTGGATGTCGCCAAAGGTGGCAATGAGTTGATCTACACGTATGAGGGCGACGGCGGGCGTACCGACATCATCGCGCTGCTCAAAGCGCTCGACGATGCCGGCATCCGCTTCAAGGATCTGCATACGACGCAAAGTTCGCTCGAAGACATCTTCGTCAGTCTGCTCCGAGGTAACTCATGAATATCTACGCAATCCGCGCGATCTATAAGTTCGAGATGGCGCGCACCTGGCGCACGCTGATGCAGAGCATCATCGCGCCGGTGATTTCGACTTCGCTTTATTTCGTCGTGTTCGGCGCGGCTATCGGTTCGCGTATCAAGGAAGTGGATGGCATCAGTTACGGCGCGTTCATCGTGCCGGGGCTGATCATGCTTTCGCTGCTGTCGCAAAGCATTTCGAATGCGTCGTTCGGGATTTACTTTCCGCGCTTTACCGGCACGATCTACGAGTTGCTGTCGGCGCCGGTGTCGTATCTCGAGATCGTGGTGAGCTATGTGGGCGCGGCGGCCACCAAATCGATTCTGCTCGGCTTGATCATTCTGGCTACGGCCGGCCTGTTCGTGCCACTGCAGGTGCAGCATCCGTTCTGGATGATTCTGTTTCTGGTGCTCACCGCGGTCACGTTCAGTCTGCTTGGTTTTATTATCGGCATCTGGGCTGATAGCTTCGAGAAGCTGCAACTCGTGCCGCTTCTGATCATCACGCCGCTTACGTTCCTCGGCGGCAGTTTCTATGCGGTCAATATGTTGCCGCCGTTCTGGAAGGTCGTGACGCTGTTCAATCCGATCGTTTATCTGGTCAGCGGTTTTCGCTGGAGCTTCTATGGTCTCGCCGATGTGGATGTCGGTGTCAGCCTCGGGATGACCGCGTTGTTTCTGGCGGTGTTTCTGGTGATCGTTGCCTGGATCTTCAAGACCGGGTACCGGCTCAAGAGCTGACAGCGCTCACGACTCAAGCGCATGCGGCCGGCTCGACATGCGCGCCGGCCGCAGTGCCCTTTCATCCCTCTCTTACGTCACATACCCCTGCGCCACATTGATCAACTGCACGCGATTGCGCACGTTGAACAACTGCCGCAAGCGCCGCAAATGGTAGTCGACGTTATGCGGCGACAGCCCGAGGAAGTAGGCGATTTCCTTGTCGCGCTGTCCCTGCACAACCGCCTTCAGTACTGCATGCTGCAATTCGCTCAACGCGACGCGCTGCTGCTGCTCGGGTGCGATCCCGATCACGCTTTTCGCGTGCGTCCAGATGAATTCATGGATCGTGTGCGCGAACATCAGCGTTTCGGCCACGATCGATTCCGTCATCCAGCGCGGGTTGCCGATCTCCGAGTTGAAGCACAAGCTCGCACTCAGCTCCGGCTCGGGCAGCGGCATCTGCGTGAGAATCCCGCTTTTGCGGCCGTTGGCCTCCAGCATGTCGATCAGCCCGCCGAGCCGCTCGCTGCGCATCTGCGCGCGCGGCAGATCGGCGCGCATGTCGGCGGTGTTCCAGAGGAACGGCATGCCGGTCGGCGACGCCAGCGCGACGCGCGGATCGAGCTCGAAATAACGCTCGCGGAAATAGCGCGTGAGCCATGTCTGCGACTCGTAGCTGGTCAGCACGAACATCGACTTGTGATGCGCGGTGGTGCGCGTGGCCGAATAGCTGAACGAGTCGAAGCCGAGTTGTTTGATGCGCCGCCGCACGAATTCGATGCGGTCCTGCGCACTGCCAAAACGCACCAGCGGACTGATGACGGGCGCTGCACGTCGTGCGGCGGGCGAGGGTGTGCCGATCTCCTCTTCGGTGAAGAGCGTCAGGAAGCCGGTGGGCGATATGCCTGACGCCATGCGGGTTGATGTCCTGGATGCTTCAGCCGCGTGGGCTGTTTTCTCGAGTTGCCGCGTGCCGGCCGGGTAAGCCGGTTGTGCGGTAACCGCTGAGTTGTATGCCGCCGACACGTGGCTGGCTTCGCCTTGCGGCGAACCGGTCAGCCAATGCGGCAACGTATCGCATTCGTGTTCCATGAAACGGTAGCTCCGGCGTTCGAAACGCGTGAAAGACGACAACCTGGATGATTAACTATTTCCAAATATTACGGTAGCCGGTTCCTTGCTATCATTTTTGAGATCTTGCGCTGACCTCTAACCGGCGACTCGGGTGTGGCAGGGTTTGCTCATGTGCATATATGACCTCCCAGAAAGTGACGTGATGGCAAAAATTCCAAAGCTGACAACGACGCTTGCCTACGACCGCTATATGGCGGGCCAGAAACTGGTGTCGAGCGTGGATCGCCCATGGCGGCACCTGGTGCTGCGCTCGTATCTCGAACCCGACGAGCAGGAACTGCTGGAGGCGCCCGGCCTGCAGGACGTCACGCTGATGACGCTCGGCAGCGGCGCCGAACACCTCGAGCGCAACCTCGACGGACGCTGGGAGAGCGCCGACCTGCGTGTGGGCGCCGTCTGGTTCGTGCCGCCCGTGCCGATCTCGTGGCGCTGGCGTTCGATCAGCGATGAGCCGCTGTCGACCGTTCATTTGCACCTGGAGCGCAGCCTGATCGACAGCGTCGCCGACCAGATGGAGCTGGACGGTTCACGCGAGCTGTCGCTGGGCGACGCAATGCAGTTTCACGATCCACTGATCGCCGAGATGCTTGGCGCATTGCATCGCGCCGCGGGCGATCCCGCCGACTCGCGGCTGTATGTCGATGCGCTGGCCCACGCGCTCGCCGCTCATCTGTTGCAACATTACTCGCGCGGCCGTGACGCCGAGGCCGGCCTGCCGCCGCATCCCGAGCGGCTGGTGCCACGCCGCATCCGCCGTGTAACCGATTACATTCGTGCCAATCTTGCCGCCGATCTGGCCATCAGCGAACTGGCCGCGCAGGCCGGGTTAAGCAGCTTTCACTTTGCGCGTGTGTTCCGTCGCGAGACCGGTGAAACACCCCATCAGTTCGTCACGCGCTTGCGTCTCGAGGAAGCCGCGAGGCTGCTGCGCGCCACCGATCAGCCGGTGTTGCAAATCGCGCTTGCGGTTGGTTTCGAGAATGCCAGTCATTTCTCCGTGCAGTTCAAGCGTGGCTACGGCGTAACGCCGCTTGCCTACCGGCTGCGCGGCTGAGCGTCAGGTTGCGCGGCTGGATCGTGCGGGCGGCTCGCCACGATGCGATGCCCGAGCGGCATGCCGACGGTTGACGGCACGCGGGATTCGTCGGTCGCGACACGCTATGCTGCTGTGTAGCGCGGGAACGCCTAGTCGCCGCGTGGCACCGTGTATCGAGGCCGGTCGCGGTGGGTTGTCGAGGGCAAGGTTTGATGAAGCGCCGAAAACGGCAATCACGCACTTTTCGCAGTTTGCTGCGCATTGCGCGGCTTGCAAACTACGAAGTTTCGTGGCGCGATTGAGGATGGACCTGGCATGGATGCACCTCGGTGCTGTTCCGGCCAATTTCGAAGCCGTTGGGTTCCATGCGCGGTGAAGGAAAGAACCGCGTGCAACCATTGTGCCTGCTGGTTTGTGGTCGCCGACGGTGGGGCGCAATGAGCGCGCGGCAGCCTGCGCGATGTGTGGCCGTCGCTGCCACCGGACTAACTGGCCTGACCAGTTGTACGGCAACTGTATCTGTCGAAGCCTTGCACCGGCCGACAGAATGTTGTGCCGACGGCTTGGCCCGAGCCGGCGTCTGACCGACCTCTCCACTCAACCCTTCACACCGGATATCTAGCGATGACCCGACTCCGAATCACCTCCTGCGGCCATGTCTTTACCGCCGAAACGCATCCCGACGCGCCGCAAACGGTGGCCGCCTTTCTGAAGCTTCTGCCGTACCGTCAGAAGATCATTCACGTGCGCTGGAGCGGCGAGGGCTGCTGGGTGCCGCTCGGCGACTTCAAACTCGAAAACGACGGTGTGGCAGTCGGCTTCGAAAATCACACGAGCCATCCGTCGGTGGGCGACATCCTGTTCTATCCGGGCGGCTACAGCGAAACGGAGATCATTCTTGCATATGGCTCGTGCTGCTTCGCAAGCAAGCTGGGTCAGCTCGCGGGCAATCACTTTCTGACCATCGTCGAAGGCAAGGAAAAGCTGCGCGAACTCGGCACCAAGGTGTTGTGGGAAGGTGCGCAAGACGTGCTGTTCGAGAAGATCTGAAGCGGCGGCGGTGCGGGGTACCCGCAGTAGCCGGAGGCGGAGGGTAGGAGAACGCGCGCAACTTGCGCGCGCGTCGAAAAGCTTTGCTGGCACCTCGCACATTGCATCGTGCGGGGTGCCGTTCAACACTTACTTGAACAGCTTCATCGCTTGCGAGAGCGTATTGAACACGCCCCATGCCAGCGGCAGCGTCACATACAACCAGAAGACGGCGAGCTTGACCTTGTTGGTCGGATGAACGGCTTGAACGGTCGACATGCGAGTCTCCTTAGGCGCCTTTGGCGAGTTGTGCGTCAGTCATGTGGTGCTTGTCGTCGACACGCTTGACCAGCAGGTTGCAGACGAAACCGATCACCAGCAGCACCACCATGATGTGGATCGTCATCGTGTAGGCGTCCGCCTTTGCCACGCCGTGCGCCACTTCATACGCACGGATGTAATTCACCAGCACCGGACCGGCGACACCCGCCGCGGCCCAGGCAGTCAGCAGACGGCCGTGAATGCCACCGACGAACGCCGTGCCGAACATGTCCGCGAGATACGCGGGCACTGTTGCGAAGCCGCCGCCGTACATCGACAGGATCACGCAGTAGGCAAGCACGAACAGGGCGATCTGGCCGGAAGCCGCGAAGCCGGGCACGAGGTAGTACAGCACGGCGCCGAGCGCGAAGAAGATGAAGTAGGTGTTCTTGCGGCCGATCCAGTCCGAAGCCGAGGCCCACACGAAACGGCCGCCCATGTTGAACAGCGAGAGCAGGCCGACGAAACCAGCCGCTGCGGCAGCCGTCACGGTGTCCTTGAAGCTCTCCTGAATCATCACCGACGCCTGGCCGAGAATGCCGATGCCGGCCGTCACGTTCAGGAACAGCACCAGCCAGATCAGATAGAACTGCGGCGTCTTCAACGCCTGATCGATGTGCACGTGGTTACGCGAAATCATCTTCTTCTGGCTGGTCGCGGGCGGTGTCCAGCCGGCCGGCTTCCAGTCCGCCGGCGGCACGCGAATCGCGAGTGCGCCGATCGACATCGAGATGAAGTACGCAATGCCGAGCACGACGAAGGTCTCCGCCACGCCGATGCTGGTCGCGCTGCGGAAGTGGTTCATCAACGCCACCGACAAGGGCGCGGCAATCATCGCTCCGCCGCCGAAGCCCATGATCGCCATACCGGTTGCCATGCCGCGACGGTCCGGGAACCAGCGGATCAACGTCGATACCGGCGACACGTAACCGAGGCCGAGTCCGATCCCGCCGATCACGCCGTAGCCGAGATAGAGCAGCGCGATCTGATGCAGATGCACGCCGAGCGCGGAGACGAGGAAGCCGCCGCCGAAGCAGCACGCGGCGGTGAACATCGTGCGGCGCGGGCCGACATGTTCGAGCCACTTGCCGGCAAACGCCGCCGACAAACCCAGGAACACGATTGCCAGCGAAAAGATCCAGCCGAGCGAGGTCAGCGACCAGTCGTCAGCGGCGGATTGCGTGATGCCGATGACTTTCGTCAGCGGACCGTTGAACACGGAGAAGGCGTACGCCTGACCGATACACAGGTGAACGGCGAGCGCTGCGGGCGGAACCATCCAGCGCGAAAATCCCGGTTTCGCAACGGTGGCCTGTTTGGAAAAGAATGGGGCAGAGCCTGAATTCCCGCTCGGCTCGGTGATACTGCTCATGGTCGGTCTCCGGTGTGACGAATGCTTTGTTATCGGCGTTTCATACGCATTGCTTTAGCGTCGCGGCGTAAAAATTGCTGATTCAGGTGGCCTCGATATATGTATTTTTATTTCATATGACGGGCGCTAAATTCAGACAAAACTTGTTCCGTCGAACGATAGGGCGCGAACCTGGCGTTTGCAATATGAGATGCAAATGCATAAGGCATTAGCCTGATGAAATGTGACCGTAATCTGTCGAATTGCGGCAGTGCGGCACGAACACCAGAAATCCAGCATTCATTCAAAAGCCAACGGGCCGGCCGTGGCACCTTTGCCACGCCGGCCCGTCGCAATCCTCATCGGCAGGAATCAGGCGACCGTGCGCCCCGTCTTCATCTTCGCCGCCACCAGTACCGAGATCAGACAGCCGATCGCCAGATACGCCGCCACCGGATGCCAGGAGCCGCCGGCAAAGCTGACCAGCGCCACTGCGATAAACGGCGTGAAGCCGCCGCCGACCACGCTCGCCACCTGATAACCGACGCCCGCGCCGCTATAGCGGTACTCGGTGCCGAACAGTTCGGTGAACATCGGCTGCTGCACGCTCACAACCATGTCGTGGGCGACGTTGGCGAGCATGACGGCGAAGATCACGATCCACACCGTCGAGCGGGCTTCGAGCGCGAGGAAGAACGGCACCGCGCTGAACATGCCGACCAGCGCGCCGATGATGTACACGCGCCGACGGCCGAAACGGTCCGCCAGCCACGCGAAGCACGGAATCGTCACGCAGCTCACCGCGCCGACCAGCAGACCGATCGAGAGGAAGAACTCACGCGGCATGTGCAGATTCGCCGTCGAGTAGTTCAGTGCGAACGCGGTCACGATATACATCGTGAACAACTCGGCAAGGCGCAGCGCGATGATCAGCAGGAAAGCCTTGGGGTGCTTCAGCAAGGCCTCGACGATCGGCAGCCGCACGCTGCGTTCACCCCGTTCGCCGACCTTCTCGACGAACTCCTTCGATTCTTCCATGCTCGAGCGGATCCACAGCGCGATCAGCACCAGCACCACACTGAACAGGAAGGGCAGGCGCCAGCCCCAGCTCAGGAACGACGCGTTGTCCATCGAGCGGCTGATGATCGCGACAAGGCCAGTCGCGAGCACGAGGCCCACGCCATAGCCGACTTGCACGCCGCTGCTGTAGAACGCCTTCTTCTTCTCCGGCGCGCTTTCGACCGCCATCAAGGCCGCGCCACCCCATTCGCCGCCGACCGCGAAGCCCTGGATCGCGCGCAACGTGACGAGCAGCACCGGCGCCCACCAGCCGATGCTGGAGAAAGCCGGCAGCAGACCGATTGCCGCGGTGGAGAGGCCCATCATCATCACCGTGAGGACCAGCATGCGCTTGCGTCCAAGCCGGTCGCCGTAGTGGCCGAACACGAAGCCGCCGAGCGGCCGGAACAGAAAGCCGACGCCGAAGGTCGCGAATGCGGCGAGCGTGCCCATCGCCGGGCTGACCTTGGGGAAGAACTCGGCGTTGAAAACGAGCGCGGCGACGATGCCATACAGCAGAAAGTCGTACCAGTCGACTACGGCGCCGACAAAGCTGCCGAGCGCCGCTTTGCGTGCCTGGCTGCGCGGCGCGCGATTGGCGGTGATGGCCGTTTTCGGCGCTCTCGGGATAGTGGTGCTCATGACGGTGTCTCCTTCGAATTCTCGGGTGCTGTCTGGAAGCGCGCGGCAGATGCAGGGCAGGGACGCTGCGGCTCATCACAGGATTCCCCGA
Source organism: Paraburkholderia madseniana (assembly GCF_009690905.1). GTDB lineage: Bacteria > Pseudomonadota > Gammaproteobacteria > Burkholderiales > Burkholderiaceae > Paraburkholderia > Paraburkholderia madseniana. The sequence goes on from NZ_VOSW01000050.1 coordinate 48,071, forward strand.
AGGTTAATGATGCGAAGCGGTTCCCACAATCCGCATTCGGGTGAAATTGCGCGATCATCGAACGCGACTGCGCGCATAGCGCGCGTTTTGCGCGTTTACACCGAGCGTTGTGTGTTGAGACAAGCAGAGGAACCGCCCGCGGGTTGCCCGTGCTACCTTGAGCATGCAATCCTAAAAACAACAGTCACTGATATACTACATACGGAATATTGATTTTTGCGGCGCTGCAGCATATGATTGAGTCATCTATTCACTCAATCATTCGGAGTTACAAATGGAATTCGTTCCTCTCTCGCTGCTCGCCGTTGGTTTTGTAGGTTTGGGCTCTGCCGCCACCGTTCTGCTGACCCGCTGGATCCCGCAGCCAGTTGCGCAACTTGCAGCGCAACATGGCCGGTTCGTCGGCCTGGGCGAGCAGGATGGCAGAATGGCCGCAGTGGCGCCCGCAGTGGTGCCGTATCGTGCGCATGTTCAACAAGAGGCGATGAATGTCGTCAGAACTTCAAACTGAAGCAGTGGCCCCACCCCTGACGTTGTCGTTGCAGCCGATCGGCGCGAGCGTGAGCTTGCGCGATCAGGCGTATGCCATGCTGCGCCAGGCCATTGCCGACGCGGATATCTACCGGACTCACGAAGAAATCCGCCTCGACGAGCGCGTGTTGAGCGAATCGCTGGGCGTGAGCCGCACGCCGGTGCGCGAGGCGATGACGCTGCTCGAACAGGAAGGTTTTCTGCGCATGGTGCCGCGGCGCGGCATCTACATCGTGCGCAAGAGTAAGCGTGAGATCGTCGAAATGATCCAGATGTGGGCCGCGCTCGAAAGCATGGCGGCGCGTCTTGCCACGCTGCACGCCACAGACGAGGAAATCGCCCGCCTGCGCCACATGTTCGACAATTTCCGCGACGCCACGCCGGCCGAGCACATCGCCGAGTATTCCGACGCCAACATCGCGTTCCATCAGGCGATCGTCGAGCTGTCGAAGTCGCAGATCATTCTCGACACGATCAAGAACATCTTCATCCACGTGCGGGCGATTCGCCGCATGACCATTTCGCAAAGCGACCGCGCGTCGCGTTCGATCGTTGACCACCTGCGCATTATTGAGGCACTGGAGCAGCGCGATACCGAACTGGCCGAGCGTCTTACACGCCAGCATTCGCTCGATCTGGCGACGTTCGTCGAAGCGAATTGCGATTTTCTGGATTGATGGCGGCTTAGGCGCCTGATTGGCGCAACGAATGGCAAAAGGCCCGCAGTGATCACGTCACAGCGGGCCTTTTGCTTTTCCGCTCCATTTCTTTCCTTCCTGGTCATCGCCTTGCAGTGGGGTTAAGCCCGGCTTGACGGTCTATGAAATATGGTATGTGATATATCAAAGGCGATCGAGACAAGCAGCACACCTCGGTGTTTTCCCTCGAATCGAGCGGGCCGGAGCGGCGTTATCTCGCTGCAACGCAAGCCAGGCAGGCGTTCAGGGCCGAAATCCCGAAGCAGTCGCATTTTGAGATCGCGCTTGATTGAATCTGATATATCACATACCGTATGTACCGAGTCTAACCAGACATCCGCGCGAGCGGACGTTATCGAAGCGGGCGCGTCGGTCGATAACCGTTGCACACAACTGACTGATCAGGACAGGAGACTTGACATGAGCAAAGCACTCGACGGCGTGCGCATTCTCGATTTCACGCATGTGCAATCGGGCCCGACCTGCACGCAGTTGCTCGCGTGGTTCGGCGCGGACGTGATCAAGGTGGAGCGGGCCGGCGCCGGCGACATCACGCGCGAGCAACTACGGGACATTCCCGACGTGGACAGCTTGTACTTCACGATGCTCAATCACAACAAGCGCTCGGTCACGATCGATACCAAGAACCCGGAAGGCAAGCTGGTGCTCGAGGCGCTGATCCAGAAGTGCGACGTGCTGGTGGAGAATTTCGCACCGGGCGCACTGGACCGGATGGGCTTCACGTGGGAGCGGATTCAGGAGTTGAACCCGCGCATGATCGTGGCTTCGGTGAAGGGTTTCGGCCCGGGTCCTTACGAGGACTGCAAGGTCTACGAGAACGTTGCGCAATGCGCGGGCGGCGCGGCCTCGACCACCGGTTTCGACGATGGTCCGCCGGTGGTGAGCGGCGCGCAGATCGGCGACAGCGGCACGGGTTTGCATCTGGCGCTCGGCATTGTCACGGCGCTGTATCAGCGCACGCTAACCGGGCGCGGTCAGAAGGTGCTCGCCGCGATGCAGGACGGCGTGCTCAACCTGTGCCGCGTGAAGCTGCGCGACCAGCAACGGCTCGAACGCACCGGCACGATGAAGGAGTATCCGCAATATCCGAACGGAACGTTCGGTGAAGCGGTGCCGCGCGCGGGGAATGCTTCGGGCGGCGGTCAACCGGGCTGGATCCTGAAGTGCAAGGGCTGGGAGACGGATCCGAATGCGTATATCTACTTCATCACGCAGGCGCCGGTGTGGGCGAAGATCTGCAACGTGATCGGCAAGGAAGAGTGGGCCACCGATCCGAACTACGCGACGCCTGCCGCGCGCTTGCCACATCTGAAGGATATCTTTGCCGAGATCGAGCGGTGGACCATGACCAAGACCAAGTTCGAGGCCATGCAGATCCTCAACAAATACGACATTCCCTGCGGGCCGATTCTCTCGATGAAGGAAATCGCCGAAGAGCCGTCGCTGCGCAAGACCGGCACAATTGTCGAAGTGGATCATCCAACCCGCGGCAAGTATCTGACGGTTGGCAATCCTATCAAACTGTCGGACAGCCCGACCGAAGTCAAGCGCTCGCCGCTGCTGGGCGAGCATACCGACGAGGTGATGACCGAACTCGGCTACTCGCCCGAACAGATCAGCGCATTGCGGACCGCCGGCGCGATTTGAGAACTCAAGGAGCGATGTATGGATACGTGGATGCGTTTCGTGTCGAGCGACGGTGGTGTCGTGTTCGGCAGGGTGGAAGGCGGTTATCTGCATGAGTACGAAAGTCTCGATCAACCGGTGCCGACCGGCGCAGTGTTGTCGACACGTGCGCTCACGCCGCTCGCGCCTTGTGCGCCCGGCAAGATCGTCGCGTTGTGGAATAACTTTCACGCGCTTGCGGCGAAGCTCGACAAGCCTGTGCCGGCGCATCCGCTATTTCTGTTGAAGCCGGCGGGGTCGGTGATCGGTTCGGGTGAACCGATCCGTCGGCCGCTCAGTTACGCGGGCAAGATCGTCTACGAAGGCGAACTCGGCATCGTGATTGGCCGGCGCTGCCGCGACGCGAGTATCGAAGAGGCTGCGGAATCGATCTTCGGCTACACGCTGGTCAACGACGTGACCGCCGCCGATCTGCTGAATGAGAGCCCGCACTTCCCGCAATGGTGCCGCGCGAAGGGCTTCGATACGTTCTGCTGTATCGGACCCTCGATCGTCTCCGGTTTCGACTGGCATGCGGCACGTCTTGTCACGATGCTCGACGGAGTGGAGCGGCAGAACTATCCGCTTGCGGATATGGTGTTTTCGCCTGCCGAGCAGGTGAGTCTGATTTCACAGGACTTGACGCTCGAACCGGGTGATGTGATTGCGTGCGGCACGTCGGTCGGCGTTGGCTCGATCAAGGACGGCGCGACCGTGACGGTCTCAATCGAAGGGATCGGCACATTGAGCAATACCTTGACCGCTGTGTGTGAGATAGCGCTATGACGCGACGGCCGCGGCTCGTTGCGTTGCTTGGCAGTGGCATGGGGCTCGCCGTCATGGTGGGCGGGTTTGCGTGCTACCTGTCGGCAGCGGCTCAGGCGAATGTCGAGCGTATCGAGCTCTGCGCCGCGGTCTTCATCGGTGCGCTGGTCTTCGCCACCTCCACCATCGCATTCTGCAAACTGCGTGGCGTGCTGGACCTGAGTAAAGTCGCGCGTCCGGGGCATGGCATCGTCAACGTCTCGGCGCTTCTACTGTGTGGCTGGCTGGGCTACGGCTTCGTCACCGAGCAGGCGCAGCCGTACGGGCTCGCCGCGCTGCTTGCGATGAGCGTGCTGGCCGTTGCGCTCGGTACGCATCTGATGACAAGCCGCGAGTACTCGACGAACGATCGCGATTCACACTGCCATGCGTTTGCCGGACGTTGCGATGGATTTGCGCTGGAGCGGCGCGGGTTGTTGGCGCGCATCGAATGGCATGGCGGCGAAGAGCAGGTGTGGGCGCTACGCGAGATAACGCCCGGCATGGTGCGCGCGGCAGCATACCGGCACCGCCGCGGCTGGCATGACACAGGGACGGTGAGCGTACAAAAACGCGGGTCTGTCCGCCAACGCGCCACCCACCGCGCAATGTACCGTCAAAGATGAACACACCGATGCGCCGGGCGGCGAGCAGAGCGAGCGGCGGAATCGTCCCGTCGAAGCCCTTATTCGCCGGCCGCCGCGAATTCGCTGTAGTACCAGGCTTTCTTGCTCAGGATCATCTGGGCAAGAAACTCGGCGTCGTACGCGCTGTGAAGATGCGCGTGAAACCGCTCGATGTAGGCGGTGATGCGCGCCGCTTCGCTGTTGAATTCCTTCAGCACGTCGAGTGTGGCCTGGTCCCAGCGGAACCGCAGGCCAAGGTCGCTGAAGGCCGCGTTGAACGCGCTCAGATGGGCGTCGTCGGGATTGTTCGCGGTGGCGCGTGTAGTACGTGTGCTGGCGTGAGACTCAACCGCAGCGTGGTTCATGATCGGCCTCCAGGGCTGACAAGTAAGGAAACTCACTTGCAGCATAGGGATACTGATCAATCCGCAATAGTTAAAGTTTCATTGGCTTTCCATAGCCTACTGTTTATAGACGCTCAATTCCTTCACGCGCGTGATCTTCTCGATGAGACCCGCGCCTTCCTCCATCAGGAAGCGTTTGAAGGCGACTGCAACCGGCGGCAGGCGCTTGTTCTTCCGATGTACGACGTACCAGTTGAGCATGACGGGAAAGCTTTCGACGTCGAGCACGACCAGATGGCCGAGCTGCAACTCGAGACTGATCGTATGCGCGGACAGGAACGCGATGCCCATGCCGGCGATCACGGCCTGTTTGATCGTCTCGGTGCTCTTGATCTCCATCGCGATCTTGAGATTGGAGAGACGGCCGGCGAAGCCTTCTTCCATCGAATTCCAGGTGTCCGAGCCGCGTTCGCGCACGATGAAGGCCTCGCTCGCCAACTGACTCATCTTGATGTTGCGTTTGTGCGCGAGCGGATGCGTGGGCGCCGCCACGATCACATAAGGGTGCGGCGCGAACGGTTCGTTGGTCGCGTCGGTTTCGTGCGGCGGCCGCACCATCACCGCGAGATCGGTCTGGTTGGTCGCGAGTTGATGCAACAGTTCTGCGCGATTGTGCACGGCGAGATTGAGCACGACGCCCGCGTAACGCTGCGTGAATTCGGCCAGCAGGCGCGGGAAAAAGTAGTCGCCGGCGCTGATCACCGCGACGTTCAGCTTGCCGCCGGAGACGCCCTTGAGCTGACTCATCGCCTCGTCGACTTCGTGGAACTGCTGAATGATCGCGCGGCTGTAGTGAAGCATCTCGGTGCCGGCCGGCGTCAGATAGATTTTTTTGCCGAGCTGCTCGAACAGCGGCAGCCCTGCGTGTTCCTCGAGTTGCCGGACCTGGGTGGAGACGGCGGGCTGCGTCAGATGCAATTCTTCCGCGGCACGCGAGAAGCTGAGGTGGCGCGCTACCGTTTCAAAGACCTTCAATTGCCGCAGAGTGGCATTGCGCATCGTCATGGCCGATGTATAAGCAAATATGAATCGACATAATAACAAACTTTAATTATTAGTTATTCAGCAATGACCCTAGCATGGGGCTGCATAAGAAGCAGAATTGGCGGTGCAGCACTCGGCGCAGTACTCGGGTTAACGCTTGGATTCGAGGCGTAGCAAGGAAGACGGCGAAACGTCGATGCAGTGCCGATACTTAATTGATCGGAATAAAGAAATCGTCTGAAAAATGATGATTCAGGCAGGAGCGGGCCTTAAATAATTCGAATTAAAGACGCATATATTAAATATTCCCGAATGGCAAGGCTGTTCGGGTCATAAGCATAAGGTGAGACGCATACAGTGCGGCGTGACGGCCGGCCGCACTCAATAAATAGCGGAGACAAGGCTCATGGACGATATCACTCGACAGACCACGACTCGCGCATTCTGGGCGAACCGCTGGTGGCAGCTCGTCATCGGCATGATGTGCATGGCATTGGTGGCCAATCTGCAATATGCATGGACGTTGTTCGTCACGCCGATGAATTCGCGGCATCACTGGGGTGAAGCTTCCATTCAGCTCGCGTTCGCTATTTTCATCCTCACGGAAACGTGGCTCGTGCCGGTGGAGGGCTGGCTGGTCGACAAGTTCGGACCGCGCCCCGTGGTTGCCGGCGGTGCGGTATGCGCCGGCCTCGCGTGGGTCATCAATTCGTATGCGACGACCTTGCCGATGCTGTATGTGTCGGCGGTCATTGCCGGGATCGGCGCAGGCGGCGTGTACGGTACCTGTGTCGGCAACGCGTTGAAGTGGTTTCCGGATCGCCGGGGTCTTGCGGCCGGTTTGACTGCTGCAGGTTTTGGCGCGGGCGCGGCCGTCACCGTCATTCCGATCGCCAACATGATCACGCGCTCGGGCTACGAGCACACCTTCTTTTTCTTCGGCATTCTGCAGGGCGTCAGCATACTTTTGCTCGCGCTGCTGTTGAAGAAGCCAAACTTGCGCCAGCAAGCCGCACCGAAGAAGAAGTTCGCGGTCACCAAGGTCGATTACACGCCGGGCCAGATGATCAAGACACCGGTGTTCTGGGTGATCTACGTGTCGTTTGTCGCGGTGGCGGCGGGCGGCCTGATGGCGACCGCGCAAATCGGCCCGATCGCCAAAGACTGGGGGCTCGCACGCATTCCGATGACGATCTTCGGCATGACCCTGCCACTGCTCACGGCCACGCTTTCCATCGACAATATCTGCAACGGCTTCACCCGTCCGCTGTGCGGTTTCATCTCCGACAAACTCGGCCGTGAGAACACGATGTTCGTGATCTTCATCGGCGAGGGCCTCGCATTGCTCGGCCTCATGCAGTACGGCACCAACCCGTATGCGTTCATGACGTTCGCCGCGTTGATCTTCATGTTCTGGGGCGAAATTTTCTCGATCTTCCCGGCGATTTGCGCCGATACCTTCGGCAGCAAGTATGCGGCGGCCAATGCGGGCACGTTGTACACCGCGAAGGGCACGGCCTCGCTGCTCGTGCCGATTGCTTCGGTACTGTCGGCCACAGGCGGCTGGAGTCTCGTGTTTATCGTTTCCGCCGTCGTCACGATTGTCGCGGGCATCTCGGCGAAGTTCATTCTTGCGCCAATGCGTTCGCGCTGGATCGAGGCGCACAACGAGCCCCAGGGTGTGCCGGCCGTCGCCGGCAGCAAGGCCTCGCGGCTTAGCCACTGGCCTGAGCAATCGGGGGAATAGGGTGACCCATCCACACCCGGCAGTAACGTTATGAATGTTTCGCTGCAGCAACTCAAGGTGTTTGTCGCCGTCGCGCGGGAACGGAGCTTTACGCGCGCGGCGCGCGAGTTCGATCTGACGCAGTCGGCGGTGAGCCGTTGCGTGCGCGAACTTGAAGACGCCGTTGAATTGAAGCTGTTCGACCGCACCACGCGGCAGGTAGAACTGACTCATGCGGGCGCGAGTCTCGAGCGCAGAATCGGCCGCCTGCTCGACGAAATCGAATTGACGCTGCGCGAGGAGCGTGCCGCTTACGACGGACACACTGGCGTGGTCGTGCTGGCGAGCAATCCCGTGTTGTCGTCGAGTTGGGTGGCGCAGGGGCTGGCGCGTTGCGCGTCAGCGTTTCCCGAGCTGAACGTGTCCGTCAAGGATCAATCGCAAAGCAGCGTGCTCGCGAGCGTCGAGCAGGGGGAAGTGGACTTCGGCGTGGTCTCCGTGGCGGAACCCCTGGCCGGCGATCAGTTGCACGCGCAAGTGGTGTTCACGACGCCGCTGCATGTGGTGATGCCATCCGCGCATCCGCTCGCGCGGCAAGCCAGCGTCGCGTGGCATGCATTACACGAGTGGGCGCTCGTCACGTTGAATGCCGACGCGGGTGTGCGCGCCGCGCTCGATCTTGCCTTCAATTCGCACGGCCTGAAGCGACGGCCCGTGCAGGAACTCGGCCATGTTGCGGCAGTGTCGCGCATGGTCGAATTGGGCCTTGGCGTCGGCGTTTTACCCGTCGATGGACACTGGCCCGCGCCCGGCGCGTCACTGGTGAGCAGGCCGCTCGCTCCCGAGATAAATCTGACGACGCTGCTCGTGCATCGCCGCAATCGCTCCCTCAGACCCAACGCTGCAGCGGCCTGGGCGCAGTTTGCCGCGCTCGCCGGTGTGGCTTCGCCTGCCTCCGGCGCGGCGCCGGCCGATCCGCTGCCGGTCAGCCCACGCAACATCCCAAGCAAGGAGCTTCATGATGGAAACTGAAACCGACCTCAGGCGCCATGATTTGCTGATCGACGGCAAGCGTTTGCCGCCTGGCACCGGCGAATATTCCGTCGACATCAACCCGGCGACCGAAGAGCCGATTGCGCTGGTTGCACAAGGCAGTGCAGCCGATGTCGATACCGCAGTGCACGCGGCGCGCGCCGCATTGAAAGTGTGGAACGCGATACGGGCAGCCGAGCGTGGCCGCATACTGATGCGTCTGGCCGGCCTGATGCGCGCGAATCTGGACGAACTCGCGGCGCTCGAAAGCCTCGACGCCGGCAAGCCGATCTCGGCGGTAATGCGCCAGGATATTCCGGCGGCGATCGATACGCTCGAATACTACGCAGGCTGGTGCGACAAGATCAATGGGCAGGTGGTGCCGGTGCGTCCCGATGCCTTGACGTACACGCTGCGCGAGCCGGTCGGCGTGGTCGCCGCGATCGTGCCGTGGAATTTCCCGCTGATGATCGGCATGTGGAAAATCGCGCCCGCACTGGCGTGCGGTTGCACGCTGATCGTCAAGCCCGCGGAGATTACGCCGCTGACCGCGTTGCGCCTCGGCGAACTCGCGCTCGAAGCGGGTGTGCCTCCGGGAGTACTGAACATCGTCACCGGCAAGGGGCGGGTGGTAGGCGATGCGCTGGTGGCGCATCCCGGCATCGACAAGGTGACCTTCACGGGCTCGCCTTCCGTGGGGCGCGGCATTCTGCAGGGCGCGGCCGGCAACTTCAAACGGGTCACGCTCGAACTCGGCGGCAAGTCGGCGAACCTGATCTTCCCGGATGCGAATCTCGACAATGCGGTGCGAGCCGCGGCGTCGGGGATTTTCTTCAACACCGGCCAGGTATGTTCGGCAGGCTCGCGCATTCTGGCTCACCGTGACGTCTACGACGAAGTGGTCGAGCGTCTCGCGGCACGTGCGAAGGCGATCAAGGTCGGCGATCCGGCGGCGCGTGAAACGTCGATGGGGCCGCTTATCTCCGCGGCGCAGATGAAAACCGTGCTCGGCTATGTCGAGACAGGGCGCTCCGAGGGGGCATCGCTCGTGACCGGCGGCGTGCGGGTGGGCGAGCGCGGCTTCTTTGTCGAGCCGACGGTGTTTGCCAACGTCGAACATGAAATGCGCATTTCGCAGGAGGAGATCTTCGGGCCGGTGGCCAGCGTGATTCGCTTCAATGACGAAGCCGATGCGATCCGTATCGCCAACGGCACGTTGTATAGCCTCGCAGCCGGCGTATGGAGCGCGGATATCGGTCGCGTGCATCGGGTCGCGCGTGACCTGAAGGCGGGTACCGTGTGGATCAACACCTACGGCTATACCGATGTGCGCTTGCCTTGGGGCGGCTCCGGCGATTCGGGCTTTGGCCGTGAGCACGGCGACGTGGCGATTGAAAACTTCACCGAGCCCAAGGCAGTGTGGCTCGCGATCGATCAATAGCGATGTAAAAAAGGATCGAACGCGTGGCGTTCGATCCTTTTCTGAAGCTTGTGAGAGGGGTTAGCTGCAGCGTGCGTTGGCGCTCAATCTCAATCGCCCTGCAATGCCATCCGTTCGCGCAGCTTGATGAGGGCAAGCACGACGTCGATAGTCGGCGTGGGCTCGGCAACGAGACGGCCCATTTCCTGCACCACCGTCAGCAGCGGATCGATCTCCATCGGACGGCGATTCTCCAGATCGACCAGCGTCGAGGTCTTATGCGCGCCGACCGCACCCGCACCGTCGATGCGCTTTTCCACATCCACGCGAAAATGCACGCCGAACTGATCCGCAATGCGCTTGGCTTCCAGCATCATCGTGCGTGATACCGCACGCGTGCCGGGGTCGCTGGTGAGGATGTCGAGCGTGGCGTGGGTCAATGCGCTGATCGGATTGAAGCAAAGGTTGCCCCACAGCTTGAGCCAGATTTCGTCGCGGATATTGTCGCGAATCGGCGCATCGAAACCCGCCGCCTGCATGATTTCATGCAATTGCTGAATGCGCGGCGTGCGTTCGCCGCTCGGCTCGCCGATCGGGAATTTCTTGCCGTACACATGCTTGATGACGCCCGGCTCGACGATCTCCGCAGCGGGGTACAGCACACAGCCAATCGCGCGTTCTGGTCCGAGTTTGGTCCATTGGCTGCCGTCCGGGTCGATGCTGGCGAGCCGCGTGCCGGCGAATTTTCCGCCGTGCTGATAGAAGTACCAGTAGGGAATGCCGTTGACGCCGGTAACGATGGCCGTGTGCTTGCCGAGGAGCGGCTGCATCGCGTCGACTACGCCGGGCAGCGAGTGCGCCTTCAGCGTGATGATCACGAAGTCTTGCACGCCGAGTTCGCGCGGGTCGGACGTGCAGCGTACCGGCGTGCTGATCGTCTCGCCGTCCATGATCAGGCGCGCGCCGTGTTCGCGCATTGCAGCAAGATGCGCGCCGCGCGCGACGAAACTCACATCCGCGCCGGCACGCGCCAGTTGCACGCCCATCAAACCGCCAATCGCTCCTGCTCCGAAGATACAGATCTTCATGATGCCGCCCCTATGACTATGAGAAGTCGCTTGTCCGATGCCGCGCATGGTTCTGCCGAGGCGGCGGGTCATTCTTCGAGCATAAGGGTGCAGGACGATTACTGACAGTTAAAGTTTCTGCGATCGTGCATTAGCTATTGTTTATGGTTGCAGGAACAGGCCGACTGCCACTCGGGTTTCAACGGAGCTAGAAGGCGTCGTACAGCCGAGGTGTTGCTGGACAGATAATTCGGAAAGCTGAATATCAAGCTTTGAGTTCAAGCGCTTTATGTCCGCCGAACCAGCAGAAAGCTCACGCCGATAGCCGCCAGAAACGTCCCGCAGCAGCGATTGAACCACCGGCGAACCTTGGCGCGAACGAGCCACTTGCCAAGGTGCATCCCGGCCCACGAATACAGCGCGATCGCCACCCATTCGAGGACCAGAAAGCTCGCGCCGAGTACCGCGAACTGCGGCAGCATCGGTTTGGCGATATCGACGAACTGCGGCAAAAAGGCGGTGAAAACCAGAATTGCCTTCGGATTGCCCGCGGCCACGAGACACTCCTGCCGCGCAATCCGCCAGAGCGACGCGTCGTCCTGCTGGATCGTATCGATAGCGGGCGCGTCGCTGCGCCACAACTGAATGGCAAGCCAGATCAGATACGCGGCGCCGGCCAGTTTAATCGCGAGAAAGAACCACTCGGATGCGTGCAGCACGACGGCAAGGCCGGTCGCAGCCAACACCAGCATCAACGCGAACGCGACCAGCCGGCCGGTGCCGCCGACGAAAGCTGTCATGAAGCCGTGACGCGCAGCAACGTTGATCGATAGAAGATTGTTCGGGCCGGGCGCGAGGTTGATCGCGAAGCAGGCGGGCAGGAAGAACAGCCAGGTGGTGATAGACATGACGGCTCGCACGGGGAAGGGGGCAGGGTTGCCGAATCGGGCACGCGAGGCGGCAGGCGCCAGCGGCGCTTCGATTCTGCGCGATTTTCGCGTTTCCCTCGATATTTCCCGATTGTAGCGAATCGGCGGATGGCGCCGATTCAGTCCGTCCGCTTAATTCACCGAATTAACGAAGCCTGGGTCGCTGATCAACGCTTCGACGCTCAGCTTGACCGTGTCTTCGATGGCGATGGTATTGCTCGTGAATTTAGGCGATTTCTGCCGGACCGTCTTGGTGGTTGAGAACACAACCTTCTGGGTCGCGGCATCGGTCACGATGTAGCGCATTTTCAGCGTCCAGAACGCCGGCGACCGCGCGTCGTCCACCGTGAACTTCTCGATGCTGCCGCTCAGCACCTTCCTGTCTTCGGTGAGATGAAAGCCCGCGACCTGCAAGCTGCTGGCAATGCTGTTGCGCACGGCCTCGTTGATATCGCTTTTTAGCACGATGCCGGTCATCGCCGTGTTTTCGATCCGGTTCGGCGAAACCTGGCCGTTGCGAGCCGGCATGTAGGCGAAATCGCTGGCGGGCGCGACGCTGAGCCAGCCGGTTGGATGGGCGGCTGCGCGCGGTGCGCAATTCAGGCCGAACCACGACCAGGAGCAGGCGGACAGCATCAACGGCAGTGCGACGACGCCGCAACCCTTGAGCACAGCGGATCTCAGGGCCGGACGCATGGGACCGAGTGATGGCCGCAGAGACTGACTCTGTTGCGGCGACTCGGGCGCTGTGCTGGAAAAAGCGGCGGTCGAGGTCAGAGGAATTGCCTTTTAAGTGGAGTCATTCCGGTACAGAGCAGCATGGTAGCAGCGAGCCGATCCCGTGCATCTTCTTAGTTGGGTCCTTAGTTGGGTCATTACCTGGATCAGGGTCGGGAATTCTCGAGCGATTGAAGCAGCCCCGCTCGGAGGGCAACGTGATCAAAAAAACCCAGCTTTCCCCTGGGTCATATCCACCAGAGCTAGCCGGGCATCATCTACCGCATTGACGGGCAGGCGGACAGTCATCTTCACCAGCATCCCGTAAGCACTGTCCACAAGTCCATAACCCTCAGCCTCGATCCATCTGCGCACCTTCGCTTCATCGGCATAGCCTACTTCGACGATCAGCGTTACCTGGGCAATCCTCTCCACCCGCGGCGCGTCCAATAGAACCGAGGCAATCGCGTCGGTATACGCTCGCACCAACCCGCCGGCGCCCAGCTTCACGCCGCCGTAATACCGCACGACGGCCGCCAGCACGCCGTCCAGATCATGATGCCGCAGCACTTCGAGAATCGGCCGGCCCGCGGTGCCGGACGGCTCACCGTCGTCGGACATGCCTGACTGGCCACCTGCCAGCAGCGCCCAGCAGACATGCGTCGCGCCGGGATGCTCCTCGCGCAGACGCCGCAACTCGGCCATCGCGGCGTCGCGGTCGGCGACCGGTATCGCGTGCGCGATGAAACGGCTCTTGCGAATCTCGAGTTCCGCGGAGAGCGGCGCGGGCAAGGTGTAGGTGGGCAAGGCAAAGACTTCAGTGGATGAAAAAATGCGCGCCGCATGTGGAGCGTATGCGGCCCTGTGCCCGCAATGGTAACGGATCGTCGGCGGGGAATCGCCGAACGATCTACAATCGTCCGCTGAACGCGCGCCTGTCCGCTGAACCGGGCGCGCCACCCAGGAGACGACATGCTTGATCTTTCTACGCTAGGAACCTTCGTTGCCGTTGTCCTCGGGCTCTTTCTGATTCCCGGTCCGGCCGTGCTGCTGGTTTTGACCCGCACGGTGCATGGTGGGCGCAAGGCCGGCATACTCACCGGCCTCGGCATCGCCGTTGGCGATTTCATCCACACGTTAGCTGCATCGATTGGCCTGTCGGCCTTGCTGATGACGTCGGCACTCGCCTTCAATGCCGTGAAATTCGTCGGCGCCGCCTATCTCGTCTATCTTGGCATTCGCGCCTTGCGCGAAAAGCAGGCGAGCGCGCATGTGCCGGCAGTTGCGCCGGTATCCGCTTCCAAGGCCTTCTTTCAGGCGATCCCTGCCGAAGTGTTGAATCCCAAGACCGCGCTGTTTTTCCTCGCGTTCCTGCCGCAGTTCGTTCGCCCTGAGCATGGTTCTTCGTTCCTGCAGTTCACGACGCTCGGACTGATCTTCGTCGGCATGAGCGCGCTTTATACAACGCTGATCGTGCTGACGATTCGTCCGTTGGGCAAACTCGTCAAGCGCCTGACATGGCTTGGCCGCTGGCAAAACAAGATCATCGGCGTGCTGTTCATTTCGCTCGGCCTGCGCGTCGCCACGCAAACGCGCTGACCCAGCGGCATTGAGCCGGCTGCGCACCGTCTTCTCGTTCGAGTGCGCGGAAACACGCTGCGACACTCGAACTAGATATTCCGACGCTGCCGCCTCAGGCGACCTTCGCGCGCGTATTCCATCTGGCCCTCGGTGCGCACGGCGAGCTTTTCCTGTTCGGCGCGGCTCATCTGCCGCGTATCGTCGATATCACCCACACGCAGCACTTCCTGCGCGATCCGTATGCGTAACGTCATTAATGGTTCGCCGCGTTCGACCAGCGTGCGGTCGGCGGCGCGCGCCTGCTGGACGCCGCTGTCGATCAGGTTGCGCAACTCCAGCAGCGTGAGCCGCTGCCGTTGAATCTCGAGGATGAGGCGCTGGATGGCCTGCTCGTCGCGCGTGCGCCACCAGGCGCGCAGTTCGGCGAGCGTGGGAGGGTCGAAGGGAGGGAGGCGCATTGTTCAGACGAAAAGTACTGTATATATGTACAGTATATCCCGTCTTTTTACAGAACCGCGTAGCGCACGTTGACCTGCTCGCAGCCCCTACAGCAGGGGCGTTACAACGCTCGCTCAGGTGAGCGCGAGCATGATGGAGCTGGAGATCACGATGATGAAAAGACAGGCAGCGGTCAGTACGTCGTACGGATAGTTCATGTCGAAACCATGACGTGTCGGGCGAATCAACGCATCATAGGCATAAACGTTCGCCGTGACTGTCAAGCATTGCAAAGGCCCGGCTACCCTCGGCCGCCCGTGATCTGAACGGAAACCGAACGACGCGAGCGAACCCCTTCCGCCTAGCGTCCACGTCCCTTCGCTGTGGTTTTGCCCGTTGCCGGCACAGGTAACGCGCCCGCATTGCCACATATCAACGCCACCCCTGCAACCGCCGTCGCCCGCAGCGACGCGCGCGAATCGCCTGCGCGGGCGCGTAACGCGAGGCTGTGCAAAATCGCCGATGCGATCTTTGCGAGAAGGGGCGGTTGCGCATCGGCGGCCAGTTCGCCTGCGGCCTGCGCCAGCTTTAAGCGTTTCTCGAAGGCCTTGTCGTAGGTGCGCAATCCCTCGGCTAGCGCTGCGCGGACTTCGGCGTCATCCACCGCTTCGACCGCGGCGGTACCGATCATGAAGCAGCCGAGCGGATCGCCGTCGGCGGGCAGGTACCACGCGAGCGCGCCGTCATAAACGCGCAGCAGGGCCTGCGGCAATGGCAGGTCTTCGCCGAGTGCATGAACCATCGCGAGCCGGCCGGCCTCGATATAACGTTCGAGCGTGGTCAGATACAACGCATGTTTGTCGCCGAATGCACCGTACAGACTCGGGCGGTTCATACCGGTCGCGGTGCTCAGTTGATCCAGCGAGGTGCCCGCATAGCCGCTGCGCCAGAACACGTCTCTTGCATCGGCGAGCGCCTGGTCGGAATCATAGGCACGCGGACGGCCGCGCGGGCGGACCTCTTTTTTTGTACTGGTCTGCATAAAAATATGGCGGAAGTGATTTATATGCAATATAGTACAAAAACACCAACGACAGGGGATTCCCCATGGATCTGTACTTCTCGCCGCTCGCTTGTTCACTGGCCACCCGAATCGCGTTGTACGAGGCGGGGGCGCAGGCTGGGTTCATTCAGGTCGACACGAAGTCGAAACAGTTGTCGGACGGCTCGGACTTCTATCCGATCAGTCCGCTCGGGCAGGTGCCGGTGCTGCGTACGGACGAAGGCTGGCTGTTGACCGAAAACACGGCGATCCTGCCGTATGTGGCCGATCATTTTCCGGCCGCACGGCTCGCGCCTGCCGCGGGCACGGCACAGCGCGCGCGCTTGCAGCAATGGCTGGGTTTTATCAGTACGGAGTTGCACAAGGCGGTGTTCGTGCCGCTGCTCGATGCGCGCGCGCCCGAAGACGTGAAGCGCTATGCGCGCGACAAGGCCGCGTTGCGGCTAGGCGTTCTGCAGGATCATCTGGCGCAAAGCGAGTATCTGCTCGACGCGTTCAGCGTGGGCGACGCGTATCTGGTCACCGTGCTGAACTGGGCGTCGCATGGCGGCATCGATCTGTCGCAATGGCCGGCGGTGGCGGCTTACTACAAGCGGTTGATGCAGCGGCCGAGTGTCGCAAAGGCCGCAGGGGAGGAATTCGCCCTGTTTGAGGAAGAAATGGCGAAGAGCGCGAAAAACTGAGGGCAGGTTGCCGGCAACGGGATTAATCGTCGCCGTGCTGGCAGAAGCGGCGCCCCGGAATGTGCGACACAACCGCCTGTGCGATTTCGAGTGGCGTGCTTTCCGCCGGCACCACGCGGCGGCTCGATTCGGGGGTGTGCTTCATGGTCCATTCGACGAGTCTGTACGAGCGTCCCCAAGGGGGCTGCAAGGGATCCGAGACCTTGCACGAGTGGATCTGGCGCACCCATTCGTTGCCGGGCATCGCGCGCAAATGCTCGAATACCGTGTCTTCCACCATCGTTTGACTCCTTCTTCGCAGGCATGCTGTCCATCTATCGGCGCGTCGGCGACATCCCTTGAGAAAAAAAGCGCCGCCGATGTTCTGGCGGCTCAACAGGGGATGTTGGATGCCATAGTTACAGGTAAGAATTAAGCCAAACTTAAGATCACGCTCAAAATTCCCGCGCTTGATTCCTCTGCCTGATCGCCCCGTTAAAGCGCTGATTTGCGTACCTGGCGATCCAACCCTCAAGACCTCGCGGAATTGGCCGTTATTACAGCGGTTGGGGCCGCCGACCCCGCTTCGCCTCCGGGCCCGCATCAATAACGTGACGAATCTCGCTCAAACGCCGCTTTCAGACCGACTGCGCTCGCTCGTCGATACCGTGCAGCACAACGAGCGCACGCTGCGCCGCTTCCAGAACGTCGAGTTGAGGTTGATCGGCGCGCAGGATTTCGCGTCGTTTCTCGACACGCTGTTCAGCCATCTGCCGAAGGAGTTCTCGTTGGCGAGCGTGACATTGTGGCTCGACGACCGCGCGCCGATGCTGCTCGAACTGCTCGATCCGGGCGCTCTGGATGCGCTCGACCAGACCAATCTGAGAACGTCACGCGAAGGAGGGCTTGCGGCCCAAGGTTTGTGCGACGAGGGACGGCCATGGCTGGGCAAGCTTGGCCAACTGGATGAAACGGTGCGCCGCGCATTCTTCGGCGACGCCGACACGCCGGCGAGCGCGATCTTGCTGCCGCTTGCCGCAGGCGACACCGTCAGCGGCTATCTATGCCTGTGCAGCGACGACCCGGCGCGTTTCGCTGAAGGCATGGCTACGGATATTCTGGAGCGCTTTGCGAGCATCGTCACGGCGAGTCTCGACAATGTCGCGCATCGTGAGCGGCTCAAGCAACTCGGTATGACCGATTCGCTGACCGGCCTCGCCAATCGCCGCTACTTCGATGAACGGCTGCGCGAGGAAATCATGCGTGCGGTCCGGTATGGCGTGCCGGTCGCGTGTCTTTTCATCGATATCGACAGCTTCAAGCGGATCAACGACACCTACGGCCATCAGACCGGCGACCGCGCGCTGGCGGCAGTGGCGGCGTGCGTGCGGCAGCAGGTGCGCTTGGGCGACACCGTGGCGCGCTACGGCGGCGAAGAGTTCACTGCGCTGCTGCAAGGCGATCGGGCCGATGCGCTGACGGTCGCCGAGCGCGTGCGGCTGGCTGTCGAAAGGCTGGATTTGCAGGACGACCATGGCGAGCGCATCGCGTTGACCGTGTCGATCGGCGTGGCGGCGCGCACGATTACGGGTGCGCCTGCCGACGCGCCCGCGCTCGGCCACGCGATGATGGAAGAAGCCGATCGGGCGATGTACCAGGCCAAACGCAATGGTCGTAACCGCATCGAGGCCTTGGCGAAAGCGGGCAGCGATAACGCGCCACGCTAACCGTCGCTGCTGGAACGGCGCGGCGCGATTCACGGCGTAGCGGATCCTCACGCATCCGGCGGCACCCCCAGCAATTGCAGCGCTCCACCCGTTACCGCGCCGAACACCGGCCCGGCCACCGTCCCACCATAAAACGCCTTGCCGGCCGGGTCGTCGATCATCACGGCGACGATCAGCCGCGGGTCGCTCATCGGCGCCATGCCGACAAACAGCGCGCGGTAACGGTTTTTCGCGTAAGTCGCGCCGACCTGCTTGCGCGCCGTGCCGGTTTTGCCGCCGATCCGGTAGCCTTCCACCGCCGCAGCGCGCCCTGTGCCGCCGGCGCCGGTGGCCATTTCAAGCATCGAACGGATTGCGCGCGCGGTGGCGGGCGTTGTGACTGCATGGCCCTTATCCATGGCCTGCACCGCGCTACTCGCGCTCGCAGTCCCGTCCGCGTTTTTGTCTGTCCGCAACAGACTCACGTGATGCATGGTGCCGTCGCCGGCATAGGCGGTATAGACCTGCGCGATCTGCAGTAGCGAAGTGGACAGGCCGTAGCCATACGCCATGGTCGCCTGTTCGATCGGACGCCAGCGTTTGTACGGACGCACCTTGCCCGACGCGACGCCCGGAAAGGTCAGCTCGGGCCTCAACCCAAGCCCGTATTCCTGATACTTGTTCCAGATCTTTTCAGCGGGCAGATTCAGGGCGAGCTTGGCGAGCGCGATATTGCTCGACTTCTGCACGGCTTCGGCGACGGTCATCGCGCCGTGATTCGACGTGTCGTGAATCACTGCCGGGCCGATCTTGTACCACCCCGGTGCGGTATCGATGATGCTTTGCGGCCGCACCTTGCCCTCGTCGATCGACAGCGCGACGACGACCGGCTTGATCGTCGAGCCCGGCTCGAAGGTGTCGACGACCGCGCGATTGCGCAGTTGCCGCCCGGTGAGCCGCGCGCGGTCGTTCGGATCGAAGCTCGGATAGTTGGCGAGCGCGAGAATCTCGCCGTTGCGCGCATCGAGCACGACCACGCTGCCGGCCTCGGCGTGATGTTTGGCGATGGCGTCCTTCAGTTGCGCGTAAGCGAGTTGCTGGATGCGCCGATCGATCGTCAGGTGGATGGTGTCGCCGTTCTGCGCGGGCACGAGCGGCCGGGTCTCGGACACCACCCGGCCCAGGCGGTCGCGAATCACTTCGCGCTGGCCCGGCACGCCGAGCAGTTGCTCGTTGGCGGCGAGCTCGACGCCTTCCTGGCCGTTGTCCTCGATATCCGTGAAGCCGACCACGTGCGCCGCCGATTCGCCTTCGGGATAAAAGCGCTTTGAATCCGCGATCTGCGTGATGCCGGCGAGACCCAGTTTGTTGAGATGATCGGCGGTGTCGGCATCCACCTGGCGCTTGAGCAGCACGAAGGTTTTGTCGCCGTTCAGACGCCGGCGCAGTTCCGCCAGCGGCAGGTCGAGCAGCTTCGAAAGCGGCGCGAACGAGGCTTCGTCGAGCAGCTTGGGCGAGGCCCAGATCTCGTAGGTCGCGAGGCTGACGGCGAGCATCGAGCCGTTACGGTCGACGATTCGCCCACGCGTTGCGTCGAGTTCGAGCGTGCGCTGATAGCGCTTTTGCCCCTGATCGACGTAGAAGTCCTGATTGACCACCTGCACCCAGAACGCGCGCGCCGCCAGCGACGCGAACGCGCCGAACACCAGCAGGACGACAAGTTTCGAACGCCACATGGGCAGGCGCGCGGCCAGCAACTGGTTCTTCGCGACGGGCGCGTACGGATCGTGCGACTGCGATTTCTTCTTTTGGATCATGGGTGCGGATAACGAACAGCAGTGCGAAGGCGAGAAACCGGCGACGCCGGTGGCCCGTTGCGCGTGACTGTCGAGCGTGCTCCTCGAGCGAAAGCCACACGCGCGTGGCGTGCAGCGGGATTAGCCTGCGCCGCCGGAATCGGCGGCGGTGAATACCTTGAATTGCCAACGAAACCGCACGGCCAGCATGCGCACTGCGAAACCGACTGCCAGCACCACGATGGAAGCCTGCGCCGGCGCCACGTCGCAGGCTTGTAGTGCGACGTACAGCGCGCCTGCGCCGAGCGCGATGCTGGCGTACAACTCCTCACGCAACACGAGCGGCATCTGGTTGCACAGCAGGTCGCGCAGCATGCCGCCGCACACGCCGGTAATCGCGCCGGCCAGCACGACGATCGCCGGGCTCACGTCCAGCGTCGCGGCGACGTCGCAACCGATAACCGTGAACGCGATCAGGCCGATCGCGTCGACCGTGACGAACAGCCGTTGCCAGTTGCGCAGCCATTTGGCGCTGGCCGCGGCAACCGACGCTGCCCCGATTGTAATCAGAACGTAATCTGGATGCGAGATCCATGCAAGGGGATAGTGACCGAGCAGCACGTCGCGCACCGTGCCGCCGCCGAGCGCGGTGACGGTGCCGACGAGGCACAGGCCGAAGCGGTCCATACCGCGGCGCATGCCCATCAATGCGCCGGACATGGCTTCGGCGACGATCGCAACGAGGTAGAGGAGGTGGAGCAACATGACGGCGAGCCTTGGTGGGATGGCGCCGCGAGAGGGGAGGCCCACATGGGAGCTTGCCGCGAGGCGCGCGTTGAGAAAGCGGCCATTATCGGAAGCGGCGGATCATGATGAAAATGCCTTAAGCCGAATTCGGCGATGCCAAATTCGGCTTAACCTGGTTGCGGGATCGGGCGGGGTAAGCGTTCGTTGAACGGGGCGCCGTCGCAGACACGGGCATAGCCGTAGCCGCAAGACGTAGCCGGCGCATGCACAGGCGCAAACGCAGGCGGCCACAAAAAAGCCGCGTGGACTTGAAAATCCGCGCGGCTGGCTCGTTCGATTAATGCGTCGACTCCGACGCGGCGTGTTAAAGAGGCGCTCTCTGCCTGTTGAGCGCCTTCTTTTTGTGCGCCTCTTTTCTGCTCGTGTCCCGCTGCCTGAAAAGAGCCGGCGGCCTCAGGCCGGCAAAGCGAAGCTCGAGATTGCCTCGCGCAACACACCCACCTGATCCTTCAGCGAATGGGCTGCGGCGGCGGCTTCTTCGACCAGCGCGGCATTTTGCTGCGTAACCTGATCCATTTCGCCGACTGCGCGATTGACCTGTTCGATGCCCGCGCTCTGTTCGCGCGACGCGTTGCTGATTTCCTCGAGGATTTCGTTCACGCGGCGCACCGACTGCACGATCTCGCCCATGGTCGAACCGGCGTTAGCGACCAGCGACGCACCCGCTTCGACGGTATGGGTGGACGTTTCGATCAACGCCTTGATTTCCTTCGCGGCCGTGGCCGAGCGCTGCGCGAGGCTGCGCACTTCCGCGGCGACCACAGCGAAACCGCGACCCTGTTCGCCCGCGCGAGCCGCTTCAACCGCGGCGTTAAGCGCGAGGATGTTGGTCTGGAACGCGATGCCGTCGATCACGCCGATGATGTCGCCGATCTGCCGCGAGCTGCTGGTGATTTCGCCCATCGTGCGGACCACGTCGTCGACGACGCGGCTGCCGCGCGTGGCCACATCCGCCGCCTGACCGGCGAGTTGTGCCGCTTGCAGGGCGCTGTCCGCGTTCTGCTTCACGTTGACCGTCATCTGATCCATGCTCGACGCCGTTTCGACGAGCGCCGCAGCCTGTTCCTCGGTGCGTTGCGACAGATCCGTGTTGCCGGCGGCGATTTCGGTTGCGCCGATATTGATGTTGTCGGTACCGAGACGCACGCGCGAAACTGTATCGACGAGACCGGCCTGCATGGTGTGGAGCGCGTGCAACAGACTGCCGCCGGTGTCGTTCGCTTGCAGCGGCACGCGCGTGGCGAGGTTGCCGCTCGCCATCAGTTGAGCCGCTTCGACCGCGACTTCGAGGTCGCCGCCGAGCGTGCGGCGGATGCTTCGCAACACCAGCAGCATGACGGTTGTGGCGATCGCGCCGAGCGTCAGGGTGATGACGAGCCAGCGCAGCAGGTTGGCGTAGAACGCGCGCTGCACGTCGTCCATGTACATGCCGGTGACGAGATACCAGTCCCACGGCTCGAAGTGGCGCGAGAAGCTGGTTTTCGCCACGGGTTTGTCGCTGCCGGGTTTGGCCCAGAGATAGTCGACATAGCCGCCGCCCTCGTGATTGCCTGCGGTGACGATATCCGTGAACAGATGATTACCGGCCGGATCGGTGAATTGCGCCATGTTCTTGCCGACCAGTTCCGGCTTGATCGGGTGCATCAGCATGACCGATTGCGAGTTGTTGACGGAGATATAGCCGTCCTTGCCGTAGCGCATGGCGGCGATCGTTTCGAGCGCCTGCTTTTTGGCTTCGTCTTCGGTGATCGTGTGCTGCTGGGCGAGGGTGTAGTAGCGATTGACGATGTGATTGGCCTGGTCGATCAGCGCGACGAGTTGATCGCGGCGATCCGAGATCATCGACGCGCGGTTTTGCCATGCGCCGAAGCCGCCGATCAGGATCAGGCCGGTCCAGAGGACCGCGATCATTGAGGCTAGTTTTTTGTTCAGAGTCATAGCAATGGGCTTTTTGCTTTCGCTTTTGCTTTCGCTTTCGCGAGGTGGTCGGTCAGGGTAGGCACTTCGCTTTTCGCTCTTTGCTTTTTCGCTTGCAGCGAGTGGCTTGTTGCTGACTGTGTTTACGGCTTGTTTTGCTTTGCTCCGCAGGGGAGGGGAAACCCGTTGTTTTTTGTCTGACTAATTGGGGGTGGTGTTTGGTTGCCTACGGCGTTGGCCTTTTGATTGGTTTTTTGCCTGCGCGGCGCTTGCTGTCTGTGTTCTTGGGGCGTTGGCCTTTCCTTGAATTGTTAGTGGTCTATTAGCGTTGCCCCTGTGCGGGGCGGCACCTACTTCTCTTTGCCGGCTGCAAAGAGAAGTAGGCAAGAGAAAGCAGCTCAAACCGCTACTGCTAAGTGGGC
>NZ_VOSW01000051.1 GCF_009690905.1 Paraburkholderia madseniana
ACCGTTAACGGGTTCATGCACAAACAAGACATTCAGACAATTGTCTCCGCAGCTCGCGAAACGGCCGATTCTATCGTCGGTGCGCGCGAGTGGAAGACGGCCGAAGATGCCAGCGCGATGCGCGATGTGATCTTTTGGGACATGCTTGCCAAGCGACTCCCTAACACGAACATCGCCGATTTGCTGTCAATGTTCGATTAGATGGCGGCGTCGACACGGCTCAGGCGCGGCATTTCCACCGCTCGCGGCACAGTCGGCCGCATGGCGTGATTGTGGACCTATCCGATGTCCGTCAATTGGCGTCTGAAGCTTTACGACAACTACTCGTCACCAAGACCCACCAGGGAAAAGATCTTGACGACTGATCCTGGTTTCGGTTGACGCTCGCCCTGTTGCTGAATGAAGACTTGCATCGCGCGCGTCATCTCCTGGCCTGAAAGCTTGCGATAGGGGCAAATGTTGTACGTGACGCCGTGCTGCCGGTCTTTGATGAAATTGTCTACGTTCGGTAGCTGCATACTTCCCTCGACAACGTCGTGCGATTCTCCCGCAGGAACTGATCATCCTTCGTCTATGGCCGTGGACGGCAGTCGCAATCGTTGACCAGGCAGAGCGTGTGCGGACCTGACCATCCCGTTTCCTGAGCGACAGTATCTCCGGTGTTTCGCGAACCTCCACACGAGTAGTCCCCAATCTCATTCATACCGCCTGGTATAGATGAGGTCCACGAAAAAGAGCCTGCCGCCCGAGGGAGCGGCAGGCTAAAAGTTCGAGGGGTGGGGTTCGCTTGAGAGAAGCGCCCCCTCGAAAGACCGAAGCTGAGTTTAGTCGTTGGAAGCAGACGGTGGAGGTACGCGGCGGATGGCGTCATGCTCTTGACGGAACAGGACATGAAAAAGGGCTCATCCCGGTCCTTTACTCCGCCGGCGAATGATTGACGCTGATGTCGATGCGGATCTCCGGGTAGCGATCGAGAAAACGCCGCAAAACAGGCTGCATGACGATCATGTGCCCGGCACGCGCGACGTTGATGCGCAGCAATCCGGCAGGAAGTTCAGCAATGGCGCCTAACTCGTCCGAAGCCAGCACGAGCTCCCGTACTGCCGGCATTATTCGCTCGAAGAAAATCTCGCCTGTCTCTGTCAGGCTAACGCCTCGGGTATTGCGGTTGAACAGCGCGAGCCCGACACGGCGCTCAAGATTCCGGCTCGTCCCGCTGCTGCCGGCGCCGCGTTATCTTTGCTCCCCGTCCGGAATTCGCGTGCGTTGCTGGAGCAGCGCGCCGCTCAGCAATGCGAGTGCGGCGATGGCGCCCGGCACGAGTCCGGACAGAAAGATCTGCCTGGCATTCCAGTGCTGCGTGAGCATCAGGGTGCCGGCGACCGGACCGAGGATCGATCCGATACGGCCGACGCTCAGCGCACACCCGACGCCCGTCGCCCTCATCGAGACAGGATAGATTTCCGCCGCGAGCGAATTGAGGCCCGCCTGTGCGCCCTGTACGGCACAGCCTGCGCCCAGCGTGCAGGCCAGAATGAGTGCGCTGTCGAGGGGCAGCAGCACCAGCATCGCAACAAATGCCATGTACAGGATGAATTCCGTAAAGAGCACTGGTGTCACGCCGAACCGGTTCATCAATTTGCCCTGCGCGATCGATCCGATGATGCCGCCGACGCTGAATGCCGTAATTGCCTCGATCCCGATCGACACATTCTGCCCGTTCAAAACAAGCACGGCGGGAAGCCAACTGATCGAGAAATACAGAACCATCAGGTTGAGGAAATAGGGGATCCACAACAGGATTGTGGTGGGCGCGCGGCCGTTCGTGAACAATTGCCGGATCGTTGCGCCACCTGGACCGCGGACGGTGTCGACAAAGGCGACGGCGTTCGAGTCAAGATCCGGAGCGATCCGTCGCATGATTGCATTGACGCGCAGGTTCGCATCGCCGCGACAGATGAGGTAGCGCACCGACTCGGGCATCCATGCCGCCAGCGCCGCTGCGATGATCAGCGGCAGGCCTCCGCCCACATAGAACACGGCATGCCACCCGAAGTGGGGCAACAATGCCGCACTGACCAGCCCGCCTAACACCGCGCCGGCCGGCATGCCGCAAAAGAGCAGTGTCACGGAGATTCTTGCGAGGCGGCGGGGCGAGAACTCGGACGCGATGGCGACGATGTTCGGCATGGCACCGCCCAGGCCGACACCGGTCAGGAACCGGACGACCAGCAGTTGTGGCAGTGTCGTCGCGTAAGCGGTGAGGAGTGCAAATGCGCCGAACGAAAGTGTGGACGCGATCAGAATCTTTTTCCGGCCGTAACGGTCGGCGAGTGTGCCGCATACGACCGCGCCGATCATCAGGCCGACGAGTCCCGCTGTGAATACCGGTCCGAACTGGTGCAGCGGAATGTGCAGGTCGGCGGAGATGGCGGGAGCAAGGAAGCCGATGGTCTGCGTGTCGAACCCGTCCAGTACTGCGACCAGCATGCATAAGGCCACGGTAAAGCGTTGCAGGGCCGACATGGGGCGCGCGTCGATGACGTCGCACACGAGCGCTTCGCACCTGCCGCCGCTCGCGAGTGGCCGGTCTGATTGTCCAGATTTGCCGCGGCCGGCGGCATCCAGTGTGACGTGAGCGATACGCATGAAATTTCCTCGCATTTAATCCGTGATGGATTGACCAACCTAGAACGTGTGGCGGATACCTGCCTGGAAGCCGAGCTCGCTGCCACTGGCAAGCGGCACATTGCGCGTGATGGGCCCGGCGCCGCCAAGGGAAAACACGCCGCCGTTACTGTTGCTGACGTAGGCGAGCGTGCTGAACAGGAGCGTGCGCTTCGATAGCGCATAGGTTCCGATTGCGCTTGCCTGCCACGCCCGTGGGGCGTTTGCGCCGCTGACATCAATCCATCCCCAACCGGCGCCCACTGCCAGTGCAGGCGTGATGCGCCAGTCGCCCGAGAGCGAATAGATGCTGGCATACACGCCGCGCACGTTGGCCGGCGCATTGGCGCCGGGGTTGTCGCCACGGTAGTAAGACAGGTAGATGCGGCCCTGGCCGTAGTCGTAGTTCGCGGCGGCGAAGGTTGATTTGACCGAGAACGACGCGTTCTGGCTTTTCTGTTCCGCGTAGTTCAGACCGAAATACCAGGGGCCGCGCGAATAATCGATCATCGCGACATAGACGTTGTTGCCGGTGTGCGGCGACGCCTGTCCGCCAAGCGACACGAGTCCCTGCACCTTGAATCCATAGAAACTCGGGGAGATATAGCTGAGCGAGTTGTCGTAGCGGATGCCGAGGCTTGACGAGTTGTTGATGATCGAACCGTAGGTTGCCCCGTAGAAAGCATCGAGTCGCGCCAGCATGATGTACTGCGGTGAGTTTTGCCGCCCCGCGCGCACTTCGCCGAACGGGCCGGAAAGACCCACCCAGGCTTGCCGGCTGAATGCGCGTGTGGGATCGGCAGCCGAACCCTGCGAAAGCGAGAAGCCATTCTCGAGCACCGCGTTGACGTGGTAGCCCGCACCAATATCTTCCACGATCCGCAGGCCCAGACGACTTTGCTGATACCCGGCGCTGTCAATACTGACTGCCGTTCCCTTACCGGTGGCATGGGTCACGCCAAGATACGAATCGACGATACCGTATAGCGTGACCGAGCTTTGCGCATACGCGGTTGTGGCGCTTGTGCATAAGAGTGCGGCCGCCAGCCATGCTGCTTTCATCTATCTGTCTCCTTCATGTTGTTGTGTCATCCAGTCGTTCGCCGGTGTGTTGGCATCCGCGCAATGGCGTGAATATTGACCCTATACCGATACAAACATAACTATCGTTAACGCGTAATTATCGAAATACGATAAATTTGTTGACGTGAATTCCAATTACGTTATGATTCAGACATCGATTCCGGAGGGACATGAGATGAAGCTGGTGAGTTTCGAGTATCGGGGTGCCACGTCGTTCGGCGTGGTGGATGGCGATAGCCTGGTGGATCTGGCGCCCATCGCCGGTGAAGTTGGCGGGACGTTGAAGGCGGCGCTGGCGAAAGGGAGTCTGCCGGCAATCGCGCAATGGGTCGCCGGCGCGAAGGAGCGCATCGCGCTGACGGACGTGAGGCTGTTACCCGTTGTGCCGGACCCGGAGAAGATTCTGTGCGTCGGCATCAACTACCTGTCGCACGTGAAGGAGACGGGGCGGGAGATTCCCACGTTTCCGATGATCTTCACCCGCTGGGCTGATTCGCAGACCGCACACGGCGGCCCGATTGTTCGGCCCGGTGCGTCTGAAAAACTGGACTTTGAAGGCGAATTGGCAATCGTGATCGGCAAGACCGCGCGTCACGTGCGTCGGGAGGATGCCGCGCAATACGTCGCCGGATATTCCTGCTACAACGACGGCAGCGTGCGGGACTGGCAGAAGCATACGATCCAGTTCATTCCGGGCAAGAATTTTCCGTCAACCGGCGGATTTGGACCGTGGCTGGTCACGCCCGATGAGGTCGGCGATCCGTCGAAACTGACGTTGATCACACGCCTGAACGGCGTAGCGGTCCAGGAAGCGAAAACCGACGACCTGATCTTCGGCGTGGGTCAATTGATCGAATACTGCTCCACGTTCACCGAACTGCGCCCGGGTGACGTGATCATCACCGGAACCACAGGCGGCGTCGGTGCCTTCCGCTCACCTCCCTTGTGGATGAAGGCTGGCGATGTGGTTGAGGTCGAGATCTCCCGCATCGGCACGCTGCGCAATGTGGTGGTCGACGAGGCCCGCTAGGAATAAATGTCCAGGAGGCGCCCGCCTTACGGTGGGCGGCTGGTGCGCGTCCCTGGTGGCGTCGCCGGTAGCTGATGCTGATGGAGTCAGGAATTGAAGATTATTCATGCCGACGTACTCGTAGTCGGAGGCGGTCCGACCGGGCTGGCGCTCTCGAATGTGCTCGGGAGCGCAGGCGTGCAGTTCACGCTCGTGGACCGCAAGCCATCCACAATCGCAGAGCCGCGTGCTGTATCGATCGACGACGAGTCGCTACGAACCATGCAGGCAATCGGGCTTGCGGAGCCCGTGATGAAAGACGTCGTTCCTGGTTACGGCGTTCATTACTTTACGCGTTACGGTGGGCGGTGCTTTGGCAAAGTGATTCCGACTGCCAGCGAATATGGCTTCCCGCGCCGGAACGCGTTCCGACAGCCTCTGTTCGAAGCAACGGTGCGCGAGGGGTTGAACCGGTTCGAATGCGGCCAGGTGCTGTTCGGTCATACGCTCGAGTCCTTCACGCAGGACGACGAGGGGGTGGTCGCCCAGGTCACGGCTCACGACGGCGCGCAGATGGAAATTCGCGCACAGTACCTCATTGCCTGTGATGGCGGCCGCAGTCCGGTGCGCGAAATGCTCGGTATCAAGATGGTCGGCTCGACGTTCAAGTCGCGATGGCTTGTCATCGATACGGAGGACGACGACGATACGTTCTCGCAGATGCGGGTCTACTGCGACGCGAAGCGGGCTGTCGTCGACGTGCCGGGACCACACCGCACGCGGCGGTTCGAGATTCTGGTTCATCCCCATGAGTCCGCCGACGCGATCATGGAACCCGCAGCGATCCGGAAACTGCTCATGCCGTTCCGGGGCGACCGGGAGACGAACATCATTCGCAAGGTGGTCTATACGTTCCACGCGCGGGTTGCTGAACGCTGGCAGGAGGGGAGGGTATTTCTCGCCGGTGACGCCGCTCACCTGACTCCACCCTATGCCGGGCAGGGGATGAACAGCGGCGTGCGAGACGCGTTCAACCTCGGCTGGAAGATCGCCGCTGTGCTGGAGGGGCGCTTGCCTGCCCAGGTGCTCAACACCTACGAGATGGAGCGCCGCGAGCATGCATGGGCGTTGATCCGCCTTGCGCTCAATCTTGGGACGGTGATGGCGCCGTCATCGCGTCTGAGCGCGTTCCTCTGGCAGTCGTTCTTTACCTTCGCCGGTTATATCCCGCCGCTGCGCGACTATTTCCTGCAGATGAAGTTCAAGCCCAAGCCGCGCTTCAAGGAGGGGTTGCTGGGACCGGAGGACGATCTCGGCAAACAGAGTTATCGCGGGCGCATGCTGCCGCAACCCCTGGTTCGGACCGCCGATGGCAGGACATGCCTGCTTGATGATCTGGCTGGTCAGAGGTTCGCACTCATCCAGTATGGTCCGGCTAATGGCAGCGGGCTGGCTGCGCTCGATCATCCGCTGTGGAGAACGTTACGTTGTACAAGGGTACATGTCTTGCCTGCCGGCTCGCCCTTTCCGACGCTTCGAAGTGACGCCTCGCACAGATTTGTTGTTGACGTTAGCGGCGTGTTTGAAACGCCGCTCGCACACCACGAAGGACGTGTGCTGCTGTTACGCCCTGATCGCTATGTTGCCGGGTCTTTCAAGGTGGAGGAGCAGTCACGGTTCGCCGCTGTCTATGCAGCACGACTCGGTATCGATCGCTTTGACGAGCGTGTGGCGGATGTCGCAACGGTGACTGAGTCCGCTGCTGCGTCATCGCATGTCTGAGGGGAATATCATGGTAACTACGCTTCAGCAGGCCACGCCTGCACGACTGCATCATCTGCATATCGTGTCGGATGATCCGGAACAGCTCGCTGCTTTCTATCGCGCCCGGCTTGGCCTCGAGGATGTCGAGTCGCTGGACGACCGGATCGTGTTAACGGGGCCGTCGCGCGCGGTGGAAATCAGCGATTTCCGCAGCGGGCGTTTGCCTCATTCGGGTTTCGTGCTCAACTCCACGCAGGAACTCGACAGACTGCGTCAACGATTGACCATGAGCGACGTTCAATGCTTGCCTACCGATAGCGTGCTGTATCAGTCCGGGGCGTTCATGGTTCGTGATCCCCAGGGCCGGCTGGTTTCTTTTGGGCTGGCGGCTGACGGGCCGCAGCGAAATGGTATGCCGGGGCGCCTGCAACATACCGTATTCCAGACGACGGAACTGGAACGTGTGATTGCCTTCTATACGGAAGTCATCGGCTTTGCGATCTCGGACGAGGTGGTCGACGACAGCGGCAAACCGATGGTGGTCTTCATGCGTTCTGACGACGAACACCACACGCTCGCGTTCTTTCAGGGCAGCCAGAATGTCTGGGATCATCACTGCTACGAGACGAGCGAATGGAATGACATACGCGATTGGGGCGACCTGTTCGCGAAGGCGGAAGTGCCGATTTTCTTCGGGCCGGGCCGCCATGGACCGGGCAACAACCTCTTCTTCATGGTCACGGACCCGGATGGCAACCGGTTGGAATTCTCGGCGGAACTGGCACACGTCAGTATTGACGATGCGCCGGGTGTCTGGCCGCATGGCGAACGTACGCTGAATTCGTGGGGACGCGCATGGATTCGAACCTAGAACAGGTCATTGCCGAGCTGGTCGTTGCGAACCATATTCTGTTCAACGAGCATGTTGTTGACGCGTTTGGGCACGTCAGCGTACGGCATCCCGGCAAGCCGGGGCATTTCCTGCTTTCGCGCTCCATGGCGCCATCGCGGGTACGTGCCGAGGACATCATCGAGCATGACGAAAATGGTGAACCGGTCGATGCGAATGGACGAGGCGTGTATCTGGAACGGTTCATCCATGCCGAAATCTATCGGGCACGGCCCGACGTCGTTTCGGTGGTGCATAGTCACTCGGCATCCGTCATTCCGTTCGGTATATCCCGGGTGAGCCTGAAGCCTGTATTTCACATGGCCTCGTTCCTGCATGGCGCTACGCGCTTCGAGATCCGTGAGGGTTTCGGCGATGAAACCGACCTGTTGATCCGCGATGCGGAGAAAGGCCGCTATCTGGCCCAGGCGCTTGGTGGCGCCTGTGTGTCTCTGCTTCGCGGTCACGGTTCGGTCGTGGTCGGTTGCAACCTGCGCGAGTCCGTGTATCGGGCTGTCTACACGGAGGTCAACGCGCGGATCCAGGCTCAGGCGATTGCGCTCGGTACGGAAGTCGACTATCTGAGCGCTGCGGAATCCGGTGCTGCTACCCGGGCCAACGCGACCCAGACCAGCCGCTGCTGGGACCTGTGGGCCGAGCAGGCGGCGCGGCGCAAGACGGAAGTCTGACGCAAGTTCAGACGACTCGAGACGCTTACATCGCGGCTGCCGTGATTGTCCGGTCAATATGCATTCTTCAATACGGCCGCATCGGCCGCAATCCAGCCGTCCGCACGGACGGCGACTTCCCGCCTTGGTCCCACATCGATCAGATCTTTGATCGGCGTGGGGCGCGGTGTTTACATGGATTGCACAAAATTATCTAAAGGTGAGAAAATTTAACCATTTTCCTGCCAATAAATACTTGCCATGGCCGCATCTGACCGTTCTCTTTCCGTCCTGAAACTCTTCACGGTCGAGCATCCGGAATGGACCGCGGAAGACGTTGCCGCAGCTTTGGACGTTGGAATTGCCACGGCCTATCGTTATCTGTCTGCGCTCGACGAAGCAGGGTTGATCGCCACGACCCGTCCTGGTCGCTACGGCCTGGGGCCGGCGATCACACAGCTCGACCGGCAGTTGCAGTTGACCGACCCGCTGCTGATCGCCGCGCGCCCGGTCATGAATGATCTGTCTGCCTACGCGCCGCCCGGCTCGGTCGTGTTGCTGTGCCGTGCAGTCGGTGAAAGCGTCCTGTGCATTCACCGCGTGCATGCGCCGGGCAGTTCGCCGGCAGTCAGCTACGAACGGGGACGGCCTATGCCGCTGTTCTATGGCGCGACGTCGAAGATGCTGCTCGCGTATCTGCCGCCGAGGCGTGTGAAGGCGCTCTTTGAGAAGCACACCAAAGCGATCGCGAAGGCGGGGTTGGGCAAGACACTTCCCGCCTTTCGGTCTGTGCTGGGCGAATGGCGCAAAGCCGGTAGTGTCGTGACACGAGGAGAGGTCGATACCGGTTTGGTCGGGATCGCGGCGGCCATTCTGTCGGCTGACAGGACGGGCGTCGGAAGCATCAGCTATGTCGTGACCGGGCAGACAGACGAGAAAACGATTGCTCGCCTCGCCGCACTGGTCTCGACCGGTGCGCGGGAGATCGAGATGGAGTTGCGCGACGAAACGGCTGCCGTTCCGTCCTGATTCGCTGCTCCGGTTTCAGGTCTGCCTGCGAGCAGATTGATCCGGCCCGGCATCGACGCTCGCCTCGCGATTTCCACGCGCCGAAAGCTTCCCCGCCTGGATACCCATCGCGCCAATGGCCACAGCGGCCAGCGCGGCCGGTACCGCGAGGCTATTGAAGATGAGCTGGAAGTCCCAGCCCATCGTCAACAGAATTCCGCCGATGGACGCACCGACGATACCGCCGATACGGCCGATTCCGAGCATCCAGCTTACGCCCGTCGCGCGGCAGGACGAGTGCGCGAAATGGCACGCCTCGGCTGCACCGGGCCGAACCAGACCAAGTTCTTCAGCCGGTGCGGTATGGGACCCTGCCAAGGTCGTCTGTGTGGGATTACCGTCACGCAAATATTGGCCGAATCACGGCACGAGACGCCGCAGCAAATTGGAGCGTATCGCGCGCGTGCGCCAATCAAACCAATCCCTCTGCACTCGCTTGGCGGATTGCATATTGGTTTAGGCGAAGCAAATACTGATGAGGATGCCTCGGAATGACGACTCAAACTGAACGCATTGACGTAACCGCGCGCATGAGCAAGATCGTGCGTCACGCTGAATGAGGTGTGGGAATCATGGCTTCCCGCCGGAGATGCCCCCGCGTACGACTGTGCAGGCACATCTTGCTTCTGAGGAACTGCTGGTAGAAATCACCATTGTGGCCGCTGTCGTATAGGCTGGAAGACGTAGAAGACCGGATACGTGGCCAATGGCACCAATGCCGTTTACGATGGCAGAATTCAGGACACGCATTTTTTTGGAGGTACTGAGACATGAGCACTGAGAATCAACTGCGGTTTGTCATTGAGCCGCACGCCAACTCTACCCCCGCTGACCAGATTGCCGCCAAGCTAGTCAACCCGGTGTTCGGGCGCGTCTTCTCCGATCACATGGTCACGATCCGCTGGACCGAGGGTACGGGCTGGCATGACGCCAAGGTCGAAGCCCGCCGTCCGTTCGAGATCGACCCAGCCTGCGCGGTGCTGCACTATGCGCAGGAGATTTTCGAAGGCATGAAGGCGTATCACGGCGAGGACGGCAAGATATTGCTATTCCGGCCGCAAGCCAACGCCAGGCGTTTCCGTGAATCGGCCGAACGCATGTCGATGCCGCAACTGCCTGAAACCGCGTTCGTTGAAGCGGTCGAAAAGCTGGTTGATATCGACCGCGCATGGATTCCGGCCGCCGAAGGTGCCAGCCTTTACATCCGCCCGTTCATGTTCGCTTCGGAGAGTTTTTTGGGCGTACGCGCTGCGCACGAGTACATCTTCTGCGTGATCGCCTGTGCGGTTGGTCCCTACTTCAAGCCCGGCAAGTCGGCCGTCACCGTTTGGGTGTCGGACAAATACACGCGCGCCGCTTCGGGCGGTACCGGCGTCGCGAAATGCGGCGGCAACTACGCTGCCAGCCTGATTGCGCAGACCGAAGCGTCCAGCAAGGGCTGCGACCAGGTCGTGTTCCTCGACGCCGCGCAACACAAGTGGATCGAGGAACTGGGCGGCATGAACGTGTTCTTCGTGCTGGACGATGGTTCGCTGCGCACCCCGCCCCTGTCGGGCACGATCCTGCCGGGCATCACGCGCGCCTCGATCATCGAATTGGCCACGCGTGAAGGTATCGCTGTCGACCAGTCGCCGTACTCGTTCGAAGCATGGCAAGCGGACGTCGCCAGCGGCCGCGTTAAGGAAACATTTGCCTGTGGCACCGCGGCGGTCGTCACGGCGATCGGCGAGGTCCGTCATGCCGGCGGCGAGTTCAGGATCGGCGACGGTGGCGAAGGCCCCGTCACGCAACAGATTCGCACCAGGCTCACCGGCATACAGCGTGGCAGGATCGCCGATCCGTTCGGCTGGGTCCATCACGTCGCTTGAGCGATTTGGCCGAATAATATGGACTGAGTAATTTGTCTGATGCGCGCCGCCGGGAGATAGCGACACCTACCAGGAACCGGCGGCGCGATCATTGACGTCAGAGTCAGTGCGTTATCCAGGCCCCGCAATTCGTGATTGTCCGCCGTTTCGGCTCACCAATTACGGTGCTCGTGCGGACCTCTACGGATGCTTCAACATAGACCTGCGTCAGTTGACTCTCGCGAAGCGGTAGCGGATGCACTGACGACTTTCATTTGCTTTTGCCAAGCCATTGATTTTCACCGTGGGGAGCCTAAGGCCTCGGTATGAATGATGCCAGGGTCGTCACGCATTTCCGAAAAGATATCGGCGATCGGAGTAACGCTTGCGCGCATTCACCGTGTTCCAACGCACGCGAGAAGCTGCTTACCCCACGCGGCGGATTTTTGCCAAGGCAACAGCCCCCGCGGTAGGCCTGATGGGTGCGGCGCTTGGGTGCGTCTGAGCGCACGTGAGATGACGGACGCCAGTCCCTGATTCCCGCGGACGAAATCGGCGCCGTACCCTGCATGAACGTGACCTGTGCCGATCGCCGCAGCAGGTTCGGCGAGTCCTGTTCCTGGCCAACCACGCCTACACCATCGCTTTGGGCGCTCCGCCGGCGGCAGCGCGATATATTATGGTATTCCATAATATTGAAACGCTTGATCTGAGCGCTCTGGTGGAATACCGTAATACCAACCGCGGCGTCCCAGCGGTCGACACGGAGCGACGGCGTCCTTCAACGAGCGCCGGTCGCGGCAGGACCGACTCCCAGCTTTCTGCATACAGGTCGATCATGAAATTCTCGCTGTTTGCTCATATGGAGCGTTACGACGCTGCCACGCCCCACCGGCAACTCTTCGACGAGCTGACCGAACTCGTTCGGATCGCGGAAAAGGGCGGTTTTGAAACCGCCTGGATCGGCGAGCATCACGCGATGGAATTCACGATCGCGCCCAATCCCTTCATCAACCTTTCGTATCTGGCCGCACGCACCGAGCGGATTCGCCTCGGCACGGGCACGGTGATCGCGCCGTTCTGGCATCCGATTCGCCTCGCGGGCGAGGCCGGCATGGTGGACGTCGCGAGCAACGGGCGGCTCGACCTGGGCATTGCGCGTGGCGCCTACTCGTTCGAATACGAACGTCTGTTGCCCGGACTCGATGCTTTCGGCGCCGGCGCCAGAATGCGTGAACTGGTTCCTGCGTTGCGCCAGTTGTTCAAGGGCGATTACGCGCATCAGGGCGAGTTCTGGTCGTGGCCGTCCACCACGCCGGTACCGCGTCCTGTCCAGCAGCCCCATCCGCCGATGTGGCTGGCCGCACGGGATCCGAACTCGCATGAATTTGCGGTACGCAACGGCTGCAATGTGCAGGTGACCTCGCTCGCCGCGGGCGACGGCGAAGTCGTCAGTCTGATGGAGCGCTTTAACGCAGCTTGCAAGGCTAACCCCAATGTTCCGCGGCCGCAGATCATGATGCTAATGCACACCTTCGTCGGCGCGGATGCCGCCGAAGTCGACACGGCCGTCGAAGACCTGTCGCGCTTCTACTGCTACTTCAGCAAGTGGTTCAAGAACGAGCGTCCGGTGACGCAGGGCTTCATCGAGCCGTTGACCGACGCCGACATCGCGTCGTTTCCGCAATACGCGCCGGAGCAGATTCGCAAGAATCTCGTGATAGGCCAACCGGGTACCGTGATCGACCGTCTCAAACAGTATGAGGAACTCGGTTTCGATCAATACAGTTTCTGGGTCGACAGCAACATGAGCTTCGAGCGCAAGCGCCGCTCGCTTGAACGCTTCATCTCCGATGTGATGCCTGCCTTCGCCGCGCACGGCTGATTGCCGGTCGTCCTCGAATCGACGTTCTGCACTCAGGAGCAGAAGTTATGTTGAAGTCGTTCCAGCATTACATCGACGGTGAGTTCAGCGAGGCGGCCGACACCTTTGACAGCGTGAATCCCGCGACCGGCGCCGCATGGGCGACGATGCCCGCAGCCAGCGCGGCGGACGTGGACCGCGCGGTGAACGCTGCGGACCGCGCGTTGTTCGCGCCAGAGTGGGCGGGTCTGACGGCCAGTCAGCGCGGCAAGTTGCTATACGGGCTCGCGGACCTCGTTGCGGCGAACGCGCTGGAGCTCGCGCAACTCGAAACGGCGGACACGGGCAAGATCATTCGCGAGACGCGCAGCCAGATCGGCTACGTCGCCGAGTACTACCGCTATTACGCGGGCGTCGCCGACAAGATCCAGGGCGCCTGCCTGTCCGTCGACAAACCCGATATGGACGTTTTCCTGCGACGCGAGCCGGTGGGTGTGGTCGCCGGTATCGTGCCGTGGAATTCGCAGCTGTTTCTCTCGGCCGTGAAGATCGGACCGGCGCTCGCCGCCGGTTGCACGATCGTCCTGAAGGCGTCTGAGGAAGGCCCTGCACCGCTGCTCGCATTCGCCAGACTCGTGCATGAGGCGGGCTTTCCGCGGGGCGTCGTTAATATCCTGACCGGTTTCGGCGTGGACTGCGGCCGCGCGCTGACGAGTCACCCGCTCGTGTCGAAGATCGCGTTCACGGGCGGCCCAGACACCGCGCGTCAGATTGTGCATAACTCCGCCGGGAACCTCGCGGCAACGTCGCTGGAACTGGGCGGCAAATCGCCGGTGCTCGTTTTCGACGACGCGGATGTAGACAGCGTCAGCAACGCGGTGATCGCAGGCATCTTCGCCGCGAGCGGGCAAAGTTGCGTGGCGGGTTCGCGCCTGTTGGTGCAGCGCGGCATCCGTGACCGGCTGCTCGCGCGGCTCATCGAAAAGGCGCGCGCGATCAGGATCGGCGATCCGCAGGATGTGGGTACCGAAATGGGGCCGCTCGCGACGCGCAAGCAACGCGATCACATCGAAGCCGTGCTCGCTGCCAGTCTCGAAGCGGGCGCCACGCTGCTGACGGGGGGCGGCCGTCCAGAAGGACACGGCGAGGGTTTCTTCTTCGAACCGACCATCGTCGATTGCCCGTCATCCACCGTTCCAAGCGTCGCGCAGGAGCTGTTTGGTCCGGTGCTGAGCGTCATGACTTTCGACACTGAAGCCGAAGCGCTCGCGCTCGCCAACGATACGAAGTATGGCCTTGCGTCGGGCGTGTTCACGCGCGATCTGACGCGCGCGCATCGGCTCATCCGGCAATTGCGTGCAGGCATCGTGTGGGTCAATACCTATCGCGCCGTGTCGCCCATCGTGCCGTTCGGCGGATATGGCTTGAGCGGCCTCGGGCGCGAGGGCGGCCTCGATGCGGTGCTCGACTACACACGTACCAAATCCGTCTGGATCCGTACGTCGGACGACCCGATCGCCGACCCGTTCGTCATGCGCTAAAGAGGCTGACATGTACTACGAAATCCGCACGTACAAGATCAAAACAGGCGCGGTGCCCGCGTATCTGAAGCTGGTCGAGGAAGAAGGCATCGAACTGCAGAAGCGCTATCTCGGTGAACTCGTCGGCTACTTCTTCTCGGAGATCGGGCCGCTGAACCAGATTGTCCACATGTGGGCATATCCGAGTCTCGACGAGCGCGAAGCGCGCCGTCAACGGCTTGCGGAAGATCCCGCATGGCAGGCTTTCATTCCGAAGATTCAGGCGCTGATGGAAACGATGGAAAGCAAGATCATGAAGCCCGCCGCGTTTTCGCCGCTGAAGTAAGCACCGTATTCGCAAACCGTCCTCTCGAAGCCAGCCGTATCCTTTCAAGGAGCAGTCGTCATGAAGCAAGCGCTACGTATGCCCGCGCGGGCGCGCGCAGTGGCCGTCACTGTGGTTGCCGCCGTGGCCGCCACAGCGGCCGTGTTGATCCATGCGCCGGTGTCAGCGGCCCCCGCGCCGATCGTATTCGCCAGTTGGGGCGGGACGACGCAGTCGGCTCAGCAGAAGGACTGGACGCAACCATTCACGCAGGCATCGGGCATTCAGGTCCTGATGGACGGCCCGACCGATTATGGCAAGCTCAAGGCCATGGTCGACAGCGGCAACGTGCAGTGGGACGTGGTCGACGTCGAAGGTGATTTTGCGTATGCGGCGCTGCGTGACGGCCTCGTCGAACCGATCGACTATTCGGTGGTAGACAAGGCGCAACTGGACCCGCGCTTCATGTCGGCGGGCGCTGTGGGCAGCTTTTACTATTCGTTCGTGCTTGGCTACAACAAGGCGGCGTACAAGAGCGGCGCGCCGGCGAACTATACCGATCTGTTCGACACGAAGCGCTTTCCCGGCAAGCGCACGTTCTACAAGTGGTCTGCGCCCGGCGTGCTCGAAGTCGCTTTGCTCGCCGACGGCGTCGCGCCTGACAAACTCTATCCGCTCGATCTCGATCGCGCTTTCAAAAAGCTCGACACGATCAAGAGCCAGATCGTCTGGTGGAGCGGCGGCGCTCAGTCGCAGCAATTGATGGCATCCGGCGAAGCGCCGATCGGCGTGTTCTGGAACGGCCGGCTGCATGCATTGCAGCAGACCGGTGTGGACGTGGGCATATCGTGGAATCAGAACCTGACCGCAGCGGACATGCTGGTCGTGCCGAAGGGCACGAAACATAAAGCCGAGGCCATGAAGCTCCTTGCCAGCGCGACGGGTGCACAGGCCCAGGCGAATTTCGCGGCGGAAACCGGTTATGCGCCCGTCAATCTGAAATCCGCCGCGCTTCTGCCGCCGGATGTCGCGAAGACCCAGCCGGATCAGTACAAGACGACGCAGATCAATCTCGACATGAAGTACTGGGCCGATCACCGCGATGAAATCGCGAAGCGCTGGTACGCGTGGCAGTCGAAGTAAAGCGCGGCCGGACGAACCCAGCGAAGGAGTCATCATGTCGAATGCCGTCAGTACTATCGCGGAACCGCCGGTCGTGGCGCCGAAGATGACAGTCGGCCTCAGGAAAATCCGGCTGATCGCGCCGGCGCTGTTCCTGCTGGTTGTGTTCTTCGTGTTGCCGGTTCTTTCGCTGCTGCTGCGCAGCGTGCTGGAGCCGACGCCCGGCATTCAGAACTACGCGCAGCTATTCGGCTCGACCACCTATCTGCGCGTGTTCGGCAATACGTTTTTCGTCGCTTCGGTGGTGACCTTCGTGACGGTTGTGATCGGTTTTCCGACCGCGTGGCTGCTCGCGATCGCGCCGCGTTGGATCGGCAAGCTGATGTTCGCGATCCTGCTGCTGTCAATGTGGACCAATCTGCTTGCGCGCACTTTCGCATGGATGGTGCTGCTGCAACAGACTGGCCCGATCAACCGTTTGCTGATGTGGCTTGGCGTGATCCATGAGCCGTTTACGCTCGTGAATAACCTCACCGGTGTGACAATCGGCATGACCTACATCATGTTGCCGTTTCTCGTGATGCCGTTGCATGCCACCTTGCGCGCGATCGATCCGACCACGCTGCGCGCCGCCGCAATCTGCGGCGCGACCCGCTGGCAGGCATTCTGGCGGGTGCTGGTGCCGCTCGCGATGCCAGGCATTGCGAGCGGCGCGCTGATGGTGTTCGTGATGGCGCTCGGCTACTTCGTCACACCCGCGCTGTTGGGTGGCCCGGAATACATGATGCTTGCCGAACTGATCGCCCAACTTGTCCAGCAGTTGCTGAATTGGGGGCTGGCGGGGGCGGCCGCGTTCGTGCTGCTGCTCGTCACGTTGTCGTTGTACGCGGTGCAGCTTCGCTTCTCGAGCCGCGCCGTGAGCGCCACAGGAGTTCACTGACATGCTGCTCGATTTCGATCGTCTTGGCCCGTTGCGCTGGCTGCTGCTGAGCGTCGGCGGAGCGGTGTCGCTGTTCCTGCTGCTGCCGGTGCTGTTCATCGTCGCGCTCTCGTTCGGTAATTCGCAATGGCTAATGTTTCCTCCACCCGGCTGGACGCTGCAGTGGTACGGCATGCTGTTTGCCGATCCGGGCTGGCTCGACTCGCTGCTGACGAGCGTCGAGCTGGGGCTCGTCGTGATGGTGCTGTCGGTAGTGCTGGGGCTGCTCGCGTCGCTGGCGCTGACACGCGGCAATTTTCGTGGACGTGCCTTGCTCAAGGCGTTCTTTCTGACGCCGATGGTGCTGCCCGTCGTCGTGCTCGCCGTTGCGCTGTATGGCTTCTTCCTGCGTATCGGCTTGACCGGCACGCTGGTCGGTTTCGTGATCGGCCATCTGATCATCGCGTTGCCGTTTTCGATCATCGCGATCAGCAACTCGCTGGAAAGTTTCGACACGTCGCTCGAGGATGCCGCGCTGATCTGCGGCGCCGGGCCGCTTGAAGTGAAATGGCGCGTCACGCTGCCGGGTATCCGGCTCGGCCTGTTTGCGGCGGCGATCTTCTCGTTTCTTGCGTCGTGGGACGAGGTCGTCGTGTCGATCTTTATGGCCAGCCCGACGCTGCAGACGTTGCCGGTGCGCATCTGGAGCACGCTGCGGCAGGATCTGACCCCGGTGATCGCCGCCGCGTCGTCGTTGCTCGTCGGACTGACCGTCGTCCTGATGTTGCTGAGCCTTGTATTGAAGAGAGGTAAATCGTGAGCGCGCCGTTTTTGCAGATTCAGCGTCTTCGCAAGACCTACGATCAGGTCGTCGCCATTGATCAGGTGTCGCTCGACATCGAGAAGGGCGAGTTCATGACTTTCCTCGGGCCGTCTGGCTCGGGCAAGAGCACCACGCTGTACATCGTTGCGGGCTTCCAGTCGCCGACCGACGGCCGCGTGTTGCTCGACGGCAAGCCGCTGCTGTCGGTCGCGCCGAACCGCCGTAACATCGGCATGGTGTTTCAGCGCTACACGCTGTTTCCGCATCTGACGGTCGGCGAGAACGTCGCGTTTCCGTTGCGCGTGCGACGCTGGGCGGAGGCGAAAGTGCGCGCGAAAGTCGATGAAATGCTCAAGCTCGTGCATCTGGCCGATTGCCGTGACCGGATGCCCGGGCAGTTGTCGGGCGGCATGCAACAGCGTGTCGCGATTGCGCGTGCGCTGGCCTACGATCCGCCAGTGCTGCTGATGGACGAGCCGCTGTCCGCGCTTGACAAGAAGCTGCGTGAAGAACTGCAGACCGAACTGCGGCGCATTCATCAGCAAACCGGTGTCACGATCCTGTACGTGACGCATGATCAGGAAGAGGCATTGCGCCTGTCCGACCGGATCGCGGTGTTCAACAAAGGGCGCATCGAGCAGGTCGGCACGGGTGAGGATCTTTACCGAAAGCCGGCGTCGCGCTTCGTGGCAAGCTTCATCGGCAATTCCAACTTCCTGCCGGTCACGTTGGCCGGCGGCCATGCGGACTCGCATGCGGTGTTTCCCAACGGCAGGCCGGTGCCGATCGCGGGCTGCGACCATGCGCTTAACGCGGGCGACGGCGGCGCGCTGATGCTGCGGCCCGAACAGATCCGTATCCGCGTGCAGGCGCCGCACATGGCGAACGATGGCTTGCCGGTCGTCGTGCGTGACATCACGTAT
The DNA here is from genome assembly GCF_009690905.1 of Paraburkholderia madseniana. Classification (GTDB taxonomy): domain Bacteria; phylum Pseudomonadota; class Gammaproteobacteria; order Burkholderiales; family Burkholderiaceae; genus Paraburkholderia; species Paraburkholderia madseniana. Next base: position 18,492 of record NZ_VOSW01000051.1, read on the forward strand.
CTGGGCGACACCATGCACTATTCGGTGGCGACGCCCTGGCAGCAGGAGATCGCGGTGCGCACAGCGGTGGGCGCCCATGAGGCGGGGCTCGCGGTGGGCGCGCAAGCCTGGCTCGACTGGGACCGCGCCCATGCGCAGGTGTTTCCCGCATGACGCGCGGCATCGCGGTCCGTAGCCGACGACTGTGCGATACTATGGTATTCCAAAAACCAACTGACCCAGCATCTCGCTTGGGAAGCTCGCCATGATCGAACAGATGCGCGTTGACCGTAGTGCGCCGACCCTTCGCGAACTCACGCTCGAGAAGCTGCGCGAGGCCATTTCGCAGGGCTTCTATCGTCCAGGCGACCGGTTGATCGAGCGAACATTGTGCGATCAGCTTGGCGTGAGCCGCACCGTGGTGCGCGAAGTGCTGCGCCATCTGGAAACGGAAGGGCTGGTGGAGACGGTCGCGCATTCCGGCCCCATCGTCGCGCGGCTCGATCCGGAACAGGTGCAGGAAATCTACGAGATTCGGGCGTTGCTCGAGTCGGAGGCGGCCCGGGCTTGCGCCGAGCTTGCAACGCCCGCGCTCGTGAAGCAGTTGCGCGAAATCCGCAAGGAAATCGAAGACGCTTTCGACAAGTCCGACTTTCGCCGGGTGTTGGCTTACACCGAACGCTTTTACGAAGCGATGTTCGCGGGCGGCCACAAGCTGATGATGCATCAGGTGGTCAAATCGCTGAACGGCCGCATCAACCAGTTACGTTCGGTGACGATCTCGTCGCCGGGGCGCGGCGTGGATTCGAATCGCGAAATGAACAAGTTGTTGAGCGCGATTGCAAAGAAGGACGGCGCTGCGGCTGCTGCCGCGTCGCTCGAGCATGTGCGGCGCACGGCAGCCATCGCCATGGCCACGCTCGCCGAGCGTGTCGCGGATCAAAGCGAAAGCGCCTGAACACTTCGTATCGTTCGCCAGAAAAACCGTCGCGCGCGACGGTTTTTTTTCGTCCGTGCACTGAAGGGAGTCTCGTAAACCCGTCGTCGGGATGAAAAATCTTGCATACGCTAATATGGAATACCATAATACTCCCAGCGCGCCGCGCACTGAGCCAAGGCGCATCTGTCTCCGGAGGAAGTCTGATGAAGCTCGAGATTCGCAAACTGATCACCTATGTGGAAGACACGTTCATCGAAGGCGGCAAAGCTGCTGCCCGGCCGTTGAAACTGTTCGCGGCTGCGGCGGTGCTGCGCAATCCATGGGCCGGGCGCGGCTTCGTCGAGGACCTGAGGCCGGAGATTCACTCGCTCGCGCCGCAACTCGGTGAAGTGCTGACGGCCGAGATTCTGCGCATCGCCGGTTCCGGCGATGCGGTGGAGGGTTACGGCAAGGCGGCGATCGTTGGGACGTCAGGTGAAGTCGAACACGCGTCGGCGCTGATTCATACGCTGCGCTTTGGCAACAAGTTTCGCGAAGCGGTCGGCGCTAAAAGTTATCTGAGCTTTACGAACCTGCGTGGCGGCCCGAACTGCCCGGTCACGATCCCGTTGATGCACAAGGGCGACGAAGGCATGCGCTCGCACTACCTGACCATTCAGTTTTCGATCATCGACGCGCCTGCGCCGGACGAACTCGTGATTGCGCTCGGTGCGTCGATTGGCGGGCGGCCGCACCACCGGATCGGCGACCGCTATCAGGATCTGAAGGAGCTGGGCTCCAATGAAGCGTGAAACCGACATCGCAAATGCGTCGATGAAAGGCGTGTTTGACGGCACGGCCTACAGCGTGGCCGGCGAGGGTGATGTCCTCGTGCTGATCCATGGCGTGGGGATGAATCGCTGCGTGTGGGAGCCGCAGGTCGCAGCGTTGAGAGCGCACTTTCGCGTCGTTAGCTACGACATGCTAGGACACGGCGCGAGCCGGCTGCCGGCCGCGTCGCCGCAACTGGACGAATACGCGGCGCAGTTGCTGGCGCTGCTGGATCACCTCGGCATTCGGACGGCGCATGTCGTCGGTCATTCAATGGGTTCGCTGATCGCGCTCGAATTCGCGTTGCGCTACCCGCCGAGGGTGACGAGCGTCACCGCGCTCAATGCGGTGTACGACCGCACGCCGTCGCAACGGGCCGCCGTCATGCAGCGCGCGGCGTCGCTGAACGGCGGGCTCGACCAGCCGAGCATCAATGCCACGATCGCACGCTGGTTCGACGACCCGGTGCCGGGTCATCTGGCGAACGTCGCGGAGCTCGTGCGCTCGTTGCTGGAGAGCGTCGATCTCGAAGGCTATGCGCGCGCGTACCGGCTTTTTGCGAGTTCGGACCAGGCGCATCTGGGCCGCTTGCCGCAACTCGCGATGCCGGCGCTGTTCATGACCGGCGAATGCGATCCGAATTCGAGTCCGGCGATGTCGGAGTCAATGGCGGCCGCAGCGCCGCTCGGCCGCGCCGAGATTATTGCCAACGAACGGCACATGATGAACGTCACGGCGCCGTCGATTGTGAATCAGCGGCTTCTGCACTTTATTCGCGATGTGAGCCGTCAGTCCTGAGGAGCAGCGCCATGACCGATTCTTCTTTTGACATCATCCAGTTTCGCCGCGCGTTGGGCGCGTTCGTCACCGGCGTGACGGTGGTGACGACAATCCAGCCGGACGGCACGCCGCGCGGTTTTACCGCGAATTCGTTCACGTCGGTGTCGCTCGATCCTGCCTTGATCCTCGTGTGCATCGCCAGGACCGCGTCGAGCCATCCGGTGTTTTCGCAGACGCAGCGTTTTGCGGTCAGTGTGCTTGCGGAAGACCAGCGGCCGGTGTCGGGCGTGTTCGCGTCGAAGAGCGCGGACAAGTTCGCACAGGTCGCCTGGCACGCACGGCGCACCGGCAGCCCGGTGATGGACGGCGCGGCGGCGAGCTTCGACTGCGAGACGCATCAGGTGGTGGACGCCGGCGATCACATCATCCTGATCGGGCGCGTGGTGGACTTCACGCATTCCAGCGCGACGCCATTAGGGTATTGCCGCGGCGCGTATGTGAATTTCAGTTTGTCGCAGGAAGCGTTGGCGGCGACTGGCCAACGTGCGCAAGTCGGCGCGATTCTCGAACATGCCAGAGGGCTCGTGCTGACCAGGACCGCGAGCGGATTGCAGTTGCCTACCGGCACGCGGCTCGAACCGTCGGCGGACGCTACGAGTTTGCGCGGCGTGCTTGACGCTCTGAAACTGAACGTCAACCTCGATTTTCTGTTCGCGGTGTTCGAGGAGAAGGGCGTCACGCACATCTACTATCGCGGGCGCGTCGTCGACGACGCGCCGGCAGTCGCGGACGTCCGCTATGTGCCGCTCGACGCGATACCATGGAACGAGATTCGCGACCCGGCCGTGCAGTCGATGCTGCGCCGCTACGTGAAGGAGCGGACCGAAGATGCCTTTGGCATCTATGTCGGCGATGTCGAAAAAGGCACCGTGCAATCGCTGATGGCAAATGCGTGAATGCATAAGAAAGGCGGCTTCGACTCCGAAGCCGCCTTTTTTACGGCGCTCACATGTTCGCGTAGTTCGGTCTATCACCACCTTCCGGCGTGACCCAGACGAAGTTCTGGGTCGGGTCCTTGACGATCAGTGCGTTGCTTGCCATAGGGTTCTCTTAGCGGTCCGCCAGCGGTTCAATCGCGCCCGCCAGATGAAGCGTCATCGGCTCGTGCCTGCTGCGCCGACATGCGCTTCGATCTCGCCCACCACTTCGAACAGATCGCCGACGAGCCCGATGTCCGCGACCGAAAAGATCGGCGCGTCCGGATCTTTATTAATTGCGACAATGGTCTTCGAGTCCTTCATCCCGGCCAGATGCTGAATCGCGCCGGAGATGCCGAATGCAAGGTAGACGTCGGGCGCGACCATCTTGCCGGTTTGCCCGACCTGCGCGGTATTCGGCGCGTAGCCGGCATCCACCGCGGCCCGCGATGCGCCGAGCGCCGCGCCCATCTTTTCCGCCAGTTCGCCGAGCCGATCCATGTTGTCCTTCGATGCCAGACCGCGCCCGCCCGCGACGACGATCCGCGCGTCGGGTAATTCGCGGCCAGTCCGTGCCAATGCCTGGCGCTCGACGAGCTTCGTCCGGCTAAAGCCCGCAGCCGGTTCAAGCGTCACGCGTTGCGCGTTGCCGCCGCTGTCAGCCGTCGGCGCGAACGACGACGCCCGAAATGTCGCGAACGTCACGGCACTGGCCGTGTTCACTTTGGCGATGACGCTTCCTGCATAAAGGCTGCGCACGAACGCGCCTTCGCCTTCCACCGCGATCACATCTGGAATGAACGCACCGCCGACAAGCGCCGCGGCGCGTGGCAGGGTGCTACGGCCGAGCGTCCGATGACTCGCGGCGATCAACGAGTACGGTCCATGCATCGCGTGCAACTGCGCGGCGAGCGTTTCAGGCACAACGCCCTCGCTCATCGCGTCGGCCATCACGAGAACGCGCTCGACACCGGCAATCTTTTCGACCGTGGATGCAAGCGCGGCATCCAGCAAGAGCACATCGACCGGCAGGCCGCGTTGCATCACCGCGGTGATGACGCGAAGCGTCGCGTCGGCCACGCGGCCGTTTTCGCTTTCGGCTACGACAAGGCTTCTCATGCGGACACTCCTGCTTGATCGAATACGCGCCGTTCTGCGAGCGCTGCGATGAGCGCGGCGCTGTCGGCGACCTTGATGCCGGGCTGGCGAACCGGCGGATCGCTGAGCTTGATGATATGGCTCTGGGGCGTCAGGTCGATTGACAGCGTGGCGGCGTCCACGATCGCGAGCGGCTTCTGCTTCGCCTTGACGATGCTCGGCAAGGTCACGCGGCGCGGCTCGGCGAGGCGCAGATCCGCACTGACGACAGCCGCGCCCTCGAGCCGCCACGTCGCCGTGCCGGTGTCGTCGTCGCACATGACGGACCAGCCTGTGCCATCCGCCGTGAGTGCGCCTGCGTTCAACGCCTGCGGCCAGTCGAGCAGGGCGGCGAGCATGGCGGCGACACCGCCGATGTCGCCGTCGATCGCCTGCTTGCCGCATAGGACGAGGCCGTATTCCCGACTCGCCATGTGAGCGTTCAGCAGACGCGCCACCGCCAGCGAATCCAGCGTGGCGGTTGCCGCCGATGTGTCGATCAGCACGGCATCGTCGGCACCCATCGCGAGCGCCGTGCGCAACACGTCCTGGCTGGCTTGCGTGCCGCACGTGATCACCGTCACCTTCGACGCAACACCGGCTTCCCTGAGTTGCAATGCCTTTTCGACGGCACATTCGTCGAACGGGTTGAGCGACATCTTGAGGCCGGTGGTGTCGATCGAACCGTTCGACGAGACCCTCACGCGGACGTTGGCGTCCACCACGCGCTTGACTGGAACCAGAATGTTGATTGTCATGACTTGAGCACCCTTTACGTTCTGTATTTACGTCCAGTAGTCAGGAGACCGCGCCCGAGCCATACTTGCCCACCAGTAGCGCGCCACTGGCGAACCGGTCGAGCGCATAGGGTGCGAGAGAAACATCCGTGGGCTGGCCGAGCGCATGCTGCGCGAGAATCTTGCCGATGCCCGGCGACAGCTTGAAGCCGTGCCCGGAGAAGCCAAAGCCGACAACGAGTCCCTCGATATCGGCGACCTTGCCCAACACCGGATTCCAGTCGGGCGTCACGTCGTAGACGCCGGTCCATGACGAAGCCAGCCCGGCGGCCTCATAAGCAGGGAAGCGTTCGGCAACTTGCGCGCCGACTTCGGCGACGTAGTCGAGCGAGATATCGCCCTGTTCGGTTTCCGGCGAGTTCAGCGTTTCGCCGACCACGCCTTCGGACACGAGCATCTGACTGCCGCCATAGCTACGGTAATAGAGCATGCCGGCCGAACCCAGGTCCTTGAACGCGGGCATCTTGAACGAGTACGCGGCGCCATCGCATTCGAGCGCGAGCACCGTGTGACGCTCAGGCTTGACCGGCAGCGGCACACCAATCCAGCCGGCGAGTTCCGGCGTCCAGATATTCTGCGTGCTGATGAGAGTTCCGCAACTGAAGTTGCCCGCGCTGGTTGCGACGCCGGTGATCCGGCGTCCTTCGCGCACGAGCCCCGTGACCGTCACGCCTTCCATGATCTTGACACCGCGCCGGCGCGCCGAACGGGCGAAGCCGGTCGCCACCAGATAGGCATCCGCAAAACCCGCCTCCGGTTCATAGCCGATCAGCGCGGCGTCGTCGAAGTTCGCGATCGGCAGGCGCTCGTGCGCTTGCGCCCTGTCGAGCAGTTGCACTTCGATGCCCATCTCCTGCTGCGCGGCGAGCGAGGCGCGCAGCGGCTCCAGCTTGTCGCCGTCGGGCGCGCAGATCAGATAGCCGCATTTGACGAGACCACAGGACGCTTCGTCGTCGCCGAGATAGTCAGCGAAATTATTGAATGCCCACCACGAAGAGCGCGCGAGTTCGACGTTCTGGCGCACCGAATAGTGCGTGCGCAACAGGCCGGACGACTGTGACGTGGTGCCCGCGCCGATCGTGCCCTGTTCGATAACCAGCACGCTTTGCGCGCCCAATGCGGCGAGATGATGGGCGACCGACGCGCCGATGACGCCAGCGCCAATCACGATGAAATCGTAGTGGCTCATGTGGACCTCTGTGTAGGCAATGAGGCGAATTCTAGGAAAACGTTGGCCGCGCCAATTTTGTATTAGGCAAACTTATGGCGAGCCAATGCAATTTCTCATCCTGTGCACCAACCGCGCGAACCTCGGCACCATGCTGTCGTACCGCACAGGATGACCGGCATGTCACCCACGCGAGCGGAGCATTTCATGAGACGAACCCCGACCCCGATCGATCTGCGCGCGTTGCAGGCTTTTGTGGCTGTCTGCGACAGCGGCTCGATGACGGGCGCGGCGAAGCAGCTCGGCGTGAGCCAGAGCGCCATCAGCCAGTCGATTGCCGCGCTGGAGCGAGATCAGGGCCTGACGCTGTTCGATCGCGAGAGCCGTCCGCCGCGCCCGAATGTAGCGGGGCGCGCGTTGCTGGAGTTGGCGGGGCCGTTGATCGAACACGCGCAGATGGTGAGCACCCGCATCGGCGATGCCTCGCAGGCCGGCAAGATGCCGGTACGCCTGGGGTGCGTCGATTCGTTCGCGGCCACTGTCGGGCCTGAATTGATTCGTGCGGTGTCGAATTCAGAGCGGCAGATTTCGATGTGGTCCGGTCTCACGCCGGGGCTTAGCAAACAGTTGCACGACCGCGAACTGGATATCGCGATCTGCACGCAGACCACGCTGAGCGACGCACGGATCATCGAAGTGCCGCTGTTTTCCGAGGCATTCGTGGTGGTGGTTGCACGCAGCCAATTAAACGGACGCCGCAATATCGACTGGCGCACGCTTGCGCTTGAGCTGCCGCTGATCCGCTATACGGCGCGCTCGGTGATCGGCCAGCAGATCGAGCGTTTCGCGCGGCATCTGGGCATCAACAGTCCGCGGCGTTACGAGTTCGACGCGACCGATCCGCTGCTGAGTCTGGTAGCCGCGCGGGTGGGATTCGCGATTTCGACCCCTTTGTGTCTGTGGCAGGCGCGGCACTATCTGGACGATATCGCGGTGATGCCGTTGCCGCCGAGCCGCCTCGGGCGGCGCGATTTTTTCCTGCTGCATCGCCAGGGCGAGTGGGAACAGTTCGCCGGCGACATCGTCATGCTGACGCGCGGCGTGCTGGACAACGCGATTCAACCGTCGCTCGCGCGGGCGCTGCCCGATCTGCCGGACGATGCATTGCGCTGATTCAGGCGCGATAGCGCGAGTTTGTATAAGTGTTGCTTTTAACGCTGCTTAACCGCACACCTCGTTTTTGTGCAAAGTCGCACCAGTCACAGCGACGATGTGCACCGCAGTCAGACTGATGAACCTTTCAGCGTCGAAATCAGGAACGGCGCATGGCGTCCAAAGCGTTTATTGGTGGGAATCTTTGATTCACTCAGATAAACATGGCACAAACGTTGCATTGATAGAGGCATCGACTGAGACGGCCGCAGCGAGCGATCAGTCAGTTGCACTCGATTGCGGATACACGAAGATCGACAGGAATTGAATGGGCGTCTTGATCAGGCGTTCCGGACCGTGCGGTATCTCGCCCTGGAAGGTGAGGGTGTCGCCAGGATGAAGAATGTAGGTTTGCTGACCGTGGCGGTATTCGATCACGCCCTTGAGCATGTGAATGAATTCGGTGCCCGGATGCTGAAACACGGGAAAGCGTTCGGCTTCGTCCTCCATCGTGATCAGGAAGGGTTCGAAAAGCTTATGCGGACCTTGGTCATAGGCAAGCAGGTGATAGGTGTGGCCGCTTTTGGTGCCCTTGCGCACCACTTCCATGCCGCTGCCTTTTTTGACGAGTTGTGCACCGCCTTGCGGCACGTCGAAATTGCGGAACAGCATGGAGAGCGAAACGCCGAGTGCCTGGGCGATGCGGTTGAGGACCTCGAGACCTGCGGAAGTCTGCGCGTTTTCGATCTTCGAGAGCATGCCGCGGCTGATGCCGGCCTGAGCGGAAACCTGAGCAATGGTCAGGCCGTGGCGTTGGCGTAATTCGCGAATGGTGTTGCCGAGGTAGCGTTCAAGCGGCGTTTTATTGTCTTCACCGATTTGCATGTAAGCCTCACGTAAAAGGAAAGCGTAGCAGATTGCAGCGCCAAGTCACGCGCAAAGAGTTTCACTAAAAGAATCTTTGTTTCTCACCAATAAAGTATCCGGCCGATTGAAAACAGGCTCGAAGCGCGCCGCAACCGGCGTTCGGGAGCGTATTGCGTAACCCGGTCACACGCGTTGTGTGTGGCTTTTCCAAACCACGAAAGATGCAGTTGCAAGGAGTGGCGATGAACTTGAACGATGCGAGCAAGCTGCCGGTCAACGAGCTCGGATGCGTGCCCCGCTTCGGCTCGGCGGAAGAGGCGCAAGCGTATCTGACGCAGCAGGGCGTGAAGTACGTGCTGGCGCAGTTTGTCGATATTCACGGCGTGGCCAAGGCGAAATCGGTGCCGGTCAGTCATCTGAAGAGCGTGTTGAAAGCGGGTGCCGGTTTCGCGGGGTTTGCGATCTGGGGAGTCGGTATCGAGCCGAACGGCCCCGACTATATGGCCGTCGGCGATCTGGCGACGCTCACGCCGGTGCCGTGGCAGCCGGGTCTCGCACGGATCGTCTGCGACGGTCATGTGGATGGCGAAGCGTGGCAATACGATTCGCGCGTGACCTTGAAGAAGCAGGTCGCACGGATGACCGAGCGCGACTGGACGCTCTTCACGGGCCTCGAACCGGAATTCTCGCTGCTGCGCCGTTCGGCGTCCGGCACGCTGGAGCCCTGCGATCCGAGCGATACGCTCGCCAAGCCGTGCTACGACTACAAGGGACTCTCGCGTACGCGCGTCTTCCTGGAAAAGCTCACCGAGTCGATGCGCGCGGTCGGCATCGACGTCTATCAGATCGATCATGAAGACGCGAACGGTCAGTTCGAAATCAACTACACGTACACCGATTGCCTGACCTCGTGCGATCACTACGTGTTCTTCAAGATGGCAGCCTCCGAGATCGCCAATGAACTCGGCATGATCTGCTCGTTCATGCCGAAGCCGTTCGCGAACCGTCCCGGCAATGGCATGCACATGCATATGTCCATCGGCGACGGCGAACGCAACCTGTTCTCCGACAAGAGCGACAAGCTCGGCATGGGCCTCTCCACGCTCGGCTACCAGTTCACGGCGGGCCTGCTCGCGCACGCGCCGGCGCTGGCCGCGCTGTGCAATCCGACGGTGAACTCGTACAAGCGCCTCGTGGTTGGCCGTTCGCTGACAGGCGCAACGTGGGCGCCGGCCTACATCAGCTACGGCGACAACAACCGTTCGACGATGGTGCGCATGCCCGGCGAGCGCATCGAACTGCGCTTGCCGGATGGCGCATGCAATCCGTATCTCGCGACGGCGGCCGTGATTGCCGCGGGGCTGGACGGCGTCGACCGTGGTCTGTCGCCGGGCGAACCGGCTAACGAAAATCTCTACGAGTGGTCGCCCGCGAAACTCGCCGAACACGGCATCGGCGTGTTGCCGCAAAACCTCGAGCAGGCGCTCGATGCGCTCGAAAGCGACCGCGTGATCTGCGACGCGCTCGGCCCGGTTGCCGATGAATTCCTCAAGCTCAAACGGATGGAGTGGCTCGAATACATGCGCCACGTTTCGGACTGGGAACTGAAGACCTACCTCGAATTTTTCTAAGGAGAAGCACCATGTGCGGAATTGTGGGCTTGCTGGTCAAGACGCCGGCATTGCGCGAACGGCTCGGCGAACTGATGGTGCCGATGCTGATCGGCATGACCGAGCGCGGACCGGATTCGGCGGGCCTCGCGGTGTTCGGCAAACAGGTCGAAGCGAGCCAGCGCAAGCTGAGCATCTACGCGGGCTTCACCGACGAAGGCGCGGACTTCGCATGGCAACCGCTGCTGGACGCATTGAACGCGGCAATGGACGTGACTGCCCGTGCCGATGCGAAGGGCAATCATGCGGTACTGACGGTGCAAGGCAATGTCGAGCGCGTGAAGACGTGGTTGCGCGAGCGCTATCCGAAGCTGTATCTGCTGTCGAGCGGCCGCTCGATCGATCTGTACAAGGATATTGGCTCGCCGTCGCAAGTCGCCGAGCGTTATGACTTTGCGAACCTGACAGGCTCGCACCTGGTCGGCCACACACGTATGGCGACCGAATCGGCGGTGACGCCTGACCGCGCCCATCCGTTCACGGCCGGCGACGACTTCTGCCTCGTCCACAACGGATCGCTCTCGAACGCGCATGGCGTGCGCCGCAAGCTCGAACCGCAAGGCATTCACTTCGATACCGACAACGACACCGAAGCCGCCTGCCGCTTTCTCGAATGGCGGCTGCGCGAAGGCGACACGTTGCCGGTCGCCTTGCAGAAGGGTTTCGAAGAACTCGACGGCTTCTACACGTTCCTGATGGGCACTTCGACCGAACTCGCGCTGATTCGCGATCCGTTCGCGTGCAAGCCGGCGGTGGTCGCGGAAAACGACGACTACGTCGCTATCGCTTCCGAGTTCCGTTCGCTCGCGCATCTGCCCGATATCAAGAACGCCAGGGTCTTCGAACCCGCACCTGAGGAGATGTATGTATGGAAAGCCTGACTTTCGATCTGGCGCGCACGACGGTCCGTGAGCTGAACCAGTTCCTGCACAAACCGGCGAGCGAACTGGAGGGCCAGGCGGTGACGGTCGTCGCGCCGAATGGCGCGCATAACCTCGCAGTCGGCGTGGATGCGCCGGTGCAAGTGACGATCGCCGGTCACGCCGGCTATTACGCGGGCGGCATGAACAAACACGCGACGATCGAGATCGACGGCAGCGCGGGCACCGGCGTCGCGGAAAACATGATGAGCGGCAAGGTGCATGTGAAGGGTTTCGCGTCGAACGGCGCGGGCGCTTCGGCGCACGGCGGCCTGCTGGTGATCGACGGCGATGCGGGCCTGCGCTGCGGTATTTCGCTCAAGGGTGGCGACATCGTGGTGGGCGGCTCGGTGGGCAGCTTCTCGGCGTTCATGGCGCAGGCGGGCCGCATGGTGATCTGTGGCAATGCGGGTGATGCGCTCGGCGACTCACTTTACGAAGCGGTGCTGTACGTGCGCGGCGACGTGAAATCGCTCGGCGCGGACGCGCAGTACGAGCCGATGACGCAGACGGATATCGACGCGGTGCGCGCGCTGCTGACCGCCGCTGGCATGGACCACGACCCGGCGTCGTTCAAACGGATCGCCTCCGCTCGCACGCTCTATCACTGGAACGCCGACGCGAACCAGGAATATTGAACACACGCTCTCGAAGAAGGCCCCCATGGAAGCCAAATCCGTTCAATTCGTCCGCTTGCAGCAGGAAGAGTCGCAAGGCTACGACCGCAAGACGATCGACTATATCCACGCCGCCGCGCAGCGCGGCCTCTATGAAATTCGCGGTCTGGGCGCGAAACGCCGTGTGCCGCATTTCGACGATCTGCTGTTTCTCGGCGCCTCGCTGTCGCGCTACCCGCTCGAAGGGTATCGCGAGAAATGCGCGACGCAGACCGTGCTCGGCACGCGCTTCGCCAAAAAACCGGTGGTGCTCGACATTCCGATCACGATCGCCGGCATGAGCTTCGGCGCGCTGTCCGCAAACGTGAAAGAAGCGCTCGGCCAGGCCGCGACCGCGATGGGCACCTCGACCACCACCGGCGACGGCGGCATGACGCAGGAAGAGCGCCGCTCGTCGAAGACGCTGGTCTATCAGTGCCTGCCGTCGCGCTACGGCTTCAATCCGGACGACGTGCGCCGCGCCGATGCGATCGAAATCGTGATCGGCCAGGGCGCGAAACCGGGCGGCGGCGGCATGCTGCTCGGGCAGAAGGTCAATCCGCGCGTCGCCTCGATGCGCACGTTGCCGGCCGGCGTCGATCAGCGTTCTGCGAGCCGTCATCCGGACTGGACCGGCCCGGACGATCTGGCGATCAAGATTCAGGAACTGCGCGAAATCACCGATTGGGAAAAACCGATCTACGTGAAGGTCGGCGCAACCCGCACGTTCAACGACGTCAAGCTCGCGGTGCATGCGGGCGCGGACGTGGTGGTGATCGACGGGATGCAGGGCGGCACGGCGGCGACGCAGACCTGCTTCATCGAGAACGTCGGCATTCCGACGCTGGCCGCGGTTCGCCAGGCGGTGGACGCGCTCGAAGACCTGAATATGAAAGGCCAGGTGCAACTGATCGTCTCGGGCGGCATCCGCACCGGTGCTGACGTGGCGAAGGCATTGGCGCTCGGCGCGGATGCGGTGGCGATCGGGCAGGGCATGCTGATGGCGCTCGGCTGCAACAGCGATACGTACTTTCAGAACGGCGCGCTGCATTCGGCGGCGGCGGATTACGCGGCGCTGAATACGTCGCCGGGTTTCTGCCATCACTGCCACACGGGCAAGTGCCCGGTCGGCGTGACCACCCAGGACGCGGTGCTCGAACAGCGTGTCCAGCCAGATGAAGGTTCGCGCCGCGTGCGCAACTACCTGAAGACGTTGAACATGGAACTGACGACGATCGCGCGCGCGTGCGGCAAGCAGAACGTCCATCACCTCGAACCGGAGGATCTGGTCGCGCTGACGGTCGAGGCGGCGGCGATGGCGCGCATTCCGCTCGCGGGTACTTCCTGGATTCCCGGATGGACCAAATGAATTGAATTGTTTTGAGTTTTTTGACTGTGGAAAAGTTGAGTGCATTCAACCTTGATTCACCAATCTATCAGGAGCCCGACATGAGCACTCCGCAAAGCACCACGCAAGCAGCGCCGGCACCATCCGGCGGTCTGCGTGCCGGCACGTTAGGTTTTCCCGAGGTCATCGGCCAATCTATCGCGAACCTTTCACCGACCTTCACGCCGTCGATCAACGTGACCGCGATCGCGGCGCTGGCCGGTGCGGGGACATGGTTGATTTATGGTCTTTCGACGCTCGGACTGCTGCTGGTGAGCATGAGCATCATCGCGCTCTCGAGCCGGATCGCGTCGGCGGGTTCGTTCTTTATCTATATCTCGCGCGCGCTTGGGCCGATGGCGGGGGGCATTGCCGGCTGGGGCCTGATCGCGGCTTACGTGGGCACTGCAATGGGGGTTGGCGCCGCAGGCGTAGTGTTCGTGCAGAACGCTTTTACGGCCTGGGGTGTCAATATCCCGTCGTGGGCGGTCTACACGATCTTTGTCGGCCTGGCCTGGTTCTTCTCGGCGCGTGACGTGAAGCTCTCCTCGCGCCTGTCGCTGGCAATCGAAGCCGCTTCGGTGGTGATCGTGGGCGGTGTGCTGATCTATGTGCTCGCACTGCATCCGGACCATATCATCGACCATACGCAACTGGGTCTGCAGGGCGTGAGCGGTAAGGGCATGGCACAGGGCATGGTGCTTGGCATCTTCTCGTACGTCGGTTTCGAAAGCGCGGCCTCGCTCGGCCAGGAAACCAGAAACCCGTTGCGCGTCATTCCGCGTGCGGTGGTCTGGTGCGTGATCCTGTCGGGCCTGTTCTTCATGTTCGTGGCGTACTCTATGACGATCGCCTACCACGACGACGCAGCCAAGCTCGGCGGCGATTCGGCCGTGCTCAGCACCTTGCTTACGAGCGTCGGCGCCTCGCCGCTCGGTCCGGTGTTTTATCTGATTGCCTCGGTCAGCGCGTTCTCGTGCGTGCTTGCGTGCATCAACTCGTCCAGCCGTCTGCTGTATTCGATGGGCCGCTATCAGTTCGTGCATCGCTCGATGGGCATGGTGCACCGCACGCACCAGACACCGTACATTGCCGTTGCGTTTTCCTCCATCGTGACCTTTGTGGTGTGTATCGCGATGCTCGGCACGGGTCCGCTCAACACCTTCGGTTATACCAGTACGTTTGCGACCTTCGGCTTCCTGGTCGTGTATTTCCTGGTCGCCATCGCGGCACCGGTTTATCTGAAGAAGCAGGGCGAGCTCAAGACGAGCAACGTGGTGTGGGGCGTGCTCGGCGCACTGGCGATGGTCGGCGCGGTGATCGGCAGCGTGTATCCGGTGCCCGATTATCCGTATAACATCCTGCCGTATCTGTTCGTTGCGTATATGCTGGTTGGCGCAGTCTGGTTGTTGATGCTCAAGAAGCGCTCGCCGCAGGTGCTCGAGAAGATCGAGCACGATCTGGAAACAAGCGACGTGATGACCCACGGCAAAAAGTAAATGAATGAACCCTTCTCCCAGGATAGCTTGCCCGCACCGAACACCAGCCCGGTGCCAGACGATCCAGAGGGAAGGCCCGCTAGCGGTCGCGGAATGAGCGGCCAGGAAATCGATCTGCAGTTGAGGCCGGAGCGCGGCGAGTGCGCCGCGCTCGAGATCGGTTGTGTTTCTTTCCCTGCCCGCGCCCGCGGGCAGGATCACATTAACGAAGACTACGTCGGCGTGATGCTCGGCGATCTCGCGGCGCGCGCCGCGCGTGGCAGCGTGATCGCTCTCGCCGATGGCGTGAGCGGCAGCAAGGGCGGACGGGTCGCAGCCGAACTCTCGGTGCGGACCTTTATCGATGCCTATTACGGGCTCGCCGACACCTTGCAGCCCGGCGTGGCCGCTGCGCGCGCGCTCGAGGCGATACACGGCTGGCTGCATCAGATCGGCCGCGTCGACCCTGCACTGAAGCAGATGTCCGCGTCCTTTGCGGCGCTGATCGTGCGCCGCGCTACCGCGTATCTGGTCGCGGCCGGCGATGTGCGGCTCTATCTGCTGCGCGATGGCCAACTGACCCAGCTCGGTGACGACGACGTGGTGCCGGTTGCTTTCGGTTCGTATGTGGCGCACGCGGTCGGCATGCTTCCGACGCTGGTGACGCGCATCGAAACGCTTGAGCTGCGCGAGGGCGACCGACTGCTGATGTGCTCCGACGGACTCTATCGCCGCGTGCCGATGCGCGAACTGCAGACGGTGCTGGCGGCGCGCGGCGGTGCGCTCGAAACGGCACGGCGGCTGGGCGCGCTGGCGCTGACGCGCGGCTCGCAGGACGACGTGACGAGCGTGGTGCTCGATGTGGGCGCCCTGCCTTCGCTCGATGTCGGTTACCTCGAACGTGTGGTCGGCGTTTTGCCTATTCCGGCTGTTCCCGACGCCGGCGAGGTGGTCGACGGATATCTGCTCAAGAGCGTGTTGAGCGATGGCTTCTATTCGCGGATTTTCGCCGGCTACGATCTGGCCGATCCGAACACGCCGCTGGCGCTCAAGTTTCCCAAGCCGCGTGTCGAGCAGGACGAGAACGTGCGGCAGTCGATCGTGCGCGAGCGCTGGCTGGCCGGCAAGATCGGCGACGACGGCGTGCTCGCGCCGATGCCGATCGATGCCGACCGGCAAACCCGGCTCTATGTGGTGATGCCGCTCGGCGCAGGCGTCACGCTCGAAAAACTGCTGGCGGCGCCTCAGCCCATGGCACTGCCACGTGCGCTCAAGATCGCGCAACAGCTAGGCCATTCGATCGACGTGCTGAATCGCCGCAATATCTTCCATCGCGATATCAAACCCGAGAACGTGCTCGTGATGTGGGGCGATAGCACGCGCCTGCTCGATCTCGGTTTCGGTTATATGCCGGGCATGCAGTTGCCAGGCCCTGACGCCGCGCCGGGCTCGCCCGCTTATATGGCGCCTGAGTTGATGAAGGGCGCACAGGGCGATGCGCGCTCCGAGGTGTTCGCGTTTGGCGTGACCCTGTACCGGCTGTTCAGCGGCGGCAAGCTGCCCTACGGTTTTAATGGACGCGTGCCGCTCTATCAGTACCGGCCGGACGCGCCGCAATGGCTCGACCTGGTGCTGGAGAAAGCCCTGCAGACCGACCCGGCGCGCAGGTATCAGGACGTGCTCGAAGTCTGCGCTGATCTCGATCGTTTTTCGAGCGGTCGGGACGCGATGGCGCCGATTCGGCGCAAGCCCTTGCTCGAGAGCGATCCGGTGCTGTTCTGGCAGGTGGTCGTGGTGCTGTTGCTGGCGCTGCTGTTGTGGTCCTTGATGCGGCATTGAGCGGGGTTGGTGGCGCAGCCCCGCCGCGCTACCTGGCGCAAGCCGGGGCCCGTGCTGCAGCCGTTCAGGCGCGGACACGGCTCTTGTCCGGATCGTAGAAGATCGGCGCCACGACCTGAGCGTCGATGCGTTTCTGATGCCCGTCGATCTTGCCGACCTGCAAGCGTGTTCCCGGTTCGGCATAGGCGATATCGATACGGCACAGCGCAATGTTCTTGCCGAGGATCGGCGAACGCACGCCGCTCGTGACCACGCCGATCTGCGCGCGCGCGTTGTGTTGCCCGTGCACGCAATCTCCATGATGCGCGGGTTCGTTGCCGTCGAGTTCGAGTCCGACCAACTTGTGCCGCGGATGCGCGCTGCGGGCAAGCAATGCGTCGCGGCCGATGAAGTCGTCCGCTTTGGTTTTCAGCGGCACCGAAAAGCCGATGCCGGCTTCGAACGGATCGGTCTCGTCGGTGAACTCGTAGCCGGCGAAGATCAGGCCGGCTTCGACGCGCAGCATATCGAGCGCGTTCAGTCCGAGCGGAACCATGCCTAGCGGTTGCCCAGCCAACCACAAACGGTCCCACACGCGTTCGGCATCCTGCGGATGACACCAGACTTCATAGCCGAGTTCGCCGGTGTAGCCGGTGCGCGAGACCATGATCGGACAGCCTTCGTAATTGTCGAGCCGGCCGACCAGAAAGCGGAACCAGCCGAGCTTATCGAGTGCCGGCTGGGTGGGCGGCGTCCACACCATCTGCTTCAACAACTCGCGGCTCAGCGGTCCCTGAATCGACAGATTGTGAATCTGATCCGAGGCCGATTTGATCCACACTTTCATGCCGAGCGCCGCGGCCTGCTCGCGCAGCCAGACACCGGCGTAGTCTTCGCCGCAGATCCAGCGGAAATTGTCCGGGCCGAGGCGCAACAGCGTGCCGTCGTCGAGCATGCCGCCGTGCGGATAGCACATCGCCGAATACACGACCTGGCCTACCGCGAGGCGCCGGACGTCGCGCGTCAGACAGTATTGCAACAGGGCTTCCGCGTCGGGACCGATGATCTCGAACTTGCGCAGCGCGGACAGATCCATCATGGCGACGCGCTCCCGGCAGCCGAAGTATTCTTCGACGGTGCCGAAGCCCTCGTAGTGCGTGGGCAGCCACCAGCCGCGATAGTCGGTGAAATGGCGGGTGAGCGCCGACGTCTTTGCATGAAAGCCTGACTCGCGGGTCAGGACCGGTTCGGCATCGGGCGTGGTTCGGGTAGCCATGGCAATGGAGAAGCGTTCCTTGTTCGGATAGACGCGGATCTGGATATCGGTCGGATTCCAGCCGTTCGCAGGATCGATGTCGTCGGGACAGGACGAACTCACGCACACGAGGTCGGTCAGCGCGCGCACCAGCACGTAGTCGCCTGGACGCGACCACGGTTCATCGAGTGTCATTTGCTGATGGGCATTGATGCCGGTATTGAAGAAGAAATTGATCGCGGGCCAGCCGGGGCGCGGCGCCACGTTAAAAGCGGCGAGGGCACGGCTCATGTTGTCGCTGCAGTTGCTATGGCCGAAATAGCCCTGGCTTTCGTAATAGCGCGCCGCGCACGCCAGTGCAAATGAGTCGTGACGGCCCACCGTATCGCGTACGACTTCGAGCATGGGCTGCATGTTTCGATTGAAGAACTTCGAGAACAGGCCGGGAGCGGGATACGCATTGCCATTCAGCGTTCTCGTCACGGTCTGGTCGAGGTCGAGTTCCTTGTTTCTATCCAACGCGGCGAGATCGAAGGCGACGAAATCCGAACATTGCCGACCCGCGACGTCCAGTACCTGAATGTATTCTCCCGCGCGCACCGTGTACGCGGTGGCGGTGCCGGGCTGGATCGTGAAGTCGTTCAGCGTGTCGGCCAATGGTGCGGGAAGCGGCGGCGCGGCGAGCAGCGCGGGATTCGCGCGATCGATCGTGAGGCGCAAGCCGGTGGGCGGGTTCTGCGAATCGATTGCCCTTGCGGCACCCGGCGCGGCGACGATGACGAGCAGCGCTTCGGAGGCAATGAGTCTTCGCGTAAAGCCCGCCGGTGTGTCGCCGCTCCAGATAGTCGCCGCGGACTGCAATGCGCTCGCATGAACGCCACGCTTGAGCAGACCGGTCAGCACGTGCGAGGCCGCGCTGTTATGCAACAGACTCGCCATGAACGAAGCGCCCGCCGACGCTTGTAGATCGAGCGCGGCCAGCGCCGCTTCGCCGTGCGCATCGAAGGCCATGAGTTCGCAGGGCTGCAGGCCTTCGATATCCACGATCTGCAAAGTATCGCCGGGCGTGAGCGCGACGACCGTGAGGCCGCCGCCCGCCACGCGATATCGTTCGCATCCGGCCGCGCGAGCAAATAGCGCCGGCTCAGCGGGACGCGAGCTTATGGGGGTGCGTATCAGCATGTTCTTCCCTGGCTCGCGCCGCTTAGCCGGCGGTTTTCAACGCCGCAACGGGTTCGCCAAGATACGCGTCCATCGAGTCATCGAGTGCCGATAGCCACGGCGTGTGATGAGGCGGGGATTGCGTGCCAGTCATCAGCGAGCGATAGGACTTGTTGCGGTAGCCCATGATGTCGTCATGCTTGTCGTGTTTCCATTCGAGGAAAGTTCGGTTCACCCCTTCGATGTCGAAACTCGGGTAGTCGGTCGCATCGAGCAGCTCCTGAATGTAGCTGCCCTGAAACTCGAACATTTCCTGATGGGTGACGAGCTTTTCTTCTTTCGCGCGCCATGCGAGGCTGTGTGCAGTCATCTCCGCTTTCGACGGCGGCGTGATGCGTCCGAGGATCACATCGCGCGCATACCAGGCTTGAGCGTCGAACATGTTGAACGAATACCAGAGGTCCTGCATGCCGAGGTAGATCAGGCCCGGATTGTCTTCCCAGAAAATGCCTTTATAAAGGTTCAAAGGCCACAGGCGATTGCCGGTCTTCAGGCGCAGTTCGTCGGGTAGAAACGGGAAGTGATGCTGATACCCGGTGCACAGGATGATCGCGTCGATGCGCTTGTGCGTGTCGTCGGCGAAGTAAGCGATATTGCCGCGCACGCGCTGCAATATCGGTTTTTCTTCCCAGTTTTCGGGCCAGTGATAGCCCATCGGCGCCGTGCGATAGCAACTGGTGATGCTCTTCGCACCGTACTTGTAGCACTGGGAGCCGATGTCTTCCGCCGAATAGCTGCTGCCGACCAGCAATACATCTTTGTCCTTGAACTCCAGCGCGTCGCGGAAATCGTGTGCATGCAGGATGCGGCCGCCAAAACTCTCGAAGCCGGGGAAGCTTGGCGCATTCGGTGTCGAGAAGTGGCCGCACGCGTTGACGACGTAATCGAACTCTTCCGACGTCGTTGTGCCGGCGGAATAGTCTTGCGCAGTGACGGTGAATTTCCTGGTTGCGGCGTCAAAGCTCACCTGACGAACCGCCGTATTGAAGCGAATATAAGGCCGTACACCGGCTTTCTCGACGCGTCCGCGAATATAGTCCCACAGCACCTCACGCGGCGGATACGAGGCGATCGGTTTGCCGAAATGCTCCTCGAAGGTGTAGTCCGCGAACTCCAGACATTCCTTTGGCCCGTTGGACCACAGGTAGCGATACATGCTGCCGTGCACCGGCTCGCCGTTCTCGTCGGCGCCCGTGCGCCATGTGTAATTCCACATGCCGCCCCAGTCCTTCTGCTTCTCGAAGCAGACGATATCGGGAATGTCTGCGCCTTTTTCTCTCGCGGACTGGAAAGCGCGCAATTGCGCCATCCCGGAAGGGCCCGCACCGATGATTGCAACGCGTTTTTTCATGGTTTGCCGCCGATGAGTTGAGCCAGGGTTATCGGAAGATCACGGTGCGGTCGCGATTGAGGAAGACGCGATGTTCGGTATGGAATTTCACCGCACGCGACAGCGCCACCGTTTCCGTATCGCGCCCGATCGCTACGAGCCCGTCCGGTTGCAGGACGTGATCGACACGCTGCACTTCCTGTTCGATGATCGGTCCTTCGTCGAGATCTGACGTGACGTAGTGCGCGGTGGCGCCGATCAGCTTGACGCCGCGTTCGAATGCCTGGTGATACGGCTTTGCGCCTTTGAATCCCGGCAGAAACGAGTGATGGATATTGATGGCCCGGCCGGCGAGCTGCTTGCAGAGGTTGTTGGAGAGAATCTGCATATAGCGCGCGAGCACCACGAGTTCCGTCTCCGTCTCGGCGACGATCTTCAACAGTTCGGCTTCCTGCTGGTCCTTGGTTTCCGGTGTCACCGGCAGATAGATGAAACGGATGCCTTCGCGCTCCGCCATCGGCCGCAGGTCCAGATGGTTGGAGACGACGGCGGTGATCTGCATATGCAGTTGGCCTTTGTGATACCGGTACAGCAGGTCGGAGAGGCAATGGTCGAACTTGCTGACCATCAGCAGCACCTTCATCGGTTGCGCGGCGCTGTAGAGCTTCCATTGCATCGCGAAGTCGTTTGCGATGCTGCCGAAGTCGGTGCGTAGCTTGTCGATGCTGCCGGTCTTCGCATCGTTGAAGCGGAACACCGCACGCATGAAGAATGTGCCGTTGGATTCGTCGTCGAATTGTGCCAGCTCGCTGATATAGCAGCCCGATTGCGCGAGATAGGACGAGACGGCCGCGACGATGCCGGAGGTGGCCGGGCAACTGATCGTCAGTATGTAATTCTGGGTCACTGCGACACTCCTGAAAATACGTGAGAGACGTAACGGGAGACCGTCGACGGATCAGCCGATTGCGGTGCGTTTCTTCTTTTCCGGATCGTCGAACGGCAATTCGGCGGCGCTGGCACGGGCCTTGATGCGGCCGCGCACTTCGAGCGGCGCGCCGGGGCGTGCGTAGTCCACGTCGAGGCGGGCGATCGCCATCGAGCGGCCGGTCAACCGCGAGACCATGCCGCATGTGACGACGCCGACCTGCTTGCCGTCGTTCCACAATGCGTCGCCGCCGTTGGTTGCTTCGGTGGAGTCCACCAGTACGCCGAAGATCTTGAAACGCTCCTTGCCTTGCAGACGGAAGTGTTCGCCCGCGCCACAGAACTCGGTTTTTCCCGGCGATACGGTGAAGTCGAGGCCGAGCTCCCACAGCGTGTCGCCCGCCTTTTCGTTCGCGAACGGGTACATCTCGGAGTTGTCGTAGGGGAAGAACAGCAGATAGCTTTCGACGCGTAACCAGTCGAGCGCCGTGAACGCGCACGGGATGATGCCGGACGCCGCACCTTTGTCGAGGACGGTGTCCCAGATGAACGGTGCATCCGCGGCCTTGCAAAAGATTTCGTAGCCGCGCTCGCCGGTATAGCCGGTGCGCGAGATCATCACCGGCTTGCCGAAAAGCCGCGTTTGCAGGTGATGAAAATAAGGCAGATCGCGGATGCCCGGCACGTGTTCGGCGAGGAAGTCCACGGCGGCGGGACCCTGTAAAGACAGATCATGCAGATCGTCGTCGAACAGCACGGCGACCTGGCGGCCCTGCGCGGAGCGAACGAGGCGTTCATAACCGGTTCCGGAGCCATGCACGACCATGAACGCATTCGGCCCGGTGCGGTAGACGATGCAGTCGTCGATAAACTTGCCGTCTTCATTCAGCATCGCTGCATAAACCGACTTGCCGGGGTAGAGCTTGCTGACGTCGCGCGTGATTGCCCAGTTGAGCAGGCTCTCCGCGTGCGGGCCGACGTAGTGGACCTTCTTCAGACCGGATACATCCATCAAGCCAGCCTTGGTGCGAATCGCCTCGTGCTGATCGGCGAGGTCGCCGGAGTACGTCCATGCGGTGCCCATGCCGTTCCAGTCTTCGAGGTTCGAGCCCAATGCGCGATGACGGTCCGCGAGCGCGGAAATACGCCATGAATTAGCCATGTCTGCTACTCCAGAGGTGAGGATGTGTTGGTGTACGAAATCGACAACGCATCAGGCGCCGTTGTCGAACTGACTCAACCAGTCGACCAGGGTCTTCCGGTAACGCGTCATACCCTTGTAGTCGGCAATGGGCTCAGGCAGGTCGCGCAGCACCCGATGAAGACGGCGCGCCCACGCCGGCTGGGTGACGAGCTCGGCCATGCTGGCGAGATACGTGCGGATGCTGAACATCATCGCGTTGCTCTGTGGCAGCCGCGCCATAAATTGCAGTTCGACGCGCAGATGCACGCATTGCGCAACGTTCTCCGGCGTGACCTGGCCGCGCTCCGCGCCCCACAGGTGGTAATTCTCGGGAGCGGTATCGAGGCGCGGGTTGATCGTGAGTGTCCAATTCAGACGGCGTACCGGGCGGTCTACCTGGATATGCAGCAGATACTTCAGCGCGCGATCGAAAATGCCCATGTCGTGTGCCATGGGAACCGGCGAATGCCATTGCTTGAAACTCATTCCCGCATCGAACGCGAGCGACCAGTCGGCAGGGCCGGTGATGACACCGGCATCCATAAAGAGGTCGCCGTCGCGCTGATCGAGCAGCGCGATATCGCCTTGCGTCTGCCGCATGATGTATTCGAGCGGCTCGCACGGCAGCGTCTCGGCATTGCCGAAACGAAACGCCTGCTCAATGCCGAGCGCGCGATTGCGCCACAACCACTGGTCGCCTGCGCGGGTAAGTGAAAACAGTTTTGGATAATCCTGGGCGAGATGCTCCATGATCATTTCCAGCGCGTCCCACGACGCTCTCTGCATGTGCGGCATCACCATGCAGCGGCGCGAGTCGTTTTGCAGCACGATCGCGCGTTCGGCGACTTCGGAGCGGTAGTGCTCGTCGATATCGAACCAGTGCTCGAAGACCGAGCCTGGATCGCGTGACGTGGCCGGCTCGATATTCACCGAATACATGTAGGCGTCTTCGGGAAACGGGAAGGGGAAGCGGGCGATGGCGGCTTCGCTGTTGCGAAACGAAAACGTTTCACGATAGCTTTCGGCGGGCTTCAGAATGACGCTCATGGCGGGTGTTCCTCAAAGATCCAGGAAAAGGGAGGTGCTGTGGGCGCGCGAGACACACGGCATCAGGTGCGTGGCGCGCTCGGATTCGTGAAGGAACAGATCGCGGTGGTCGACCTCGCCGGCAACGTGACGGGTCGAACACCGACCGCAGACACCGCCGCGGCACAGGTTCGGGATGTCGAGTCCGCTTGCTTCGAGCGCTTCCAGCAGGCTCTGGTCTGCCGCCACTTCCAACCTCGAGCCACTACGCATGAGTGTCACGACGAACGGCGTGCCGGACTGCGGCGCAGCAAAGGCTTCCCAGTGCACGCGGCCGTCCGGCCAGCCGAGGGCACGAGCCGTGTCTCGTACCGAGTCCAGAAGGGTTTGCGGACCGCACACGTAAACATGCGTGCCCAGCGGGCGACCGCGCAGCACCCGTTCGACATCGAGGCGCGCACGCTCACCGTCGTATCCATGGAAGCGGCTGCCGAGGCGCTCGCTCAACTCGGCGCGATATGCATCCGTGAGCCCTTGCCGGTAGGCGTAGTGCAGTTCGAAGTCGGCAACATCGCGCTCCAGTGCGGCGACATGCGCGACGAACGGTGTGATGCCGATGCCCCCCGCGATCAGGATGTGAGCGCGAGCGCTGGAATGCAGTGCAAACAGATTGGCCGGCGGCGTGATTTTCAATGCCGCACCTTCACGCATTTGCTCATGCATGAATACCGAGCCGCCGCGCGAATCGTCCTGTTTGCGTACGGCAATGCGATAGCTGGATGCGTCCGCCGGATCGCTAATCAACGAATAGGCGTTGCGCAATGGGCGGTCATCCAGTGGCAACTGCACCTGGATATGACTGCCCGAGGAAAACTTCGGCAGCCGACCGTGCCTCGCGACCAGGGTGAACTCGCGTACCACCGGCGTCAGCAGCCGCGTTGCTTCGACTCGAACCTCGATTGTGTTCATGCGTGGCGCACCAGGTAAGGACGATCCGGATCGGCGCAGACGCCCAGATAGGCACCGACGCGCTGCGAGAAATGCTGGCGCACACTCAGGTTGATGCCGCAGCCGGCACATTCGACTTCGGGCAGCGCGTCGTACACATGCGAAGCGCTGCAGTGCACGCAATAGACGGCGCGCGGTGCGGCATCGAGCTCGGCAGTGATTTCTTCCGGCAGCATGCCGGCCTCGCCGGCGAGGCGGCGGATGCGCCAGATGAACGCTTCGTCGCCGCATACATAGAGCCGTAAGCCGATTGCCGCGCGATCCAGGGTCGCGAGAAGATGGCGATCGAGCGCGTCGTGTGTCGGGAAGAACGATGCACGGCGAGCCGTTGCCGACGTGTCGCCTTGAACGAGCAGCGTGCTCACGTCAGGCTCGACCGGCAGCGTCGCGATGAAAGCTTCGACCTTTGCAAGTGCGTCGGCTTGAACGACCACAACGTGTTGGCGCGCATCCTCACATATCCGGAGCGCCTGATATCGCGGAAGACTCGGAGGCGAGCCTGGTGTTCTATCGTGCGTCAGTGTCATGTCTTTAGTCGCCGGTTCTGTCGATGCGGGTCAAGCACGTGGATCATGTTTCGCTTCAAACGTGTGCATTTGCATCTGAACTAAAACGGGGCGTGTGCTCCATTCGAGTGCGTTGCGAATCGCTGGTCTGACGGATAAAACACCCGAAAAGCGGCGTTCCCCACAAGCAAAATAGTTTCTTAAAGGGAAACACCGTTCAATCCTGATAACGAGGTATGCCCAAAGGAGTAGTGCCGCAAACGGCACGTTTCTTGCCTCTAAGATCGCTTTTCCCGTGGGGTGGCCTGGATGGCGGTGACCCGGACCCTGGTGCAGCGCGATGCATCCACGCAACTGGTGGATGGGGGCGGCGAGGTCGATTGCGACGCGGGCACCCGTGCGCTTATCCGTGAGCTTCACGATTCGGTCGCACAGCAACTGGGCTTCATGTCGTTTCTCGTCAGCCGTGTGCAACAGCAGGTGCGCAATCCCGAGGCCGCCGAACCGCTGCTCGCGGAATTGCGGACCACGATGACGCGGTTGCAGCGCGACGTTCGCCAGTTGATCACCGGTGCGCGCCTGACGCTCGAAGGGCGCTCGTGGCGCCAGGCGCTGGCTGATTCCGTCGATGAATTTTCGCGTCGCTGCAACGTGGTCTTCGAACTGGATAACCGCATGCCGGAAATCGAACTCGCGCCGGATGTCGCGCTGCACGCATTGCAGATCGTGCGCGAAGCGTTGTCGAATGTGGTCCGCCACGCGCATGCAAGACATGCGCGGATTGAAGTGATAGACGACCCCGCAGGCGCTTTGTGTGTGACCGTGACTGACGACGGGCTCGGATTGCGGCCCGCATCGGTAGAGGAAAATCACTATGGCTTGGAGATCATGCGCGAGCGGGCGCGTGCGATAGGCGCGCAAGTTGCAATCGAGAATGTGCAGCCGAATGGCACGCGGGTGCGCCTGCTTGTCCCGAATGACGATGCCAGAAAGGAGTTCCTTGATGGGTCCGACGACGTTGCTTCTGATTGACGACCATCCGCTGTTCAGGCGTGGCCTCGCCGAGTACTTCAACTCGACCGGGGAGTTTCAGGTAGTCGGCGAAGCTTCCAGCGGCCGGCAGGGCATTGCGCTCGCGGAGCAGTTACGACCCGGCCTGATCCTGATCGATCTTCACATGCCGGGACTCGGCGGCTTGCATGTGCTCGATGAATTGGGCCAGCTCGAGATCGAGAGCCGCAAAGTCGTGCTGACCGCTTCGCTCGATCGCAAGGAGTTATTGAGCGCGCTTCGTCTCGGTGCCGACGGCTATATGCTGAAGGAAACCGAGCCCGACGATCTGCGCTTATACATACGCAACTGCGTGCAGGGCGTGATCGTGCTGGACGATTGTCTGGTCACCCTGCTTGCGAAAGACGACGATGGTCCCGAAGGTGAAGGAGGCGCTCGCCGGGTCGAACTGACCGAGCGTGAAGCGCAGACACTGGCGCTCATTTCGGAAGGCATGAGCAACAAGCAGATCGCCCGGCAATTGGGCATCAGCGATGGCACCGTTAAGGTCTATGTAAAGAATCTGCTGCGCAAGCTGAATTTGCGTTCCCGGCTCGAACTGGCAGCGTGGGTTCACCGCGATGCTCTTACGCGTCAATGATGAAGGCGTAAACGAATGCAAGACAATGCTGTTGTAAGCGAATTCGCCGCAGCCGCGATGAACCTCGATGCCTATCCGGTCGCGTTGCTTCAAGTGGATAACGAGGGCAGCATTCGCAGCGCTAACGCTGCATGGTCCGAACTGATGGATGCAGGCGCCGTGGGCGTCGAGATGGCCGCATATGTCCATCCGGAGGATCGCCTGATCTGGCGCGAGATGCTGGCGCGGCTGCGTAACGAAACCGGCGTCTGTAGCCGCGAGCGGATACGCTTCGTTCATCCTCGCGGTCAGCTTCGCTGGTTGGAGGTGGCATGTCGCCGGCACGAAGACGCCTTCTTTATCTCCGCGTTCGACACCACGGCGCAAAAGCGTCAGGAGACTTCAATCGAAGCCAGGTTGCGTAGTGCGATGGGACTCCTGAACGGCGTACCGGGATTGATTTATCGCGGCCGCAACAATCCATCGTGGTCAATGGAATTCGTCAGCGACGGCTGCGAAGAGTTGACGGGCTATCCGGCCGCCTGGTTTGTCGACAGTCACGAACATAGCTACAGCCAGTTGATCGTGCCGGACGACGTCGATTACGTCTGGCGTGGCGTGCAGGAAGCACTGGCGGATCGCAGGCCGTTCGAACTGCGTTATCGCATTCGCGGCGCGAATGGCGATGTGAGAAACGTATGGGAGCGCGGCATCGGTATTTATTCGGCCAGCAGCGAGGTGCTGGGTATCGAAGGCGCGATCTTTGCCGTGCGATGAACTTCGCCCGTGTTGCGCGGAGATTCGCGCAACACGGGCGTTCGGTCTTCAGAGCAACGCGCGCAATCAGGTCGTGATCCAGTGGCTCACGAAGACGACTACCACGCCGAGCACTAACG
The DNA here is from genome assembly GCF_009690905.1 of Paraburkholderia madseniana. GTDB lineage: Bacteria > Pseudomonadota > Gammaproteobacteria > Burkholderiales > Burkholderiaceae > Paraburkholderia > Paraburkholderia madseniana. The sequence continues at coordinate 46,010 of NZ_VOSW01000051.1, forward strand.
CCGCATACGGCAGGAAACCCGCGCGCCGTTTGGTACTGGCGTTCGAAAGATCCATGTCGTCCAGCATTGCGTCCGGGAAGCGGCCTTTGTCAGTCACGTAGTGGCGCCAGATGAACACCGGCACGATCAGCGCCGAGAAGACGATGCCCGAAATCAGCGTGCCCTTGCCCCATACATCCGCACCCAGTCCCATCAGTGCGAGATTGACGAACGACAACACGGCGCCGGCGCCGAGTACCCATTTTGGCGCTTTGAAAGGGCGCTCCCAGGTTGGCCGGTCGAGCCGATGGATCCACGCGGCATTGAGATTCAGGAAGTTGAAGATGATGTAGCCGACATTCGACATCGCGAGTACGACGACGTAGTCGGACATCAGCAGCAGCACGAGATTGAATACGAGGTCGGTCCACATCGCGCGGGTCGGTGCGCCGTTGTGGTTGACGTGCGAAAGATATTTGGGCAGCCAGCCGTCGACGGAAGCCTGGTAGAGCGTGCGCGACGAGCCCGCCATCGAGGTCATGATGGCGAGTACGAGCGCGAACACCAGCATGGGCTTCAGAATGAATTCACCCCAGTTGCCGGCATGCACGATTTTCGCCATCGCTTCGGAAACACCCATGCCGCTGTAGATGCCAGGCGAAAGAATGCCGTCATAGACAGCGGGTTGCGTCACATTGCCAGCGGCATCCTTGACCTCGGGCGAGACGAGTTGGCCGAGACCGAGGGCGCCCTGGAACGCGAGTGGGACTAGCGTAAAGAACACGAGGCACAGGAGTCCGGAATAGACAATCGCCTTGACCGTGTCGCGGCGCGGGTCCTTGAATTCGCGTGTATAACAGACTGCCGTTTCGAATCCGTAGGTGGACCAGGCCGCGATAAAGAGTCCGCCGGCCATCAGTTCGATACCGCTCAGATTCCACGTGCCGTCTATCACGCGGCCGCCGGCGTCTTTTGCCAGCGGATAGAGCGGGAAAAGATTGTGCATTGGCAGATCGCCCGTCAGCAGCGGGTAGACGCCGACCAACAGGAGCGGCAGCAGTGCGGAGATCGCGAGAATCATCTGGAGCCGCGCGGCTTGAAGGATGCCGCGGTGCTGGATCGCGAAGGTTGTCAGCAGAATCGCGGCACCGATCACGAAAGTGGCATTGACTCGCAGACTCAGGCCGCTCGACAACCAACCCAGATCGACCAGCGTGATTTGCCAGGTGTTGATTGCGGCGGTCGCCGGGAACAACATGTTCAGCACGTAGCCTGCGCCGAGGCCCGAGCCGATCGCCAATACCGGCGACCACGCGAACCAGTTGCACCACACGGAGAGCGGAGCGAGCAGCTTGCTGTAGCGCACCCAGGCGACCGCGCCATACACCGATGCGCCGCCGGACTTGTGCGGAAACAGCCCGGCGATCTCAGCATAGGAAAAGGACTGGATGAAGCCGAAACAGATCGAAATCGCCCAGATGATCCACGACGGCTTGCCGACGGTCGCCGCAATCGAGCCGATCGAGAACAGCACCAGCGCCGGTACGCCGCTGGCTACCCAGAATGCGCCTGCCCAGCCGATCTTTCTATGAAGTCCTGTTGCGTCTATCGGCGCGGCAAGATGAAGCTCCTGACCTGCATCATTTACGGAACTCACGTTCGGCTCTCCAGAGGTGTTGTCACTCTGGCGACATTCACCGGCCAATATCGGTGGGGCAAGCGGCGCGAAGAGGTACTCCCTTGGAGGGGGAAATGGGAAATCCTCTGTAGACTAAGTCGCAGTTCCGCCTTTTAGATCTGGTATTTTTTGTTTTCAACCCAGCCGGCTTCATAACCAAGGATCTGCACAGATGAGCTTCATCCACTTTATTGGCGGCGAGAAGGGCGGCGTCGGCAAATCGCTGGTCGCCCGCGTTTTGGCCCAGTATTTTATCGACGAGAGTATTCAGTTCGTCGGTTTTGACACCGACAAATCACATGGCGCCTTGTTGCGCTTCTATGCCGATTTTGCAGCTCCGGCAGTACTCGATCAGCACGACAGCCTGGATCCCATTATCGAACATGCACTCGAAGATCCGCAGCGGCGTGTTCTGGTCGATCTTGCCGCTCAAACGCAGCAGTCTCTCGGACAATGGCTGGACGATGCGGACGTCATCGGTCTTGCCGAAGAGCACGGTCTAACGCTGACCTGGTGGCACGTCATGGACGCAGGACGCGATTCGGTCGATCTGCTGCGACAGTGGCTCGACCAGTTTGGTGGACGAATCAAGCTGGTGATCGTATTGAACGAACTTCGCGGTGACCGCTTCGAGATCCTGGACGCATCCGGTGAACTCGCGCGTGCTGAAGCGCTCGGCGCGAGCGTGATCACGCTGCGCCGGCTGCCCGACGCGACGATGCAGAAGATCGATCGGCAAAGCGCAAGCTTTTGGGCAGCCATCAATCATCATGATCGCGCCGCCGCAGGCTTGGGCATGCTTGAGCGGCAACGCGTCAAAGTGTGGCTACATCGCGCTTATGGTGAATTGGCCAAGCTCGCCTTATAGCTGCGCACCGACTGGCCTCACGCCGCGGTCAGGATGTCTGGTAACCGATCCACCCGCGGCTCAATCAACTGGGAGCTGATGAAAGCCCAAAGCTGTTCTGCCGCCTGGCCCCGCTCCTTGACCGGGCGGTACAGGCGTATCTCCAACTCAGTCGCCCAGATGTCCGAGCCAGCGCGAACCAGATTTCCTTCGCTTAACTCTTTGGCGATACAGCTTTCCGGAAGCCAGCCGATTCCGTGGCCGGCTACAACCATGCCTTTTAACGCCTCTGACATGTGGGTCTCAAAGCAGCGGAACAGCGAGTACGGTTCCGTCGCGTTCATCAACAGCATTTCGACAACGTTGCCAAGGAATGCACCGGATGAGTAGGCGAGCAGGGGCAGCGGTCTGCTGCTCTTGCCAGGGAGTTCGAAGAGAGGCTTGCCGTCACTGCCTGCTGCCGAGACAGGCACGATGCGCTCGACACCGAGTGTAAGGAAAGGAAAGTGATTGGGATCGAGAGCGATCGGCAATTGCGGGTGGTGATAGCCAATCAGCAGGTCGCAGTCGCCTGCCACGAGGTGTTGCACACCCTCGGGCACGTTGACGGCCTGAACCCGGGCCATGATGTGGCCGAACTCGCTGGTCAGGCGCTTGAGCCAGTCGGGAAAAAGCGTAAAGACGAGTGTATGGGCAACCGCGAAATGAACCACATGGTCGTTTTCGGCGAACTGTTCGTACCCGCCCACCAGGTTGCGTGCCGCATGCATGCTGCGCAGGATGTCCGCCGCGAGACTGCGAAACATCCGGCCGGCGGGCGTGAGGGTGATCGGATTGACGCTGCGATCGACGAGCTTCGTGCCCATCCACGTTTCGAGCGCCACGATCCGTCTACTGAAAGCTGACTGGGTGAGATGCCGGCTGCGCGCCGACCGGGAGAAACTCTTCGTATCCGAAAGGCTAAGAAAGTCTTCCAACCACTTTGCTTCCATATTGATCACTTGTGTTGGGTCAATCGACAACCGCGTCTGTGCGACGCGGCAACGCTAGCCTACCGTTCCTCATTGCAAGAATACCGATGTTTTTTTTCGATAGGTGTTAGTCGAAATATGCATGAGCGTTGCCCCCATAAATTGGGCTACATACCTTTTGTCTGCCTGCCCTCGGTGACCCGATACAAACTGCCCTTGGTCCGGCGCTAAAAACGAACGACTGTTCAAAAATTTACGTTGTTGATTTGCAGCTTAATCGATGCGCCATCGCGCATACATCCTTCCGTATATGTCTCCGGGATTGCGAAGTCAAGTGCCCGCATTAAAAGGATTGAACTGATTATGTCCACACTGCACAACCCAAATTCCCCGGCATCCCCTGGCGACGTAGATAAGAAAAGCTGGCTGGAGTCGCACGAAGCGGGATATCACAAAACGTTGGGTAATCGTCAGGTTCAGATGATTGCCATTGGCGGCGCGATCGGCACTGGCCTCTTTCTCGGCGCGGGCGCGCGCCTGCAAATAGCGGGTCCTTCGCTTGCCGTCGTCTATCTTGTCTGTGGCGTTTTCTCGTTTCTGATCCTGCGCGCGCTGGGTGAGCTGGTGATGCATCGGCCGAGCAGTGGCAGCTTCGTGTCGTACGCCCGGGAGTTCCTCGGTGAAAAAGCTTCGTATGTCGCCGGCTGGATGTACTTCCTGAACTGGGCGATGACCGGCATCGTCGACATCACGGCCGTCGCGCTGTACATGCATTACTGGGCGGCGTTCTCGTCCGTGCCGCAATGGATCTTCGCACTGATTGCGCTATGCATCGTCGCGGCGATGAACCTGATCGGCGTGAAATGGTTTGCCGAAATGGAGTTCTGGTTCGCGCTCATCAAGGTTGCCGCGATCTCGCTGTTCCTCGTGATCGGCTCGATCATTCTGGGTACCGGGACGCACGTCGGCGGGCACACCACGGGGGTGCATCTGATCAGCGAGAACGGTGGGCTGTTCCCGCATGGTTTGCTGCCTGCGCTGGTGCTCGTGCAGGGCGTCGTGTTCGCGTTCGCCGGCGTCGAGCTGGTCGGCACGGCTGCGGGCGAATGCAAGGACGCGCGCAAGGTGCTGCCGCGCGCCATCAACAGCGTGATCTGGCGCATCGCCGTGTTCTATGTGGGCGCGGTGGTATTGCTGGTCTGTCTGTTGCCGTGGAGTGCCTACAAGGCGGGGCAGAGCCCGTTCGTCACGTTCTTCGCCGCGCTCGGCGTGCCGGGTGTCGGCTCGGTCATGAATGTCGTCGTGCTGTCGGCGGCGCTGTCGAGCCTGAACTCGGGGCTGTATTCGACCGGGCGGGTGTTGCGTGCGTTGTCGATGGGCGGCTCCGCGCCGCATTTCCTGTCCCGCATGAGCTCGCAGTCGGTGCCGTACGCCGGCATTCTGGTCACGGTCGCGATCTACATCGTGGGTGTCGTGCTGAACTATTTCGTGCCGTCGAGCGTGTTCGAAATCGTGCTCAACGTGGCCTCGCTCGGTATTCTCAGCACTTGGGGATTCATCGTGGTTTGCCAGATGAAGCTCCGTCAGGCGGTGGCCCGTGGTGAGGCTGAGCCGGTGACGTTCAGAATGCCGGGCGCGCCGGTGACGTCCTGGCTGACACTGGCGTTTCTGGTGGGGGTGCTGGTACTGATGGCATTCGACTATCCGAACGGCACGTGGACCGTTGCCGCGATTCCGGTCGTGGCTCTGATCCTGGTTGCCGGCTGGTACGGGGTGCGCCGCCGCGCGCATGCGATGATGAAGCCGACGATCCCGTCGGTCGCCCTGACTCAGAGCGTGCTCGAGGACAACGCGGGCTAATGCGGGCTAATGCGGCGGCGCGCAGCGCCTCCCTGTTGCATCGACAACAACAGTAACAACAGCAACAACAGCAATAACGACGGAGAACCGAAGTGAAGCCATTCGATGAGATGCTGACGTCCGCTGACGGGGTCCGCGCGCCTTATGAACTGCTAAAGCAATGGCTCGATACGCAGCATCCTGCGAATCTCGCGCAGAAGGCGGATGACGCGGAAAGCGTGTTCCGCAAGACGGGCATTACGTTTGCCGTGTACGGCGAAGAAGAGGCGGCCGAGCGTCTGATTCCGTTCGACATCATCCCGCGCATCATTTCCGGTTCGGAATGGACGCGCCTTTCGCAAGGCATCGAACAGCGCGTGATCGCCCTCAACGCCTTTCTCGACGATATCTATCATCGTCAGGAGATCGTGCGCGCCGGGCGTATCCCGAAGGAACTGATCGCCCAGAACGAGGCCTTTCTGCCGGAGATGATCGGCTTCCGGCCGCCGGGCAATGTCTACACGCACATCATCGGCGTGGACATCGTGCGCACCGCCGAAAACCAGTTCTACGTGCTGGAAGACAATGCGCGTACACCCTCCGGTGTCTCCTACATGTTGGAGAACCGCGAGACGATGATGCAGCTTTTCCCTGAGCTGTTTCAGCAGGTCAAGGTGCGGCCGGTCGAAGCCTATCCCCAACTGCTGCGCGAGTCGCTTGCCGCGGTATGTCCGCCCGGCGGCAACCAGGACAATCCGACCATCGCGGTGCTGACGCCCGGCATCCACAACTCCGCGTACTACGAGCATGCGTTCCTCGCCGACCAGATGGGGGTTCATCTGGTCGAGGGCAGCGATCTCCAGGTCGTGGACGGCCGCGTGGCCATGCGCACAACCGAAGGGTTCCGCGCCATCGACGTGCTGTATCGCCGGCTCGATGACGCCTATCTCGATCCTCTGACTTTCCGGCCCGATTCCGTGCTTGGCGTCGCCGGCATCATGGACGTTTACCGCGCGGGCAACATCACGATCGCCAACGCACCGGGCACCGGCATCGCCGACGACAAGGCGATCTATTCCTATATGCCGGAAATCGTCGAGTTCTACACGGGCCGCAAGTCGATCCTGGAGAACGTGCCGACCTGGCGCTGTTCCGAGCCGGGCAGCCTGAAATACGTGCTGGATCATCTCGAAGAACTGGTGGTGAAGGAAGTCCACGGGTCGGGTGGGTACGGCATGCTGGTCGGGCCCGCCGCGTCGAAGAAGGAGCGGGAAGATTTCGCAGCCAAGCTCAAAACCCGTCCGAACAACTACATCGCGCAACCAACGCTGGCGCTGTCGACCACACCGATCCTGACCGAAAAAGGTCTCGCGCCGCGCCACGTGGATCTTCGGCCCTTTGTGCTGGTGTCGGACCGCATTCGCATCACGCCGGGCGGTCTGACGCGCGTCGCCTTGAAAGAAGGCTCGCTGGTGGTCAATTCGAGCCAGGGCGGCGGCACCAAGGACACCTGGGTATTGGCTGACTGAGGGCCGACTGAGGGCCGGTGGCGAGCCTCACAGAACGCCAGCCTGATACAGAGCTGGCACACGGAAAAGAACAGACACTGGAGTTGGACAGGACATGCTTCTCGGACGCACAGCAAACGGACTCTACTGGATGCACCGCTATATCGAACGCGCGGAAAACATCGCACGGATAGTCGACGCCGGGCTGCGTATGGCGCTGACCCGAACGTCCGATGCGCAGGCAACCTGGTCGTCCGTGGTGGTGACCTCCGGCACGGAAGAGGGATTCCGGGAGAAACACGACGCCTATACCGCCGGCACCGTTTCCGACTATCTGCTGCGCGACGGCCACAATCCGTCGAGCGTCCTGTCGTGCATCGAAGCGGCGCGCTCGAATGCCCGCATGGTGCGCACGGCGCTCACCCGCGAAGCGTGGGAGAGCGTGAACGAAGCGTGGATGGTGGTCAGGCGCGTGCTCGCAAAGCCGGTGGCGGCGAGTGAACTGCCGGTCGTGCTCGATCAGATCAAGCGCCAGACTGCGCTGATTCGCGGCACCTTTCACGGCACGATGCTTCGAAACGAGATTTTCGATTTCGCCCGCGTCGGCACGTTCATCGAACGCGCTGACAACACCGCGCGCATTCTGGACGTCAAATACCACCTGTTGCTGCCCGCGGTGTCCTATGTGGGCACGACGCTCGACAACTACCAGTGGGAATCGATCCTGCGCTCGGTCGACGCGCATCGATCCTACCGCTGGGTCTACGACGTCCAGTACAAGCCGACCAATATCGCCGACTATCTGATCCTCAACGGCCGCATGCCGCGCTCGCTGAACTTCTGCTATCTGAACATCGTCGAGAACCTCGCGTATCTGGCGCAAGACTATGGTTTCACCCATGCCTGCCACAAGACCGCCGACATCACGCTCGCCACGCTTCGGGACAACACGGTCAAGCAGATCTTTGCGCAGGGCCTGCACGAGTTTCTCGAGGGCTTCATTGGGCAGAACAACCGGCTTGGTTTTGAAATCGCCGAAACCTACAACTTCGATTGAGACCGGCCATGCGTATCGCTATTCGCCACACATCGCACTATCAGTACGATCAGCCGGTCCCTTACGCGTTGCAGCGTCTGAGGTTGCGTCCGCAGTCGTGCCCCGGGCAGACGGTGATCGACTGGCAGGTCACGGTCGACGGCGTCGAGCCGAACGTCTCTTACGTGGACGGTCTGGGTAACCGTGTCGATTTCGTGCGGCACGAGCGCAACAAGCGCGAGATCGTCATCGTGGCGCAGGGAACGGTCGACACGGAGGACCGGGCCGGGATCTTCGGCGTGGTCGATGGCCTTGCCCCGCCCTGGGTCTTCGAGCGGGAGACGCCGCTGACGCGGGCCGGCGAACGAATCAAGGCGCTTGCCGCTGACCTGCGCACCGAAGACGCGCCGCTCCAGTCGCTGCATGCGTTGATGAATACGATCCACGACCGGATCGCATATCAGCCCGGCATGACCGACGTGAGCACGGATGCAGAGACGGCTTTGCTCAACCACCACGGGGTCTGTCAGGACCACGCGCACGTTTTTATCGCCGTGGCGCGAGCGCTCCACATCCCGGCCCGCTACGTCTCGGGCTATCTGCTGATGGACGGTGTCGCGATGCAGGCGGCGAGCCACGCATGGGCGGAGGCGTATCTCGACGGACTCGGTTGGGTCGGCTTCGATGCGGCCAACAATACGTGTCCGGACGAGCGCTATGTGCGCGTCGCCACCGGCCTCGACTATCGCGACGCGATGCCCGTATCCGGTATTCGCACCGGGCAGGGTGCTGAGACGCTGACTGTCGAACTCAGCGTTTTGCCGGTCCAGGGTCAAAGCCAGAGTCAGAGTCAAAGCTGACGGACCGATGTAACGCCTCATCAGCCGTCGCGCTGATGAGGGATGCGTAGATGTTCTTAACCACGCTTGCAGGGAGGCAGTATGTCAAATTTCGGTAGCGCAGTGAGCGACATCAATGGCTCGTCGGAAGACGTCGCACACGCTTCCAGCGTGGACGCGGAGCCGGTGTCCGGCAAGGTGCGCGCGCGTCTTAAGCGTGCGAAACAGAAGGCGGCCGATGCGCAGGTCATCGTCATCGAGACGGGGCGCAAGTCTGCTCGGGCTGCCAACGACTATGCGCATGACCGTCCGTGGACGACGGCCGGTGTGGCCTTGGGTGTCGGCGTGCTGATCGGTCGAAAATAGTCCGCCGGGTTACCGGCACATCTATCCGTCGAGTCGCCCTGATTGACAGGGCGACCGGACCCTCTTAACCCTGCGTAGCCGCCAGTGCAGCGTTCAGCGTCTTGCTCGGACGCATGACGTCGGCCAGCATTTCGGCGTCAGGCCGGTAGTAGCCACCGATGTCTGCCGGTTTGCCTTGCACGGCTGACAATTCGTCCACGATGGTCTGCTCGTTGTCAGTCAGTTGCTTGGCCAGCGGGGCAAATTGTGCGGCGAGCGCTGCGCTGTCGGTTTGCGCCGCCAATTCCTGAGCCCAGTACAGGGCGAGATAAAACTGGCTGCCGCGGTTGTCCAACTGACCGGTCTTGGGCGACGGGTTTTTGTTGTTGTCCAGCAGTTTGCCCGTGGCGGCATCCAGCGTTTTAGCCAGAATTCTTGCCTTGTCGTTGTCGGTCTTGATGCCCAACTCTTCCAGTGACACGGCGAGCGCCAGGAATTCACCCAGCGAATCCCAGCGCAGATGGTTTTCTTCCACGAGTTGCTTGACATGCTTGGGCGCCGAGCCGCCGGCACCTGTTTCGTACATACCGCCGCCTGCCATCAGGGGAACGATGGATAGCATTTTGGCACTCGTGCCAAGCTCCATGATAGGGAACAGGTCGGTGAGGTAGTCGCGCAGGATGTTGCCCGTGACCGAGATGGTATCGAGGCCGCGAATGACGCGCTCCAGCGTGTAACGCATGGCGCGCACCTGCGACATGATCTGAATGTCCAGGCCCGTGGTGTCGTGATCCTTGAGGTAGGTCTCAACCTTCTTGATCACCTCGGCTTCGTGCGGGCGGTACGGGTCCAGCCAGAAGATGGCCGGCATGCCGGAGTTGCGGGCGCGCGTGACGGCCAGCTTGACCCAGTCGCGGATCGGCGCGTCCTTGACCTGGCACATGCGCCAGATGTCGCCTTCTTCAACGTTCTGCGTGAGCAGCACTTCGCCGGTGGCGAGGTCGACGATGCGGGCTTCGCCCGCTTCCGGAACTTCAAAGGTCTTGTCGTGCGAGCCGTATTCCTCGGCCTGCTGGGCCATCAACCCGACATTGGGGACCGTGCCCATCGTGACGGGGTCGAAGTTGCCGTTGGTTTTGCAGAAGTTGATGATCTCCTGGTAGATGCGGGCGAACGTGCTCTCCGGGATCACGGCCTTGGTGTCCTTCGGACGGCCGTCGGCGCCCCACATCTTGCCGCCGATGCGGATCATGGCCGGCATCGAGGCGTCCACGATCACGTCGTTGGGCGCATGCAGGTTGGAGATACCCTTGGCCGAGTCCACCATCGCCAGTTCGGGGCGATGCTCGTGGCAGGCGTGCATATCGCGGATGATTTCTTCGCGCTTCGAGCTGGGCAGGCTTTCCAGCTTGTCGTACAGGTTGACGAGGCCGTTGTTGACGTTCACACCCAGTTCGTCGAACAGCTTGCCGTGCTTCTCGAAGGCTTCCTTGTAGAAAATCTTCACCGCGTGGCCGAAGACGATGGGGTGCGAAACCTTCATCATCGTCGCCTTGACGTGTAGCGATAGCATGACGCCGGTTTTGCGGGCGTCTTCCATCTGCTCTTCGTAGAAGTCGCACAGCGCCTTCTTGCTCATGAACATGCTGTCGATGATCTCGCCGTCCAGCAGCGACACCTTGGGCTTGAGCACAATGGCTTTACCGCTTTGTGTCAGCAATTCCATCTTCACGTCGCGGGCGTGGTCTACCGTCATGGACTTTTCGCCATGGTAGAAGTCGCCGTGCTTCATGTGAGCCACGTGGGTGCGCGAAGCCATGCTCCACTCGCCCATGCTGTGCGGGTTCTTGCGGGCATAGTTTTTTACGGCGGCGGGCGCGCGGCGGTCCGAGTTGCCCTCGCGCAGTACCGGATTGACAGCGCTGCCCAGGCACCTGGAATAGCGTTGGCGGATGGCTTTCTCAACGTCGGTTTTCGGCTCTTCAGGGAAATCCGGCACCGCGTAGCCCTTGGCCTGCAGCTCCTTGATCGCGCCGACCAGTTGATGGACTGAGGCGCTGATGTTGGGCAGCTTGATGATATTGGTGTCGGGCAGGAGGGTGAGGCGGCCGAGTTCGGACAGGCTGTCGGGCACCCGTTGCGCCTCGGTCAGAAATTCGGGGAACTCGCCCAGGATGCGGCCCGCGAGAGAGATGTCGCTGGTGGTGACGTCGATGCCGGCCGCCGCGGTGAACGTGCGGACGACGGGCAGGAAGGCGCTGGTCGCTAGCAGCGGGGCCTCGTCGGTCAGGGTGTAGATGATCGTCGGTTGCTGGGTGCTCATCGTTTGCCTCAAGATCGGAAACCTGTTTTGGATGTCACCGGCCGCGTCACAAACCGGCATTCGTGTTCGAATTCTGCCTGATTTCGGTTTCGCCATCATGTAATTTCCGACAAACCCGGCTGACCTATGCGTGGACTGGCGCGCGTCATGAAAAATTAGCATGACGGTCGCGCTGGATTTTTGTTTCCTCCATATAGGTGCAAGGGTGTCTTCAACCTCCATCCCGCGCGAGGAGCATGTCCATGGCTGCTGAAATTTCCTTTAGAACCGAACATGATCTGCTTGGCGATCGTGACGTTCCCGCTCACGTCTACTATGGGGTTCACACGCTACGCGCGCTGGAAAATTTCCCGATTACCGGTTCGCCGATCTCGGTGTACCCGGAGTTGATCAAGGCACTGGCTTGCATCAAACAGGCCGCCGCACAGGCGAATCATGAGCTGGGTCTGCTCGACGCGACGCGTTGTGACGCCATCGTCGGTGCCTGCGCTGAATTGCTGGAAGGCAAGTTGCATGATCAGTTTGTAGTCGACGTCATTCAGGGCGGCGCCGGGACATCGACCAACATGAATGCGAACGAGGTGATCGCCAACCGCGCGCTCGAACTGTTGGGGAAGAAGAAAGGCGAATACCAGTATTTGCACCCGAATGAGCAGGTCAACATTGGCCAGAGCACCAACGATGTGTACCCTTCGGCCCTGAAAGTCGCGACATGGTTCGGCATTCTGAGTCTCATCGACGCGATGGCCGTCTTGCGGCGCGCTTTCGAAGCAAAGTCGGTGGAGTTCAAGGACGTTCTGAAGATGGGACGTACGCAATTGCAGGACGCGGTGCCGATGACGCTCGGCCAGGAGTTCAGCACCTACGCCGTGATGCTCGGAGAGGATGAGGAGCGGCTGCGGGAGGCGGCGCTGCTGATCTGTGAAATCAACATGGGCGCGACGGCGATCGGAACGGGCATTACCGCGCATCCCGATTACGCACCGCTGATCCTGAAGCATCTCAAGGAAATCACGGGTATTCCGCTTGTCACGGCGCCCAACCTCATCGAAGCGACGCAGGACTGTGGCGCTTTCGTTCAGTTGTCCGGCGTGCTCAAGCGCGTGGCAGTCAAGCTGTCAAAAACCTGCAACGACTTGCGCCTGCTCTCCAGCGGTCCCCGTGCGGGTCTTGGGGAAATCAACCTTCCGCCCATGCAGGCTGGCTCGAGCATCATGCCGGGGAAGGTCAACCCGGTCATTCCCGAGGTCGTGAACCAGATTGCGTTCGAGGTCATCGGCAACGACGTCACCGTGAGTTTCGCGGCCGAGGCTGGGCAGCTTCAGTTGAACGCGTTCGAGCCGATCATCGCGCACAGCCTGTTCAAAAGCGTGACCCACCTGCGCAACGGCTGCCTGACACTCGCCGAGCGCTGTGTCAAAGGCATTACCGCCAACGAGGCGCACTTGCGCGCGTCGGTCGAGAACTCGATCGGCATCGTGACGGCACTCAATCCGTACATCGGCTACGCCAACGCGACATCCGTCGCGATGGAGGCACATGCCACGGGCGGACGCGTCTACGACATCGTGCTCGCGAGGGGGCTGTTGTCCGAGCAACAACTCGACGAGATCCTCAAGCCAGAGGTCCTCACGCAGCCCACGCCGCTTTATATGCCGCCGAAGCAGTAAGCGATCTGGCCGTATGAAGCGCCCGGTGTCGAGCCGGGAGACGACGCGTTGCCCAGGTACTAATTGATTGATGCTCAACCCACGATCTAGCGCAGTTGCCGGAGACAGGAATTCATGAAGACGAACAAGCTTACGACGTGGATCATGGTCGCCATGGTTCTGGGTGTTGCTGTGGGTTACCTTTGCAACATCAACGCACCCGACGCAAAGGCCGCCAAGGCGATCGCCGGCTATTTCTCGATCGCCACGGATGTGTTCCTGCGTCTGATAAAAATGGTCATCGCGCCGCTCGTGTTCGCGACCCTGGTGGGGGGTATCGCCAGTATGGGGGACTCGTCCGCGGTCGGCCGCATGGGCGCCAAGGCAATGGGGTGGTTCATCTCCGCCTCGGTGGTATCGCTGCTGTTCGGCATGCTGTTCGTGAACGTCCTGCAGCCGGGCCACGCGCTTAACCTGCCTCTGCCGGACATCGCCGCCACGACCAATCTGCAGACCTCCACGCTGAACCTGAAGGACTTCGTCACCCACGTTTTCCCCAGGAGCGTGTTCGAGGCGATGTCCCAGAACGAGGTTCTGCAGATTCTGGTCTTCTCGCTGTTCTTCGGTTTCGCCATCGCGTCGTTCAAGGGCCGCGCCGGCCAGCATCTGCTCGCGCCGATCGAGGACCTGGGCAAGACGATGCTGCGCGTTACCGACTTCGTGATGCGCTTTGCCCCACTCGGCGTATTCGGGGCAGTGGCCGCCGCGATCACCGTTCAGGGCATCGGCGTGCTCGTGACCTACGGCAGGTTCATCGGCGAGTTCTACGTGGCCCTGCTGGTACTGTGGGCGGCATTGATCGGAGCGGGCTATCTGTTCCTTGGCGCACGCGTATTTACGCTGCTCAAGCTGGTCAAGCAGCCAACCATCCTGGCTTTCTCGACCGCCAGCAGCGAGGCCGCCTATCCCTCGGTCATGGAGCAACTGAAGAAGTTCGGTGTGCCCGACAAGATCACCGGCTTCGTGCTGCCGCTCGGCTACTCGTTCAACCTCGACGGCTCGATGATGTACTCGGCCTTCGCGTCGCTGTTCATCGCCCAGGCCTACAACATCCAGCTCAGCCTGACGGAGCAGATCACCATGCTGCTGGTGCTGATGATCACGAGCAAGGGCATCGCCGGTGTGCCGCGGGCGTCCATCGTCGTGGTGGCTGCCGTTCTGCCGATGTTCAAGCTGCCCGAGGCCGGCGTTCTGCTGATCCTCGGCATTGACCAGTTTCTCGACATGGGCCGCACGGCGACCAACGTGATCGGCAACAGCATCGCCACCGCGGTGGTGGCCAAGTCGGAAGGCTTGCTCGGCGCCACGCGCGATGTCGACGAGGACGACATGTTCGAGCCGCCTGAGCAGAACGCTCTGGCGAACTAGGGCGGAGTGGGGTTCTTTCCGGCGGGCTTGGACGCGCTGGGCCGTTGCCGGTACTCTATGGACGTTGCTCCTGCTCGAGACAGGCCTCTCCATGCGCGCCAACGATGCTTTGCCTACGCAAGCCGGCATGCCCGTGTTCCAGACGACGGGTGATGCCTGCTCATTCGGTAACGACGCGCTCGCGTTGCGCTGGACCGTCAGGGACGAACGGCTAGCGGATTTCTCACTGATGGATTTCGCGGGGCAACGCACGCTGCCCATCGTCACGCCGTTCGCGCTATTGCTCGATGACGGAAGTACTGTTGGCGTGGCCGAGTTGAGGATCCTTGCGCCGCTGAACGAAACCACACTCGCATCAAACCCCCACGCGTCCCGCCTGGCCGAACGAATCGCAGGCCGACGCGTGAGCGCCACACTCGTCGACGCTCAAGGCCGTCTGAAGGTGGAGTGGAGTGTGGAGCAGCGCGAAGGCTCACGATACCTGCGCGAACAGCTAGCGATTACGGCGCTTCTTCGGGACGAAAATATCGCCGTCGTTTCATTGCTGGAGGCGCGTGCTGCTAACGCACAGGCTAGCAGCGAACTGAAGGGCACGCCTGTCATCGCGGGCAACTTCTATCTGGGCTTCGAGCTGCCGCTGGCGGAAAGTCATGTGGACGGCGACAGCGTCAGCTTTACTCTGCAACGCGCATTGCCGCTGGAAAAGAACAGGACGCTGGTCTACTCCGCCGTGGCCGGCGTAGTGCGCGACGGCCAGTTGCGGCGCGACTTCGCCACCTATCTGGAACGGGAGCGGGCTCACCCGTATCGCCCGTTTCTGCACTACAACAGTTGGGGCGATATCGGCTACCTCACGCCGTACACACAGCAGCAAGCGCTGGAGCGCATCGAAACAATCGGCCGCGAGTTGCATGAAGCGCGCGGTGTGCAGATCGATTCGTTTCTGTTCGACGATGGCTGGGACGACCTTAGCGGTAGCTGGCATTTCAGCAAGGATTTTCCGCATGGCTTCGTTCCGCTGCGCGACGCTGCAGCACGATACGGCGCCGCGCCCGGCATATGGCTGTCCCCGTGGGGTGGCTACGGAGCGCCGAAACAGGAGCGCGTGACGCGCGGCCGTGCCGCTGGCTATGAGGTCATCGATAACGGACTCGCGCTATCGGGGCCGAGTTACTATCGACGCTTTCACGAAGTCGTGATGGCCTTGCTTGATGAGGACGGCGTCAACCAGTTCAAGTTCGACGGTACGGGCAACGCCGACACGGTGTTTCCAGGCAGCCTCTTCGATAGCGATTGGGACGCGGCGATCCAGCTCATCGAGCACATCCGCGCGGTCAAACCGGATACCTTCATCAATCTCACTACAGGGACGCATCCGTCGCCGTTCTGGTTGCGTTACGCAGACTCCATCTGGCGCGGTGGCAGGGACGACGATCTGGCCGGAACCGGCACTAACCGTGAGCGCTGGATTACGTACCGCGACGCGCAGACGTACCACAACGTCGTGGTGCGCAGTCCGCTCTTCCCGCTCAATTCGCTGATGCTGCACGGCATCCTCTTCGCGCAGTGCAATCCGCGCCTGAACACGGCAGCAGGCGATGATTTCGCCAACGAGGTGCGTTCCTACTTCGGGAGCGGCACGCAATTGCAGGAGCTATACATTACGCCAGCGCTGCTCACCGAGTCCGACTGGGATGTGCTCGCGGAGGCCGCCAGATGGGCGCGCGAAAACGGCGATGTACTGCGCGACAGCCACTGGATCGGCGGGGCACCTGACCAGCTAGCGGTCTACGGTTGGGCAGCGTGGGCGCAGCACAAGGCAATCGTGACGCTGCGCAATCCGCACAGCCGCGCGCAACGCTTCACGCTGGATCTGCGGCGACACCTGGAGTTGCCGGAAGCGGCGGCGGCGCGATTCAGTGCGCGTAGCATTTGGCGTGAAGGGCCTTCCGATATTCCAGCTTTGCTAGACGCTGATGTGCCGCAGGAAGTCCAGCTCGCGCCGTTCGAAGTGCTTACGCTGGAACTGTTGCCGATCGCTGAAGCGGAGTAGTGAGGTGGATGTGGCCGGATTGTGGCCGCTTGCCCGGCATCGACCCACGTCGTTCGCGCTAAGACAACGCATCCGCCAGTTCCACCGGCTTCGCCTTGATCTGGTGCAAGTCGAAGATCAGCACCTCGTTGTCACCTCGCACGAGCCATGGCGCAGGGCAATACAAGCGCCTTTGCGGACCGATATTCCAGTAGCGTCCGAGATTGTGCCCGTTGACCCAGACGACGCCCTTGGTCCAGTTGCCCATGTCGAGCCAGGTGTCGCCGACTTCATTCAGCCGCAAACTTGCCTTGAAGAATAGCCCGGGCTTCAGTGGGTTCGTGCAACTTCCCTTCAGGTTGGCGATAAACGTTTCATCCATCGGCAGCAGGAAGATTTCCCAGTCCCTGAGCACGGAGAGCGACCCATCGGCGATTTTCATCCTGACCGGATCGACCAGTCCTTTGCGGTCGACGAGCGCGGGGCCGAAGTTGACCCGCCCCATGCCCTCCACGAGGACCTCTAACGATGCCGGGCTGCCTGGGTTCGACTCGAGCTCCGGCAACGTCGAAGGTAGCGCGAGTGGCGCGCGATGCATCACGTGGAGCGGCTGTGCGTACTCCGGCGGTATTTGCGCCCTCGACACGCCGCCCGCGTAGCGTTCGCCGACGAAAACGGTCGCATAGTCATGAACACTGCTGATATCCAGCACACCACTCGCGTACTCTTGCAACTGCTTGCGGTACAGCACGAAGCCAAACGCCTGACCATAACTCTCGAAGGACTGTGGATCGATGCTCTGTTCGCGCGGCAGCGCCGCGGGCAGGTTGTCCCAGATCGACGCGTAGAGGGTTGGCATCAAAGCATCGACGCCTGTGCATTCGAGCGTGGCGATGGCGCCAGGGACATCGGGCAACGGCGCAGGCAGGTAGCCGCCGATGATGTCGCGGTACTTCATATACTTCGGTGTCGCCGCGCCCTGCTCGTTGATCGGCGCCGAATAGTCGTAGCTGGTGATGTCGGGCTGATAGTTGCCTGAATCATCCACGTTCGCGCCGGCATAGAAACCAAAGCTCGTACCGCCGTGAATGACATACAGATTGAACGACCGTTTCGACTGCATGAACGCGGTCAAGGTGTGCGAGAGGTCGTAGTTCAACCCTGCGAAACCCGGTTCACCCCAATGAGTGAGCCACCCTGGGTACACCTCACCGGCCATCGCGGGCACCGCGGGGAATTCCCGGCGGACGGTTGCGATTTGCGCCGCATCGCCATTGCTCAACGCAATCGCACCACCGCTTACCGTGGTGCGATTGCGTTCGAGTTGCAGGAGGCCATCTTCGGTGTAGAACGGCCCGGTTACACCTCCTTTGAGCCAAAGCTGCCTGAGCTCTTCGAGGTATGCCGGATTGCTCGCATACGAACCGAATTCATTTTCGATCTGGATCATCAGGATCGGTCCGCCGTTTTGGGTCAGCAACGGCTTAATACGTGGGACCAGTTCCTCGATGTAGCGAGCCACCGCCGCCATATAACGAGCATCGGTGGCCGAGTCGGTCCTCAACTGGACTTCCGGATCGCTCAACAGGTAGGAAGGGAGCCCTCCCATATCCCATTCGGCGCAGACGTAAGGCCCGGGGCGTAGCAGCACCCACATTCCTTCGGACTGGCACAGCCGGATGAAGGCCTCGATATCGCGGTTGCCGCTGCGGAAATCGAATACGCCCGGACGTGTCTCGTGGTAATTCCACATGATGTACAAGGCGATGCAGTTCATCCCCATCGCTTTGGCCATCCTGATTCGATGCTGCCAATACTCGCGCGGGATGCGGGCCGGGTGCATCTCGCTGCTGCGAATCTGGAACGGCTCGCCGTCGAGCAGGAAGTGTTCGCCGTCAGGGCTGAAAGAGAAGGTGTGGCCGCATTCGAGGTTCACGGTGCACTCACACTTTGGCGCCTGAGGCGCGGTTGAACTAAGCGAAAGGTGAAAACCAGCCAACGGCCACCCTTTATCCGCATGGTTGTATACGTGGTATGCGCGTTGAACGCCTTGCTGGTGGATTTCTCTCGCCCTAACCTGAATCTGACACTCAGCGGTCCTTCGAACAGTTTCCCGGACCGGCCATCTCATGCAATCCATACATCGACGAACTCCCGATCTCGGAAGACGAAGATCCTATTGGAGAAGACATGCACGACAACCTCCTCCCGGTCATCATCACACGGAAATGGCAACTTGCCGAGAGTTACCATGCCGTCGAACTTCAAACCAGGTCCCGATCGGAGCTTCCGTCGTTTGACGATGGCGCTTGCATCACCCTTGTTCGGGACAACGTCATCTGCAAGGAAAGAATATATCCGCTGTGCTGTTTTACGTCCCGGCCGAGCGCATATGTGATCGCTGTGCGACAGGATGATGACGATACGGACGCAGAAACGGCGGACATCTCACTGAGTCAAGGAGACGAGGCGTTCATCGTAACGCCACGGAGTCCTACGGTTGTTTTAGACGATAGCACACGATCTATTCTTTTTGCTGGAGGCGTTGGCGCCGCATCGATAGCGGGAATCGCGAATCGGCTTGCCTTGGCAGGTCAAAAATTCGAGCTGCACAACTTCGCTCGATCACCAGAACGTGCGGTCTTTCGGAAAGAACTCGACGCGCTTAAAAGGGAAGGTGGGGTCCATCACCATTTTGGCTTGAATGCTGACCGATTGGAGCAGACCACTTCGCACGCGATGAGCCCGGCACATGCGAACACTCAGATCTACTGCAGTGGCCCACCGGCATTTATGGATCTTATCGAGCGGCAGGCCCGCGACTGGGTGTATCCGGCTAATATCCACAAAATTGTCTTGGGGGACAGAAAAGGTTCATAGGCGCGTCTTTTCCCGATGTGGTCCCGGTTCAAGGTCAATCGAGCGGAACGGTAAGCCTGTCGATTACGGCATGGGTCTGGGGTCGTACGCCGCGCCACCAGGCGAATGCTTCTGCTGCCTGCTCGACCAGCATGCCAACACCGTCTGCGATACCCAGCACGCCCGCATTGCGGGCCAGCCGCAGGAAGGGCGTTAGTCGCTTGCCATAGGCGAGTTCATAAGCCACACCGGCGGGGCTGAAAACGCTCGGCGGAACCGGCGGCAACTCGCCGGTGAGGCTGGCCGATGTCGCATTGACCACCAGGTCGAAGCGTCCCATCGTTTCAAGCTCGCCGTAGCCGCAGGCGACCAGGGGACTTCCGGCCGCGACTTGCGCTACCAGCGCCTTTACCTTGGAGACGTCCCTGTTTGCGATGACCAGTTCACCAGGGCGCGCCGCAATGAACGGTAGCAATGCGCCACGCACTGCGCCCCCCGCGCCAAGAACCAGTATGCGCTTGCCGGCCATCGGCAGGCTCAGGTTGACTTCGATGTCGCGCACCAGGCCGACACCGTCGAAGTTCTCGGCAACGATCCGGCCATCCTTGAAGCTCAGCGCGTTGGCCGCGCCAGCTAGTGCGGCGCGCTCGCTGCGCTCATCGGCGATCGCGAACGCCTTCAGCTTGAACGGCGCGGTCACGTTCATGCCCTTGCCACCGGCCGCGACGAACGCATGGACGGTCCCGGCGAAGGCATCCTGCGGCTCGACTGGACCCTCGATGGCCGTATAGGACATGTCCTGCTGTGTCTCTTGCGCAAATAGGCCGTGAATCAGTGGAGATTTCGTATGGCCGATTGGATTGCCGATCACGGCGTACTGGTCAGTCATTACGGCCTCAGCTTTGAATACAGCACACCATCGGTTTGCATTGCGTCGATTTCGGCGATGCTGAAGCCCAACGACTGCGCGACTTCCGCGTTGTGTTGACCGAGATCGGGCGCGACCTCGCGAATCGTCGTGTCACAATCGGAGAACCGGAACGGCAGGTTCGGCAGACGCAACTTCCCGTAACGCGGGTGCTCCTGCTCGACGACCATGCCTCGCGCGACGATCTGCGGATCGGTGAGCACTTCGTCGATGCGTTGCACCTTCGCACAAGGCACGTCAATGCCATCGAGCAGGTCCAGCACCTGTGCGACCGGCTGGTTGGCCACCCAAGGCTTCACGATGGACAGAATCTCCAACCGGTTCGTATTGCGTCCCGCGAGGGTGTGAAAACGCGTGTCGGTGCCGAAGCCAGCCGGGCCGCCATGCGCTTCGATCAGCGCTGCGAAACGCTTCCACGCATCGTCTACTTGCGCGGCGATCACAAGGTCGCCATCAGCGGCACGGAACACGCCGTAGAGCGTCGACGTCGGCATGTCGTGGCCGGTCTGTTCGGGGACGATGCCTTGCATCGTGTAGCACTGCACCGCGTATTCGTGCATCGACACCAGCGTGTCGTATAGCGCCATATCGATGTGCTGGCCCCGGCCGCTCTTTGCGCGACCGAGTAGCGCTGCGTTGATCGCCGCCACCGCGTGAATGCCGGTGTACATGTCGCCGAGCGAGATGCGCATCAGCGGCGGCGGCTCGCCGGGATTGCCGATCATCTGCATGATCCCGCTCTTGGCTTCGGCAATCAGGCCGAAGCCGGCGCGATGCGCGTCCGGTCCCGTATGGCCATATGCCGAGATCGAGCAGTAGACGAGGCCCGGATTGCGCGCGGACAGCTCGTCATAGCCGAGCCCGAGCTTGTTCAACGCGCCGGGCCGATAGTTTTCGACAAACACGTCCGCCGAGTCGCACAGGCGCTGCATGAATTCCTTGCCGCGCGAGTCTTTCATGTTGACGCTAACACCGCGTTTGCCCATGTTGAGCTGCAGGAAGTAGCCGCTTTGCTCATCATCGAGCACGGTGGCGTGCTGACGTCCAGCATCGCCGCTGACCGGACGTTCGACCTTGATGACTTCGGCGCCGAGCGCTGCGAGGCAGCGCCCGACGTACGGGCCAGCCAGAAAATGGCTGTAGTCGACGACGCGAATACCTTCGAGAGGACGGGCTTGCATCAGAACGCTCCCGGCCGGCGCGGCACCATCAGACGATGTTCGCCGTGCTGGACAACCTGGCCATCCTGATTGATCAGATCGGAGGGCAGCACGACGATGCCCCAGTCTGGACGGCTTTTGCTCGCGCGCATCGCGCCCACGCGGAATTTCACGTGTAGCAAATCGTTGACCTTGATCGGCAGGTTGAAATCCCACGTCCAGCCGAGCGACATGCCGGGCAGGAAGCGATAAGTGCTTTGGGTCTTGAGACCATCGGCGATAGACAAGCCAAACAGACCGTGTGCGACGATCGAGCCGAAGTGGCTCGCGTTCGCGTATGCCTCGTCTACGTGGACCGGCGTGTGATCGCCAGTGAGATCGGCGTAGGCCAGAATGCGTTCTTTGGTCACCGTGTAAGTCGGGCTCACGCATTCGTCGCCTTCGCGGGCATCGTCCCAGTATTTATCGACGATCGTCATGTCACACCTCCGCGCGCGGATTGATGTCCAGTGCCCGCGCCACGCACGAGGCGGGCCTGGCCTGAATCAGTTCGACGGCGAGTCCGTCCGGCAGGCGCAACCAGTTGCGTCCCTGCGGCATTTCGCTGACTTCGTATCGATGCGCGGCGGCGAGCGCCGCCTCCATGTCTTCGCACATCACGCCGAGATGGCCGAGCCGGCCTTCAGGCGCATCATGGTTGGGGTTATGGATGAATTGCAGACCGCCGAGCGTCCAGTACTGCCGGGGTTCGTCGACAGTGCCGTCGACCTCGCGCATCGTCATGCCGAGCACGTCTTCGAAAAAACGGATATGCCACTGAATATCTTTTACCCAGATGGCGACGTGCTCCAGATAGGCCTTGCTGCCGTTCATACGGTTGTCTCCCAATGTTGTCGGTCGGTCATGGCGCGCTCGATGCCCTTGATGCAGGCCACCAGCGTCGCGTTGACCGGGGTCGGCACGCCGTGCCGTTGTCCCCAGCACACGACCGCGCCGTTGATAAAGTCGATTTCGGTGATGGAGCCCTTCTCGAGGCTTTGCAACATCGAGGTCTTGAAGGCAGGGGAGAGTCCTTCTCCGGCGAGCGTCCACGGGCGTTCGGGATTAGTGGTGGAGAGCTTCACACCGGCGGCGCGAGCGACCGCCATCGCCTCGGCGACCGCTGCGAGCGCGGTCGTCTTCAGAAGCGCTTCGTCGTAGAGTTGGCCGTACGTCAGGCCGGTGATGCCGGTCAGCGCGCCAGTCGCGACATTGACCAGCAGCTTGTCCCACATCGTGCCGACGATGTTGTCGCTGACCGTGGTGGCCAGTCCGGCAGCGTTGAAGGTGTCGGCGAGCGCCGTCGCGCGGGAGGTAATCCGGCCGTCGAGTTCGCCGATGTAGGTGGACTTGCCGGCGACGCCTGACTCGATGTGGCCCGGGTTGCGCATCACGCCGCCAACGTACGTTTTGCCAGCCAGCACGCGTTCGCGTCCCACGATGCCGGCGAGCACATCTTCGTGCCCCAGGCCGTTCTGCAACGACAGGACCAGCGTTTCGGGTCCGATCAGCTCCAGTGCGCCGCGCATCGCGGCATCGGTGTGAAACGATTTGACCAGCACGACGACCAGATCGACGACACCGGCTTCGGCCGCCTGTGTCGCCGCGCGGACCTTCACGCGACGGGAACCATCCGCATCGTCCACCTGTAGTCCGTCACACCTCATCGCCTCCACATGCACCACCGAACGGTTCAGCAACCAGACCTCGTTGCCGCCTTCGGTCAGCGCCGCGCCAATGGCGCAGCCCAGCGCCCCCGCACCCAGAATCGCAATCTTCACTGCCGTCTCCTCAACATGGAGACCACGATACGGGCCGACGCTCATATCGGCAATGCAATGAATACAATGACGTCATTGCGGAGGGCAATAATCCTATGAACTCGACCGAACTTCCTGATCTGAAACTGCTGCAGCTTTTCGACCTTCTGTACGACGCCCGCAGCGTCACGCGTGTGGCCGAGCAGCTCGGACAAAGTCAGCCGACGATCAGCATCTGGCTCGGGCGTTTGCGGGAGCATCTACAGGACCCCTTGTTCATACGTACATCGGGCGGTATGGCGCCGACGCCGCAAGCCGATGCGCTGATCGGTCCGTGCCGGGAGATTCTCGAATCGTTGCGACGCTTCGCTGCCTGGGAGATCGCGTTCGATCCAGCCACCGCGAAGCGGCGGTTCCGTATCTGCATGACCGACGCCAGCCACATAACGCTGCTTCCGCGATTGCTGGCGCACGTGCGCGCGCAGGCGCCGGGTCTACGCCTCGAAGCGACGAGGATTGACGGCAATACGGAGCGGGCGCTGGAATCCGGTGAGGCCGACCTTGCGATCGGCCATGTGCCCTGGCTTGGCGGTGGGATTTACCAGCAGCAGCTATATCTGCAGGACTGGGTCTGTCTGGCGAATCGCCGTCACCCGAGGTTAGGCACCAAACTCGGCCTGAAGCACTATCGCGCGGAGGGACATGTCGCGATCACTGCGGGGACGGGAGCGCAACTGCTCGAACAGGCGCTGGTCCGTGAGCATATCGATCGCGACGTGGTGCTGGAGTTACCGGGTTTCCTCGGGCTCGGGGCGATCATCAAGAGTACCGACCTGATCGCCACGCTGCCGCGACACATCGGTGAGACGCTGGCAAAGGTCAATGATCTGGCGGTCCATCCGTGCCCGGTTCCTGTGGATGGTTTTGCCGTTCGGCAGCACTGGCACGCCAGATATCACCACGAAGCGGGCAACCGTTGGCTGCGTGGTCTGGTGGTGCAGTTGTTCGGAACCTCGGGCTGATCAGGCCGGCCGCGCTAACTCAATCAAAATCGCACCAGAAAAAAACTAACTAGATCGTACAAATGCGTATAAACCCCGAAAGACATCGGATCGCGTTTGAACGACACTTCGTGCTGGTTTGGAGATCCAGGCGTCACTCAGTGCTCACCCCTCTTCGCATTTGCACCGGCATGCTGAGCCGGCTAGCTCTGCACACCTTGGATTAGCGGGGCGATTACGGGTGTTAGAGATTGAGAAAAGATTTTTAAAGAGGAGCAGAAATGAAAAAGGTAATAGCAACCTCGGCCCTTGGGTTGGTCGCCCTCGGCGCGCACGCTCAGAGCAGTGTGACGCTGTACGGGATCGTCGATGCGGGGATTGGTTATCAGAGCAGCCAGACGTCGCTTGGTTCGACGAGTGGCGGTCGCTCGGTGATCAAGATGGTGAACGGCATCTGGG
>NZ_VOSW01000052.1 GCF_009690905.1 Paraburkholderia madseniana
CCACCGCCCATATCACGCCGATACGTCTGCAGCAAAAATTTCTTAACATGCGAAGCAGCCGCAATCCCAGTGCGATCATCGAACATCCGCCGATTCCGGCAATTCGCCATATTCCACACCACATCCTCGCGCTGCGGCAAAGAAAACTTCAGATTATGCGTAGGCAGATACCCACGCACATCCACAGCAGCGCAAAACGCCACGCGTGGATCCAGCCCGAGTAACGGCTCCTGAATAGCCGGCAAAACCCGATCGGTAAACGCAGTGAACCGCGTAATGAACTGAGCCGGATTGCTCCCGGCAACAGGCACGTAGTGCTGATCGAACAGATCCTCAATCGACACTTCGCCCCGAGCGACAGCCGCTTCGAATACCTTGCTCACCTCGGCCGCAGCCCGCTGCACGGCTTCGATAAACCGCGTATCCGTCGTCTCGACCCCCGTGGCCGCGGTCAGCTCGATCAACGTCTCGGATACGCTGAGCAGATTCCCCAGCCGGTCCTTCGCCTGGACGAAGTTTTCACTCGAATCTTCGACGCCGCTCGCCATCTCCAGCACCTGCGCTTCGAGCCCGTTGCATTGCGTTTCAATCTCGCCGGTCAACGCGGCGATCTGTCCAGCCTCGTCGTTGAGCTGCGTAATCGCATCGCCCGTCGCATGGACGACGTCGCCGATCTTGCGGGTGCCTTCGCGTACCCGATGGGCGCGCGCCGTGTTCACCGAGCCCTCGCTGATCAACTGCTCGGTCTGCTGAGTAAGTTGCGCGAGCGTCGTCTCGATCTGGCCGGTCGCGTGCGCGGTCTTCGCCGACAGGTTCTTCACCTCGGCGGCCACCACCGCGAAACTCTTGCCGGAGTCGCCGGCGCGCGCGGCTTCAATCGCGGCATTCAGCGCCAGCAAATGCGTCTGGCGGGCGATCAGCGAAATCTCCTCGGAGACGCGGCTCACATGGGCCAACGCGCTGCGCAGCGCGCCAATCTGGCTCTCGATTACCGTCACGCCTTCCACCAGCCCGTGGATATCGGCGAGCGACGCCTCGAGCGTCTGTTGCGACGCCTGCACGCCGGTTGCGGCTTCAGCCGACACGCTGCGCATTTCGCGCGCAGCGGCGGCGATGCGGTGGTTGCCCGCCAGCGTGACGGCAGCGGATTCGCGCAGCGCGCGGCATACCTGTGCCTGGCGCTGCACGCGCGCAGCCACTTCTTCGACGTGGCCAGATACGTCGCAGATTTCAATACCCAGTTTGCCGGCGTGGGCGGCAATATCGCCGACCACAGTCTGCGAACGGGCAGCCCGGCGGAAGCTGAAGCGCGTCATGGTCGTGTCTCCTTGATGGCGCGGTTTGCTGAGTCAATTCGTGCGCTCATCCAGCACGGATGCCGCGTCTTCCCGAAGTATTGACGGCAAACTTGCAAACAACTTGATACGGGGTATCCCGCGGTCGTTATGATGTGGGATCCGGCAGGGCGCTGGCACGGCCCAGTGCACAGCGCGCGTGAGACGCCCAGACCCGCGAGAGGCCTGGCCCCGCAAGCGACTGCGCCTGCCATTTCTCGCAGCCCTCCCACTCACCAGCGGACCATGATCGACTCCTTCGCACGCGTCTCAGGCTGGCAGCAGCTCTACCACCTGTGGGAGCTGATCGCGATGCTCTGCAAGTTTCTCTGGGGACTGTTGCGGTTGCTCGGAGGTGGTTGAGAGCGCAACGTCGCGTGTCGGCGGTGCGTCAACAGCGCGGCCATGCGCGCCTGGGTGCGGATCGGTGGATGGATGAATCGGCGGGGCCGCCAGACGATGCGACGATACGACCGTCGCATCGTGCGGCCAGGAAGGGTCAGACCGGCTCGCCGCGCACGCCTTCAACTGCTGGAGCAGTGGCGTCGTTCGTGCCGAGAAACGCGCGCAGATCGGTCATTACGCGCTCAGGGGCTTCTTCCATCGGAATATGGCCGAGTCCCGGGTACATCACCGATTTCGCGCCCGGAATGCGGCTCGCAAATTCGGCAGCATGCGCAGGCGGAATCCAGCGATCCTTCGCCCCCCACAGCACCAGCGACGGCACCTTCAGCGTCTTCAGCACGTCGGTATCGACGTCCTTGAAGTCGAGCGTCGGCACCATCTTGCCGATCGCCGTGCGCGTGCCTTCGCCGTGGAAGAACTCGACGTAACGCCGCAGCGTCACCGCATCGATCTTGTGCGAATCGCCATACACGTTGCGCACCGCGCTCTTGATAATGACTTCTGGCAGCCACCACGGCGAACTGACCCGCACCAGCGCGCTATTGAAGAGGCCGATGTAAATCGGCAGCTTCATCGGAAAACCGGCTGAGTCGATCAGTACGAGCTTTTCGACGGCCTCGCGATGACGTACTGCGTAATCCCACGAAATCAGGCCACCGAGCGAGTTGCCGATCAGCGTCGCACGCGAGATGCCTAGAGCCTGCATGAAGGTGTCGATAAATCGCCGGTAGGTCGGCAGGTTCATGGTTTCGATCTCGCCGGAGCTCGAGCGCAGCGGTCCGGTCACGCCGAACGGCGGCAGATCGAGACGGATCACGCGATGCTCGTGCTTGAGTTCATCGGCCAGACGATTCCACGTGTGCAATGAAGACGCGAAACCGTGAATCATCACGATTGTGTCGCCGCTGCCTTCGTCGACGTAGTGCACGTCGGCACCCATGATCTTGACGAACTTCGAGCCGCTCTGCGTGTAGCGCCGCTGCAATTCGGCACGCGGCACGCTGGTAATGCCGAGGCGCGCGGCGAGCGAGCGGGGGCGCAGCGGCACGGTGGATGCGGGCGTTGCGGATTCGATGCTTGCCATGGTTGTTGTCTCCCTTTTGTTTGAATTAGATTGTTTCTGCGTCTGCCACGGACTCAGCATCTGAGCCGGTATCGGCCCCCACCTCCGCATCGCGAGCAGCCCCTCAGCCGCCGCATGCTTCTATGGCACGAAGCGATAATCGTGCGGCCGCACACGCCGCGTGCGTTTGCGAAAGCTGAATGTGAAGCCCGGCCACAACGCTGTGACCTTGCCGCTCTTTGTCTGATACCAGCTATGGCAGCCGCTGACCCACACGGAGTGCTGCATCTCCTTCTGCAGACGCGCATTGAAATCGTGCTGAACGTCGGGCCGCAGGTTCATCGTGCGTGCCTTGCGTCGGCGCAATACGCGCAGGCAATCGGCGATGTACTGCACTTGCGACTCGATCATGTAGATCATCGAGTTGTGGCCGAGCCCGGTGTTCGGGCCGACGATCATGAAGAAGTTCGGGAAGTTGGCGATGCTGGTGCCGAGGTAGGCCTCCGGTCCATCGCGCAGCCACATCGCGCCGAGGTCGGCGCCGTCGAGACCGGTCACGTTGAACGGTGCACCCACGTCGTTGACCTGGAAGCCCGTGCCGCAGATGATCGCATCGGCCTGGTGATGCGCGCCGTCGTTAGTGACGATGCCGTCGGCGACGATTTCGCGGATACCGGTCGTCACCACGTCGACGTTGGGCTGGTTGAGCGCCGGATAGTAATCGCTCGACAGCAGCACGCGCTTGCAGCCGAGCCGGTAGTTCGGCGTCAGCTTGGCGCGCAGCGCCGGGTCCTTGACGCGCCGTTCGAGGTAGCTCAAGCCGAATTTCATCGGCAACTTCATCAGTTTCGGATTGACGACGAACGCAATCGCACGCGATTCGAGCTGCCAGTAGATCGCATTGCGCACGAAGCGCTGCGTGAACGGCAGATGGCGGAACAGCCAATGTGCGCGCGGGCCGACCGGCTTGTTGGGCTTGGGCATGATCCACGGTGCGGTGCGCTGGAACAGTTCGAGTTGCGCGACGCGTGGCTGGATCTGCGGCACGAACTGGATCGCGCTGGCACCGGTGCCGATTACCGCTACGCGCTTGCCTTCGAGCGGATAGTCGTGATCCCAGCGGGCGGAATGAAACAGCTTGCCTTCGAAGCGCTCGAGCCCGGCGATCTGCGGCATGGCCGGCCGCGAGAGCGGACCGCTCGCGGCGATCACGACATCGGCCTCGATGCTTTCACGCGTACCGTTCGAATCGATCTCGACCTGCCATATCTGCCGCGCTTCGTCGAAACGCGCCGAGGCCACGCGTGCATTGCAACGCACGTAACGATCGACGCCGTATTTGCGCGCGCAATGCTTGAGGTAAGCGAATATCTCCGCCTGGCTGCCGAACGCACGCGACCACGCCGGATTCGCCTCGAACGAAAACGAATACAGATGAGACGGCACATCGCAGGCCGCGCCGGGATAGGTGTTGTCGCGCCACGTGCCGCCAACATCGCCGGCCGCCTCGTAAATCGTGAACGACGTGATGCCCATCTGCTGAAGGCGGATCGCCATGCCGATGCCCGCAAAGCCGCTGCCCACAATGGCAATGCGTGGCGCGGCGGGTTGGGCAGTTGAAGCAGGCGTCACGGCGGGTCTCCGGAGGTGAGCAAAATTCGGGTGTCTACATATGTCTACAGCCGTATAACGCGCAGGGTAGACAACTGTACACTTCGCGTCAAGATCGTTTAGAGTACGACTATCAAACGCGCGAGCCGTGCTCCGACTGAAAGCTCATGAAACCCGTACCCGAAGCGGCGCTCGCTGCCGACCATGGCGCTGTTGCCGGGCAGGACCTCCCGCCCGGCAAGCGCAAGCTGATCGAAGCCGCGTTGCGTTTGACCGCGGGCGGGCGCAGCTTTGCAAGCCTGGGTCTGCGCGAACTGGCGCGCGAGGCAGGGTTGAATCCCAACACGTTCTACCGCCATTTCGACACGCTCGACGCGCTGGCGCGCGAAGCGGTCGAATCGGTGAGCCGCCGCTTGCGGCCGATGCTGCGGCGCGAGCGCTGGCTGGCCGCGCACGACGAGCCGCAGAGCGTGCCGCGTCGCGCGTGCATGGCGTTCTTCGCGTTTGCGTTGGAGAATCGCGAGGCATTTCTGAGCGCGCTGGCCGAGTATCACGGCACGTCGCCGGCGCTGCGCGAAGCGGTGCGGGCAAACCTCCACGAGGTGTCGGCGGAAATGGCGGACGACGTCGTGCAACTGCAACTGATGCCGACGCTCGCCCGCGCAACCGTCGACGAAGTCTGCACGCAGATCGTGCTGCTGCTGTTTCATCTTTCGGCGGAGTACATCGACGGGAATGCCGCGCGCCGGGACGCGCTGGTCGCGTATGCGGAGCGTTTCATCGTCCGGCTGTTTGCTGGTTCGGTGCTGCTAGCGCAGCATGAGCCGGTCAGGGCGCCCGCATGAATGAAGGGAATCGACATAAAAAAACAGGCTCCGTGCAGGAGCCTGTTTTCATTGCAGCTTGATCGATTAGCGTTTGATTGACTGCATCTCATCCAGCGCGGTGTTTCTCAGGTATCGCTCCAGCCGCCGGAATCGTCGTTGCTGCCCATGTCGACGCCGCCGCCGCTGTTGTCGTTCCAGTCGTTCGAGCCCTGGCCGAAGTCGAGGCCGCCGCCATTGCCCCCGTCGCCGCCGCGGCGACGCGTTTCGTCATCGACAATCACGTCGCGCTCCACGACGCGTTCACGCCCGGAATTCAGCGCCTCGCCGAGCAACACGCCGGTCAGCAGACCGCCCATGCCGCCGCCGAAACCGCCACCACCTTGTTGCACGATGACCTGCGGCTGCTGCTGATACGGTCCTTGTTGCGGATACGGCTGCGGCGGGTTGCCGAAACGCTCTGCTTCCTGCGCATACGGCGACTGCTGCGTGCCGGCCGGCGCGGCATACGGATCGGGCCGCCCTTCGGCGCGGGCGCGCAGGCTGCCGATGCGCTGTTCCAGTTCGTCGAGCTGATACGGCGGCACCGGATTCTTGCTGTTCGACAGCGTTTCGACGAGACCGCGCAACTGGTCTTCGGTCGATTCGACTTCCTTCTCCAGCGCCTCATGACCTTGCACGGTGGAGAGCTTCACGTCGAGCTTCAACGAGCGCACGGCGTTGAGCATTTCGGTTGCGCGCTTGAGCTGCACGCGACGATCGTCGTCGGCGCGCGAATCGTCTTGCGTGCGGGCGCGGCGCAAGGTCCAGCGCAACACCAGCGCGATCACGCCGATCAGGAGAATGATGCCAACCCACATGCCGATGCCGGGACCATGCCGTTGCGGCGCTTGCGGCGCTATCGCCGACTGCTGCTGCACCGCCGGCGAATTCTGCTGTACGAACGGGTTGGCCGCGCGGCTCGTGGTGTTGCCGCCGGCGCCGCCAGCACGTTCCGCGTCCTTACGGATGCGCGCTTCGGTTTGCGCGAAACGGGTCGGGTCGGTGAAGCGGATTTGCGGATCGAGCGTCTTGGCCTGTTGGATCTGGGCGAGGGCGTCGGCATAACGGCCTTCGCGATCGAGCACCTGGCTGTACAGGTAGTGCGCGCGCGCATTGTTCGGATGCGCCTGCAGTACTTCGCTCAAACCGGCATCGGCCTGCTGCCAGTTGCCTTGCGACATGGCGGATTCGATCTGCTGGACCGTCGGCACAGCGAACGCCGCGGCCGACACGAACAGCAGTGAGGCGAATGCGCTTGCGAGAAATTTTTTCATTTACGGACCGGGTGCGATGCACCCGTCTCCTTCAGTCGATTCCGATGGCGCTCGTAACGGCCACCGGTATGCACTGCTGACGCAATTACTGAGCCGGCGTGTTGATCTGCTTCTTCAACGCTTCGAGACGATCTTCGACTGACGGGCCGCGGTTCAGATCCGCGAGCTTGTCGTCGAGCGCCTTGCCGGTCTTAACGTCGGCCGAATTCAGGCGTGCGTCGGAACGGGCGTTCGATAACGCAACCTTGTCTTCCAGCTTCTGGAAATCCTCGGAGAGATTCTTGCCGCCGATACCGCCCAACGCAGTAGCGGCAACATCTTTGGCCTGAGCGATCTGCTGCTTGGCTTGCAGAATGTTCGAGCGCGCGTTCAGGTCGTTACGACGGCCACGCATGTCGTCGATCTGACTCTTCAACTGGGCAACGGACGGCTCCAGCGTGGTCAGTTCTCTCGCCAGCGCATCGCGTTCAGCTTCGGCCGTGGCTTGCGCGCCGAGGGCTTCGCGTGCGAGCGCTTCGTCGCCGGATTGCAGCGCGCGCTTCGCGCCGTCTTCGTACTTCTTTGCCTTGTCGGCGGCGACATCGCGCTTGCTTTGCTGCGTGGCGACCTGTGCCTGAATCTCGATCAGCGAGTTCTCGGCTTTAGCGATGCTCTCGTCGAGTTCGCGCACGATCTGGCGCGAATCGCGCGACGGATCCTGCACGGAATCGGCTGCGTCGTTCAGGAGACCTTTAAGCGTGCGCGAAATGCTGTCAAAAAGCGACATGAAAACCTCCAAAGAATGAAATCGGCGCTGAATAATTCCCACGCGCTTTAACTGCTTTCAAATGCTACTTTACGCCGCTGCGCGAGAAGCTGCGCAGCGTTCGGACCGGAGTTCGGGGCACACTCGCCAATTGCAATAGTGGTGCCACAAATTTACGTTTTGAAACCGAATGGCCAACAGCCTCAGTGGTTAAAACGCGCGGTGGCTTATTCAGCCGTCGGCGGATATTACACCACGCATTCTCTTAAAACCGCCTTAAAGGGCGCGATGACACAATCGCCAACTTTGTGCGCGGCGGGCACCGTGCGGCGGGCATCCGCGACGTGCATAGGCACGGCGAGTGTCGGCGCGGCGAGTGTCGCGGATGTGAACAGGCGTGGTGTATCGACGGCGTGCTTGCGCTTCAACAGCGCATCAATGCGCGGTGGGTTGGGGCGCTTGACCGTGGTGGCACTTCCGATTCAGGCGAAGCGGCCGCCTTCCGTGCTCGGATCGCTTTGTGGATCGTCTTCGTCGCGCGTGGCGTCGAGGCGAGGGCGTTTAAGCACGTGGCGCAAAGGCGTGTCCACGTCGCCCGGTTTTTGCGCCGAACCGGCAATGGACGCCGCTTCGGCCGCGGCGACGCGCGCCACGGCTTCGGCTGCCGCGGCGGCTTCTATTTCCTCGGCGGTGGCGGTGAGGGCGGCCAATACACCGGCCGGCAGCAACGGCGCTGGGCCCGCGCCTGCGGCCGTGCCCAACAATTCATCCGCGTGCGATGCCGCCGCGCTTTCCGCCGGCACAGCGGTTTCGTTGTCACCGTGAGTCTGAAAGGCCTCCGGAAGCGCTGCCCGTGCGTGGCGCGTACCGCGCGCGACCCGTTGCAGCGCCGCGTCGAGCGCGTCCGGCGCGCGCGGCGCACGCAGCCGGTCGACGATGCTGGCCGCTTTCACCTGTTCGCTGGTCGCGCCGAAGCTCAACACCGCGCGCCGCATCAGTTCGCTGACGCTAATGCCCAGGTTTTCGGCGGTGGCGGCGATCGCGCGTTTCTGTGCGGTCGTGACGAATACGACGATGCGTTCGCTGGGCTTGTTCATGGTCGGCTCGCATACTTGTTGGCATTGGCGAATCAAGGCGTGAATCTGGCGTACGCCGTCGCGCGTGTCGGTGTCGACCCCCGCGCCGTGTCCATCATATGACGAGTTGCACCGATGCGGAACGGGCGCGACATGAAAATCCCGTGACATCAACGGGTTGTAGCGTTTGCGGCGGGCTTGTCCACAGGCCTTTCAACAATTTCTGTTGATAACCTGGGCAAGTGGCGCCGGGAGCGCGTGCCATTGCCGCGATCTACCGGCATGGCGCCGCGCGAAGGGAATTCTTACAAAAAAACTGTCTTGGACGGCGCTTGATTTCTTTAAAATGCGCTGTTGCGTTGCGCCGGACGATGTCACGGGCGTGCCGTGCGGTCGCCCGGGGGCATAGGGCCGCGCGGTGTTTTGCGCCTCACGCGTTCAGTTACGCGCCCACTATTCCAGTCATGCCAATCATCAAACGACCGCATTCTTCAAATTCTCCGGCTGGTGACGACCGGGACGCCTACCACCGCACTCCAGGACGCAACGCTGCTTCGCGCGACGCTGAGCCCGGCCGCCGTTCGATCGGTGCGAGCATCACCATCTGGTTTGTCAGTCTGCTGGCGACCATTGCCGTGGTGGGTGCACTGATCGTCGGTTATGCGCTCGTGGTGATGGGGCCGCAACTGCCGTCGCTCGATGCGCTGACCGACTATCGCCCGAAAGTGCCGTTGCGGGTGTACACCGCGGATCACGTGCTGATCGGCGAGTTCGGTGAAGAACGGCGCAGCATCGTGCGCTTCCAGGACATTCCGGACCAGATGAAGAAGGCGGTGCTCGCGATCGAAGACTATCGCTTCTACGAGCACGGCGGCGTCGACTTCGTGGGCATTTTGCGCGCGGGCATTTCCGACATCACGCATGGCGGCGCCTCGCAGGGTGCGAGCACGATCACGATGCAGGTGGCGCGCAACTTCTTCCTTTCGAGCGAGAAGACTTACACGCGCAAGATTTACGAAATGATGCTGGCGTACAAGATCGAACGCGCGCTGACCAAGGATCAGATCCTCGAGGTCTACATGAACCAGATTTATCTGGGCGAGCGCTCGTACGGTTTTGCCGCGGCCGCGCGCGTGTACTTCGGCAAGGATCTGAAAGACATCACGCTGGCTGAAGCCGCGATGCTGGCCGGCTTGCCGAAGGCGCCTTCCGCGTATAACCCGGTGGTCAATCCGAAGCGCGCGAAGATCCGCCAGGAATACATTCTGAAGCGCATGCTCGAGCTGAAATACATCAGTCAGGATCAGTACGACCAGGCCGTCAAGGAAGAGATTCACACCAAGAACCCAGGCAACGAATACAGCGTGCATGCTGAGTACATCGCCGAAATGGTTCGCCAGATGATGTACGCGCAGTACAAGGACGAAACCTATACGCGCGGCCTGAACGTCACCACCACGATCGATTCCGCCGACCAGGACGCCGCCTATCGCGCAGTGCGCAAGGGCGTGATGGACTACGAGCGGCGCCACGGCTACCGCGGGCCGGAAGGCTTCGTGCAACTGCCCGCACCGGGCGACGACCGCGATCAGACCATCGACGACGCGCTCACCGATCACCCCGACAACGGCGAAATCATCGCCGCCGTGGTGACGGACGCGAATCCGAAGCAGGTGAAGGCGCAGCTGGTCGACGGCACGGAAGTGACCATCAGCGGCGACGGTCTGCGCTTTGCAGCCGGTGCGCTCTCCGCGCGCGCGGCGGCCGCCACGAAGATCAAGCCGGGTTCGATCGTGCGCCTCGTCGCCGACGACAAGGGCAACTGGCAGATCACGCAACTGCCGCAAGTGGAAGGCGCGCTAGTTTCGCTCACGCCGCAGGACGGTGCGATTCGTGCGCTGGTGGGCGGCTTCGACTTCAACAAGAACAAGTTCAACCACGTCACGCAGGCGTGGCGTCAGCCGGGTTCGAGCTTCAAGCCGTTCATCTATTCGGCAGCGCTCGACAAGGGTCTCGGACCGGCCACGATCATTAACGACGCGCCGCTGTACTTCCCGCCGAGCACGCCGGGTGGTGACGCGTGGGAGCCGAAGGACGACGACCAGCCGGACGGTCCGATGCCGCTGCGCCTCGCGCTGCAGAAATCGAAGAACCTGGTGTCGATCCGTATCCTGTCGTTCATCGGCACCAAGTACGCGCAAGATTTTGTCACGCAGCGTTTTGGTTTCGACGCCGACAAGACCCCGCCGTATCTGCCGATGGCGCTCGGCGCCGGCCTCGTCACGCCGCTGCAATCGGCGGGCGCATACTCGGTGTTCGCGAACGGTGGCTACCGCATCAATCCGTATCTGATCAACGAAGTGACGGATGCACGTGGCGTACCGCTCTCGAAGGCACAGCCGTTGACCGCTGGCCAGGATGCGCCGCGTACGCTCGAACCGCGTAACGCTTACATCATGAACAGCCTGCTGCACTCGGTGGCCACGGCCGGCACGGGTGCGGGCTCCAACGTGCTGCATCGTTCGGACCTGCAGGGTAAGACGGGTACGACCAACGACGCCAAGGACGGCTGGTTCGCCGGTTATCAGCAATCGCTGGTGGCGGTGGCGTGGATGGGTTACGACCAGCCGAAGAGTCTCGGCAGCCGCGAGTTCGGTGCACAGCTCGCGTTGCCGATCTGGGTCGAGTACATGCAGCGTGCGCTGCGCGGCATACCGCAAAGCGAGCCGGCGCAACCGGACGGCGTGACCGCGGTCGACGGCGAGCTGTTCTATACGGACATGACGCCGGGCAATGGTTTCGTGGCCAGCATCGGTCTGGATTCCGCGAATCCGACCGCCGGTGTGAGCGACGCGGTGGGTGGCGTGGGGCCGGCGGGTATGACGCCGCCGGCGGTGCCGCCGCCGAATGTCTCGTCGAATGAGAAGAAGCAGATCATGGATCTGTTCGAGACGAACAAGCCTTGATGTTCGCCAGTCCCCCCAAGGGGACTTTCTTAGAGGCTCGCTTAGGGGCGTAGCGAGTGTGTGCGGCCTGTCCGGGGCCGCACGCGCAAGTTTTTGAAAGGGCGGGGAAACCGTTGCCTGCCGCGGATTGAGTGGCGGTATTCGGGTAAGCTCCGCCCGCAGATTTTGTGCCTGCGCTGTGCAGTGTGTTTTAATCACGCCTGCGATGCTTTTTATATTGGGTCCTATACGGACGCCCGATTCCTAAGCGGTTTCGGCCTCCAGCACTGCTGTGTCTCGCCGCGAGCGAGACACCCATCTTCGAAAGTCCCGCCGCGCAAGACCCGTTTGACGCGCGCGCCTGCCACTTCGTCCGTGGGCAACCGTCAGGTTGCCGCGGCCGGCGTGTTTGTTACACAGCATCCACCGGGTCGTTGCCTCGTGAAAAGTCGAATACTCATCTGTCTGATGACAGGTCTGCTGCGCGCGTTTGCTTTCCTGCCATATGGCGTTGTCGCGCGCATCGGCACCGGCATCGGTGCGTTGCTGTACCGGATTCCCAGCGCGCGCCGGCGCGTCGTGCATACCAATCTGAAACTGTGCTTTCCCGACATGAGCGACGAAGCGCGCGAGCGTCTCGCGCGCGCGCATTTCTGTCATGTGATCCGCAGTTATGTCGAGCGCGGTCCCCAATGGTTCGGCAATGCGCAGGCGTTGGCGCGCCTGGTCGAAGTGGAGAGCGCGATCGATCTGACCGACATGGAGGGGCAGCCGACGATTTTTGTCGGCTTCCATTTTGTCGGTATCGAGGCGGGTTGCATGATGTATTCGACGCGGCATCCGGTTGCGTCTTTGTATACGCCGATGTCGAATTTGTTGCTTGATGCGATGGCTAAGCGGCAGCGTGGGCGCTTTGGTACGGAGATGATTCCGCGTAGCGATAGTGTGCGGCGGGCTTTGCGTGTGCTGCGGGATGGCAAGCCTGTCATGCTGGCTGCTGATATGGATTTTGGGTTGCGGGATTCGGTGTTTGTGCCGTTTTTTGGTGTGCCTGCGTGTACGCTTACTTCCGTTTCGCGGATGGCCAAGGCTGGGAATGCTCGGGTTGTGCCTTTTGTGACTGAGGTTTTGCCGGATTATCGGGGCTATAAATTGACTATCTTCGAAGCGTTAAAGGATTTTCCTTCGGAGGATGTTGCTGTCGATGCTCGGCGGATTACCGAATTTCTTGAGACGCAGGTGCGTCGGATTCCTGATCAGTATTATTGGGTGCATAAGAGGTTTAAGCATCGGCCTGCTGGGGAGGCTGGGGTTTATTGAGTTTTTTGCCTGTGCGCGGCATTGGCCGTGTTCTTGGGGCTTTGGCCTTTCCTTGATTTGCTAGTGGTCTATTAGCGTTGCCCCTGTGCGGGGCGGCACCTACTTTTCTTTGCATGCCGCAAAGAAAAGTAGGCAAAAGAAAGCGGCTCAAACCACTCCTGCTAAGTGGGCACCGTGGTCTGCTACGGGTAGTGGTGCATCTGGAATCTGGGTTCGTGCACCTGCTTGCGCTTGTGACAAGGGCGTCATACTTCCGGCGGCGCTGCGCGCGCCGAAGAGTAGTTCTTAAATCCACTCGCTGTTTGGGCGGCGCCTGAAAGATCTACGTCCGATTTCGTTGCGCGCTCAAGCACTTACTCCGGATGTCCAAGTGTTATCAACATGCCTTTCAACAAAATCTGTGGATAAGGCCTCTCTCCGCAAACGGCCGCCGTTGCGTGGCGCGTAGTCGATCACCCCCTGCATCAGCCTGCACCCCAAGCAACAAACCGATCTGCATCAAGCACTTAAGCGCGTAGCCCCGTAGTTATCAACAGCCCTGTCAACATAAACTGGGGATAACGTTGTGGCGTGGTGAGGCGTCCCAATGGCTTCGGCCGGAATCAAAGGTACATTCAGCGCCCCCTGGTTCATTCCGCACCGCACCCAAAAACTACAGCGCGTTCAACGTGTTAGCCCGCTTGTCAGATAGTTTTCAACAGCCTCTTCAACATAAACTGGGGATAAGTCCGCAGCCATAACTACGGAATCCCAGGTTTAGTTCGACCCGCCCACGGTCGCCGTGGAAACCCCTGGCACCGCCGAGGTCGCCGTGGACGTAGACGCAGACGCAGACGCAGATGTAGCCTGCCCCGCCCCCAATGGCGGATTCCCCATCGCCTGGAACAGGGCTGCCGTGTCCGTTAGCCGCGCGCTGGTATAGCGGATCTCATCGAGCTGCGCGTTGCGAAACTGCTGCTCGCTCGAGCGCGTCGAGGCGATCGGCAACGCGCCCAGTCGGTAGCGTCCCGACGTTTCGTCGAAAATTCCCTGCGCCGAACGCGCTGCAATGTTCGCGGCGTCGAGCGCTTGCGCGTCGTGCTGCAGCGCTGCGAGCGTGTCGGCGACGTTCTGGAATGCGGTCAGTACCGTCTGCTTGTATTGCGAAACCGTGGCGTCATACGTGTCGACGGCCGCGCGGCGCTGCGCGAACAGGGCGCCGCCGTGAAACAGCGGTTGTGACAAGGATGCCCCTATGCTCCATATCGCCCCCGCGCCGGACAGGGCCACCGGCCAGCTAAAGCCGCCTTGTCCCATCGAGGCGCTCAGCGAGAGACTCGGGAACATCTGTGCCGTCGCCACGCCGACATCGGCCGCCGCGGCCTTCAGGGCGGCGTCCGCGGCCTGAATGTCGGGGCGGGTGCTCAGCAGCTCGGACGGCACCACGACAGGCACCTGTTCAGGCACGTGCAGTTGCGCAAGATCGAGGTCGTCCGGGGCCGCGTCCGGTGTGCGGCCAAGTAGTACGGCCAAAGCATGACGCGTCGTCAGCCATTGCTGCTTCAAGCCCGGCAAACTCGCCGACAGACTCGCGGCACTTTGTTGCGCGCTCAACTGGTCGGCGTGTGAGACCGCGCCCAGTACGTAGCGCCGCTGCGTGTCGCGGGCCTGATCGTTGGCAAGCGTCACGAGCCGCTCGGTTGTGTCGATCTGCGCGCGCAACGCAGCACTCGTGATCGCCGCCGTCACGATGTTGGCGGCCAGCGCGCGGCGCGCGGCGTCGAACTGATAAGCCTGTACGTTGACGCGGGCGGCGAGCGCGGCATCGGCGAGACGCGCGGCGCCGAACAGGTCGAACGTGTAGTGCGCCTGCAATTGACCGACGAAGATGTTGTACAGGAACGTATTCGGACCGGCCTCGGGGATCGCCAGCGCACGATTGCGGGTCATCTGGCCGCCCGCGTCGATGGTTGGCAGCATCGAACTGCCGATTTGCGCGCGCAGTTGCTCGCGCGCGGCCGCGAGACTCTTGTCGGTGGCGGCGAGCGTTGGGCTGTTGCGCAAGCCTTCGTCGACCAGGGCGTTCAGCGCCTCCGATTGATACAGCTTCCACCATTCGGGCACGGGCTTCGCGCCGACCACGAATTGCTGGGTGATGCCTTGTGCGGGCACGGTTTGCGTCGGCTGCGCTTCGGCGCCGTAGTGCGCCGGTTGCGGCATGGCGGGCGGCTCGCCGTTCGGGCCGAACGAGCAGGCGGCCAGCGTCAGCGCAGCACCGCCGAGAAGCGTGAGGCGCACGTGTCGAGGGAATGCAAGGATAGCCATGATCTCAGTTCCCCGAATGCGTCGTGGCGGACGGCGCCGGCGGCTCGCGCTCGTCGGTGCGTACTCTGAACGACATGGCGTACAGGGCCGGCAGATAGAACAGCGTGAGGATGGTCGCGCTCGTAATGCCGCCCATCAACGCGGTCGCCATCGGGCCGAAGAAGTTCGAGCGCAACAGCGGAATCAGCGCGAGGACGGCGGCGGCCGCGGTCAGCGTGATCGGTCGGAAGCGCCGCACCGTCGCGCCAACGATCGCGTCGAAGCGCTTATGTCCCGCGGCAATGTCCTGCTCGATTTGATCGACCAGAATCACCGAGTTGCGCATGATGATGCCGAACATGGCGATCACCCCGAGCATCGCGACGAAGCCGAACGGCTGGCCGAACAGCAGCAGCGTCAACACCACGCCGATCAGGCCGAGCGGCGCGGTCAGCACCACCATCAGCACGCGCGCGAAACTCTGCAACTGGACCATCAGGAGCACCAGTACGGCGATGATCATGATCGGCATCTGGGCGTTGATCGACGTCTGCCCCTTGCCGCTTTCTTCGACCGAGCCGCCGATCTCGATCCGGTAGCCGACCGGCAGCGTGCTGCGAATCTGGCTGAGGGATTTATCGACGGCATGCGTGACGTCGATCCCTTGCGCGCCAGGCGCGACGTCGGACTGCACGGTGATGGTAGGTTGCCGGTCGCGTTCCCAGATCACACCGTATTCGAGGTCGTTGCGCAGATGACCGAGCGTGCCGAGCGGCACCGGGCCATTCGGCGTCGGCATCGCCAGCGTGACGAGCTTCGCGGGGTCGACGCGTTCCGCTTTCGGGGCGCGCAGATCGACGCTGATCAGCTTGTCGCGCTCGCGATATTGCGTGACGGTATAGCCGGACAGTGTCATCGCGAGGAAGCTCGAGATGTCTTCGGAGGTCACGCCGAGTTCGCGGGCCTTCTTCTGATCGACTTCGAAGCGCACCGAGCGCTCGGCGGGTTCGTCCCAGTCGAACTGGACGTTGCTGGTGCGGCGGTCGGCGCGCATGGTCGCGGCGACGCGCTCGGCGATCGAGCGCACGGTGGCGATATCGTCGCCGCTCACGCGGAACTGCACAGGGTAGCCGACCGGCGGACCATTCTCGAGGCGCGACAGGCGTGTGCGGATCGCCGGAAAGTTGTTGCGCAATTCCGGTTCGAGCCATTGCGCGAGCTTCTCGCGATCTTTCACGGATTTCGCGGTGATCACGAACTGCGCGAAATTCGGCTGCGGCAATTGCTGATCGAGCGGCAAATAGAAACGCGGCGCACCGGTGCCGACAAAGTTCACCGTATGATCGATTTCCGGACGGCCCACCAGCGCCTTTTCGAGCCGCTCTGCCTGGCGCAATGTCGCTTCGAACGACGCGCCTTCGGGCAGGCGCACGTCCACCAGCAACTCGGGCCGGTCGGAGCTCGGGAAGAACTGTTGCGGCACCAGCGTGAAGCCTGCCATGGCCAGAATGAACAGCACGACGGTGATCGCCAGCACGACGAAACGCCGTTCGATGCACCAGCTGATCCAGCCACGCAGGCGCTTGTAAAACCGCGTGTCGTAGATGTCGTGCTCGTGATCTTCCGCTTCGTGTGCCTGGCGTTTGCGCTCCGGCAGCATGTGATAGCCGAGCAATGGAATCAGCACAACCGCCGCGAGCCACGACGCAATCAACGCGATTGCCGACACTTCGAAAATCGAACGCGTGTATTCACCGGTGCTCGACTTGGCGAGGGCAATCGGCAGGAAGCCGGAGACGGTTACGAGCGTTCCGGTCAGCATTGGGAAAGCGGTGCTGGTGTACGCATAGGCAGCCGCGCGCGCGCGGGTCCAGCCTTGCTCCAGCTTCACCGACATCATCTCGACGGCGATGATCGCGTCGTCGACCAATAGCCCCAAAGCGAGCACCAGCGTGCCCAACGACACCTTGTGCAGTCCGATGTCAAACAGATACATGCACAGCGCCGTGACGGCGAGCACGACAGGTATCGAGATCACGACCACCATGCCGGTGCGCACGCCCAACGACAGCAGGCTGACCACCAGCACGATCGCGATCGCCTCGGCGACGGCTTCGAGAAAATCGTCGACCGAACGCGCCACCGCGTTCGGCATGCTCGACACTTCGACCAGGTGCAAACCGGCGGGCAGGTAGGCCCGCAGCGTGACCATCTGCTGATCGAGCGCCTTGCCCAGACGAATCACATCGCCGCCCGGCTGCATCGTCACGCCGATGCCGAGCACCGCCTTGCCGCCGGAGCGCATCTGCGTGGCGACTGGATCGTCGTAACCGCGCTTGATGGTGGCGATGTCGCCGAGACGGAACGAGCGGTTGTTGATGCGGATCAGCGTGTCGGCGAGCGCATTGACGTCTTTGAACTGGCCGGTGGGGCGCACGAACACGCGGTCGTCGGTGGTGGTCAGCGTGCCTGCCGGCGAGACGCTGTTCTGCGAATTGATCGCCTGGCCGAGTTGCTGCGGCGAGATGCCAAGACGCGTGAGTTGCGTGTTGGCGATCTCGATGTAGATGTGCTGGTCCGGATCACCGAAATAATCGACCTTGCCGACGCCCGGCACACGCAGCAGCACCGTGCGCAACTGGTCCGCGTAATCGTGCAGTTGTGCGGCGGAAAAGCCGTCGCCTTCGAGCGTCCAGATGTTGGTGTAGACGTCGCCGAATTCGTCGTTGAAGAACGGCCCCTGAATGCCTGGCGGCAAGGTCGTGGCGATATCGCCGACTTTCTTGCGCACCTGATACCAGGTTTCGGGCACGTCCTTGACCGGCGCCGAGTCTTTCATCGAGAAGAACATCAATGATTCGCCGGGGCGCGAGTAGCTGCGCACGAAATCGATGGCGGGTGTTTCCTGCAATTTGCGGCCGATGCGGTCGGTGACCTGTTCCTGCACCTGGCGTGCGGTCGCGCCGGGCCAGAAGGTGCGGATCACCATCACGCGAAACGTGAAGGGCGGATCTTCGGATTGGGCAAGACGTGTATAGGCGAGAACGCCGAATGCGGTAGCGAGCGCGATCAGGAAAACGACCAGCGCCTGATGGCGCAGCGCCCATGCGGACAGGTTGAAGCGTCCTTCTTCAGGCGTGGTGCTCATGAAGCGAAGTCCTCGGGATGCAGCGGCGGGATCACGTGGACTTTTTCGCCGGCGGTCACGGTATGCACGCCTTGCAGTACGACGCGCTCACCATCCTTGAGCCCCTGGCCGATCACAATCGTGCGCTCGTTATAGCGCGTGACCGTCACGCGGCGCAGTTCCAGCGCGTTGTCCGCGGCGCGCACGACCCACACGGCCGGCCGCGCGCCGTCGTGGAACAGGGCGGTGGCGGGCACAGTAAAGGAACCGTTCTGGCTCGCCGAGGCGTTGGCAGCTGAGTTGCCAGTTGCGTCGGCAGATGAGTCCGAGGGCGACGGCGCGGCGAGCGCGATGTCGGCGGTCATGCCGAGGCGTACGTCCGGACCGGGATTGTCGAGCGTGAGCTTGGCGCGGTAAGTGCGG
Source organism: Paraburkholderia madseniana (assembly GCF_009690905.1). Classification (GTDB taxonomy): domain Bacteria; phylum Pseudomonadota; class Gammaproteobacteria; order Burkholderiales; family Burkholderiaceae; genus Paraburkholderia; species Paraburkholderia madseniana. Next base: position 18,473 of record NZ_VOSW01000052.1, read on the forward strand.
CTTTGCGGATCGGCGGCGGGCGACAGTTCGCGCACGCGCGCCTTGAAGCTGCGGCCCGGCAGCGCGGCCAGCGTGACCTGCGCGGTCTGCCCGACCGAGAGCGCGGCGAGCGCACTTTCCGGCACGTCGCAGACGACGTCGATATCGCCGCTCCATGCGAGGTTATAGACGGCTTGCCCCGCGGACACATTCTGGCCGGTGTCGGCCTGTTCGGCCGTGATCACGCCGGCGTGATCGGCACTGAGCGTGGTGTACTGCAACTGGTCTTTCGACAGCGCCGCCTGCTGCGCGGCCTGGTCGCGCTGCGCGGCGGCTGAGGCGTACGCGTTGGTGGTCTGTTCGAGCTGAGCGGGCGCGATCAGGTTTTCTTTCGCCTGTGCCTGGTCGCGATCGAGTTGCTGCTTCGCATACACGAGACTGTGTTGCGCGGCTTCGAGTTGAGCCTGCGCGCTGGCGGCATTCTTTTGCGCATCTGCCGGATCGAGCCGGGCGACGATCTGCCCGTTCTTCACGACGTCGCCCAAGCGTACGCGCCGCTCGATGATTTTGCCGCCGACGCGAAACGACAGCGGGGTGGAATAGCGCGCCTGCACTTCGCCGGGCAACGAGGCCGCGGCTGTCGCGCTGCCGTCCGCATGCACGGCGACGGCGACCACCGGACGCGGCGCGGGCGCAACCGCTTCCTTCTTCGAGCACGCGGCGAGCGTGACCATACCGGCGAGCGCGAGGGCAAATGCTGCGCGGCGCAGACGCGCAGAACGGGCATACCGATGGGACTGCTGGCGCATCGCAGACGATGCGGGAGGACCGGGACGCTTCACAATTACCCCAACTGGAGACAGCGAACGAACACGGCAAGCCGCAGCGGCTCGCCAGCGAAGACACGAGGGTCGAAACATGCGATCGGCATACGCATCTGACTTCGAATGATTGGTCGCATTCTAATACACACCTGTATTTGAATGTTGACGTGAATTGGAATTCTTTTCGGTGCTAGACTTGCGCCCATGAAACGGCAACGACTTACACGCGAGCAGAGCAAAGACCAGACGCGCCAGCGCCTGCTCGACGCTGCGCAAGCAATTTTTATGAAGAAAGGCTTTGTCGCGGCGAGTGTCGAAGACATCGCCGGGGCGGCGGGTTATACACGCGGCGCGTTCTATTCGAACTTCCGCAGCAAGAACGAGTTGTTCCTCGAACTACTGCGGCGCGACCACGAGACCATGCAGATGGGGTTGCATGCCATTTTCGAAGACGCGACTTCGCGCGAGGAAATGGAAGAGCGCGTGCTGCGCTACTACAGCAACCTGCATCGCGAGAACAAATGTTTCCTGCTGTGGGTAGAGGCGAAGCTGCTGGCCGTGCGCGACGGCCGCTTCCGCATACGCTTTAACGCGTTCCTGCACGAAAAGCTCGAACAGTTGAGTGCGTACATCCGCGAGTTTTCGACGCGGGTCGGCACGCCTCTGCCGTTACCGGCGGAGACACTAGCGATGGGCTTGATGGGCTTGTGCGACGGCGTGCAGTTCTTTTATGCGGTCGACCCGCAGAACGTCTCGTCGGAGATGGCTGAAACGGTGCTGGCGGGATTTTTCGCGCGCGTGGTGTTCGGGCGCGACGCGTAATACGAGTGCCGGCGGATCAGCTCGCCGGCAACTGCGCGCAGGCGTTAGCAACCGGCGTGGCGCAGACGAACGAATACTGCCCGCTGTAGCGCAGGACTTCTTCACCGACGTGCAGGACAACCTTGATTTCCGGGCACCGCTCGTAAGCGATGAAGGCCGAACAGGCCGCCGCGGACCAGCAAACCAGTGAAAACGCGATTTTTTCGAAAAGCTGAAAACGATGTGGCATAGCGATGTGTTCCTTTCGGGCGCTATGTTACCAGCATCTAAGGGTTTATACCTACCAAATATCCGCAATAAACCTCGCAATAGCGTCGCGAGCGCCTCAGAAACCTGACCGGATTGTCATGTTCAGGTCAGGGTTGGGACATGATCGGGTCGATACAATCGAATCGTTGGGCAAATCCGCGCGCGCCTTGTCGCGCGGGTCGACACAGGCGGCAGCGTTGCGCCGGCCCGGCTTTATCGAGGCAGGAGTCGTCCCATGAATCAATTGCAGTCGATGCGCGTATTCGTCAAGGTGGCCGACCTTGGCAGTTTCGTCCGCGCGGCCGGCGCGCTGGATCTTTCCACTGCCGTTGTCACGCGCCACGTCGCGGATCTGGAAGCGCGCCTTGGTACCCGGCTGCTCAATCGCACGACGCGGCGCCTCTCGCTGACCGAATCCGGCACGACTTATCTGGAACGCGTGCGCCATATTCTCGACGACCTGGAAGGCGTCGAGCAGATGGTGGTGGCGCGTAATCACGAACCGGTCGGGACGCTGCGCATCGTCGCGCCAGTGGTGTTCGGGCTGCATAGCCTCGCGCCGGTGGTGCAGTCTTACGCCGAGCGTTATCCGGAAGTCATGCCTGACGTCACGCTGGCGGATCGTCATGTCGATCTGGTGGAAGAGGGTTTTGACGTCGGCATTATGGTCGCGCGGCACATGCGCAGCGCGAGCATTGTCACGCGGCGATTGACCACCGGCTATATGACGGTTTGCGCGACGCCCGCCTATCTGCAGCAGCACGGTACGCCGACCCGTCCCGAGGATCTGTTGAAGCATCCGTGTCTGAGCCGGCCTGCGGAGCAGGGCGGCGACGAAAAGGTCTTTACCGGACCGCTGGGTGAGGTCCGTGTGAGACCCACCAACGCGATCGCGGCTAACAACACTGAGATGCTGAGGCAGTTCGCTTTGCTGGGCATGGGCGTGGCGATTTTGCCGAGCTACCTGATCGGCCGCGATCTGGCGTCCGGGCGGCTTGTGCCGTTGCTCGGCGATTACCGCCTGCCGCAAATCGAAATCACGATCGCGTATCCAAGCCGCCTTCATTTGCCGGCGAAAGTACGCACCTTTATCGATCACCTTGTCGCGCATTTCCAGCGCACCGACGAGCACGCGCGCGATCCCCGTGCCAGGATGCCGCGGCGTGCCGTGGCCGGCTCGCCGGTTTATGCCGACGATCTGCCGGTGTCCGCTTTGCAGGGCGACGCGGCGCGGCCGACGCTCCCGGTTTCGCGCGCGCGGATCGTAGCATCGTCGTCGCTTTGACGAGCGCGCGGTAAACCTAGATCCACACGTCGTTCGCGGCGGTGCGTTCGTTGCTTTCTTCGCCGGTGTTCTTCACGCCGCGCGGTTCGATCAGCAGCAGCTTGACCTCGCGTTCGGCATACGGTTTGTGTTCCGTGCCTTTGGGCACCACGAACATTTCTCCGGCCGAGAGCAGCACGGAGCCATCGCGCATGTCGATGCGCAACTGTCCGTCCAGCACGATAAACGTTTCGTCCGTGTCGGCATGTTCGTGCCAGACAAAGTCGCCTTCGATGCGCACCAGCTTGAACTGATAGTCGTTCATTTCCGCGACCACGCGTGCTTGCCACTGGTCGCTGAAGAGCTCCAGCTTCTCAGCGAAATTGATGGCGCGGTAGGGCCGTTGAATCGTTTGATGGGTGGACATCGCGGTGCTCCCTCCTGAGGGGTAGGTGTGTGTCAGGCAGGAGCGTAGGGCGGGAGGCGCTAGCGGGTCTTGTACGTTTGTGCGCGGGGGCGGCGGGCGATGGACGGTGGGATATCCGTCGAGCTACCGTTAACGCGCGCCGCGGGTCGAAGGCCCCAGCATCTTGAGCCAATGCGCCGGCGCAACGCCCCACGCGCGCTTGAAGTGCCGTGTCATATGGCTCTGATCGGTAAAGCCGGCCGCCGCCGACGCGTCGGCGAGCGACACGCCCTGAATCGCGAGTCGGCGCACGAGATCGAGCCGGCGCATGGTCAGATAGCGATGCGGACTCGTGCCGAACAGCGCACGAAAATCCCGCGACAAACTCCAGCGGTCGCGGCCGGCGGCTGCCGCCAGTTCGTCGAGTGTCACTGCGCTATCGAGCGAACCAAGCATATACTCGCGCGCCCGTTCGGCCGCGAGGTAATCCACCGGACGGCGCGTCGCCGCGCCCCCTGCCACGGCGTCGAGCGCGATGGCCAGTTCGTAGAGCGCATCGTCCTGTTCGAGCGAATCGATCGCACAATCCATCGTGCGCAGCAGGCTCTCGGTCGCAGCAAACAGACGCGGGTCGTTCGAGAGTCCGCCTTCAATGAACGGCAACGGCTTGCCGCCGAGCGCCTGTTGAAACAGCGCCGGGTCGACATAGATCATCCGGTAGTGAAAGCCGTCGCGGGTGCCGGCCTGGCCATCGTGCGGCTCATCGGGATGCAGCACCATCGTGCCGCCCGGCAAGCTGTTACGCGTGCTGCCCCGATAGCGGAAGCTCTGCACGCCAGCAAGCGTGCGGCCGATCGCATAGGTATCGTGCCGGTGCATCGCATAGCCGGCATGATGAAAGAAGGCTTCGATTCGCTCGATGCCGCTCGTGCCGCCCGAATGCGGCGAGCGATGGATCCAGTCGGCAGCGGGCTTCGGATCGGACGAAAGTGAACTCGGCGTCAAGACCTGCTTTCCGCTCATGCCCCCAGACCCGGCCCATAGTTGCCGCCGACGAGGCGCGTGACCGACGCCACGTCGGCATAGTCCTGCTCCGGCAAACCGTCGAGCATCGACACGACTTCGTTGCTCGCGCCGGCTTCGCGCGCGGCGTCGACTAGCGCGTCCTTGTAGGTCGGGAAACGGACTTCGCGCAGAACGTCGGCGATCTGCAGATCAATCGATTCGCCGGGAATAGCCGATGCGGTCATGCAAGCGCTCCAAGGGGGCGGTTTTCAGGTTTTCAGGTCTGCAGGTGCTCGTTCTGGCCCGTGAAGCTTCGCTCCAGATGCCGCGACTTGGGCAGCGCGATGTGTTGCCATTGTTGCGGACGAGTGTCGTCCGTGGCAGCGACGTCCGGCGCCGCGGGAGCGACCGGTGCGGCGTTGGCGCGTTCGGCAAGACTATTGGCGGCCGTGCTGTCCGGCGCGGTATGAACTGGCGCGGCAAAACACGAGGCTGACAGCGTCACCATGGTCAACAGTGTCGAGGTTTTCATCGCCCGACCTCCTAAGCTCATGCGGCGCTGACAGTTGAGCAAGCGTTACGCTGTCCCCGCGTCGTAAGGACGGCGCAACCTACACGCGGCGTTGATACAGGCGGGCGGCGTGCATCTACCATCTTAGATGGCAAACGGCTGCGACGCGCGCGCAAATGAAACAAAACCTAATTGTAGATTTCACATGATGGCAGGAAAAAGGCAGAGCAGTCGCGAACGGTCGTGCTGCGTCTATGTTGCGATGCGGAAGCGGCTGATGCCCGAATCGCGTGCGAACCTCAATCTGCCTGGTAACAGCCTGGGCGAACAACGGTTCAGCGACCGTTAAGAGCGAGCTTCTAACGCAGCACGTCGAACCGCGTCCACGGCCACGACGGCCGGTCGCGCATATAGCCGTTGAGCCAGTTCCACTGCGGGTGGCGCTTCATGAACGCCTGGGCGTCGAACGGCTTGCCGCACGGGTGCCCCCAGCGTGCGGTGAACGCCATCTTGCGCGCCATCTCGCTGTCGACCACCTTGCCGTCGTTGGCGCCCCACGGATTGAACGGCCCTTGATCGGAACCGCCGAAGCGCGCGTCGTCCAGTTCAAGATGCCCGCAGATGGTGCGCGAGCAGGGATTGTCGTTGCGGTCGAGATAGACGTCGTGATGGTCGGCGATCATCTCTTTGGCGAGTTCGACGTCGATCTTGCCGTGATGCATTTCTTCGAGCTGCATGAAGCGCAAGCGGCGCGCGCCGTTCTTGCGCACGTCCGTATAGTCTTCGCCTTCGCCGATGCATTCCTGGTTGCGGATCTTCAGATCGGTCGCGGTGTTGTAACCGCTATAGAAGCCGTCTTTCGTACTCTCGAAGCCGGAATAGTGCAGCCCCAGTTCGTAGCGCGCGATCTCGCCGGTCTTGGTGTCGCCGAGCAGCCAACTGTTCGCATAGCCGCCGTTGTTGGCGACCGCGAACATCTCGCACCATTCGCCGATGTTGTTGGCGTACTGCGACGCGCGCCGCGAGCGATAGAACTCCGGCGCACCCGCTGCGTTGTAGCCGATAAAGTTGGAGATGGTGGTTTCGGTGACCATCAGGCCGGCTTCGGTGACCCAGAAATCGGTGAGGCTGGAGATGCAGCCCGGCAGGCCTTGCATCAGGATGCGGTTGCCGCGATCGGGCACGATGTCGAACACGACGTTGAACGCGTCGCCCGCGGCGTAGCGGTCCCACGAGTTATGTGCCATGACGATGCGGCCGTCGCGGGTGGCGTTGCCGGTGGCGATGAACGCGCTGCAGTGATGGCCGCGGCGTCCGCGCCAGGGTTTCAGGCCGAGTTGCGGTTTCTGGGCCGCCGCGTGGCTCGGCCACCAGCTTTGCAGCAGATCCATGTAGCCGTTCCAGGCTAGCACTTCGGCGAACGGCAGCTTCGCGCCGTCGGCGATGCCCTGGATTTCGTCGGCGAATTCGGTGTCGAGTTTGTTGGCGAACTGGGACACGGCGGCGTCGACAAAGGTGTCGAAGTCTTCACCGGTATCCCATTTCGCCAGGTAGCGGGCGGTGCGGATCGCGTTCTGGATTTCGGTGGCGAGCAACTGGCCATGCTGCTCGCCGCGATCGTACGGCTCGCCTTCGATATGCAGAAAAATCCAGCCGGCCTGATCACGGCGGACGGCATCGAGGGACGGTTCGCTCATCTTCGCTCCGATCGAAGGGCGGGCGTCTCGGTGCGCCCGTCTTGGCGTAACGCGCGCTGCTCGCAAGCGCTGCAGCGGTTTCCTCATTGTAGAGAATCTGCCGCGCTTTGCACGGGCTGAGAAGGCGGCGTGGGTGAGGCGCCGCGCATTGCCGCGCGGGTTCGGCCAATGACTCGGCAATCGACCGAGCGACTTCGCACCCGATAGCCCGATAGCCCGATAGCCCGATAGCCGGAGTGCCCGAAAGCCCGAAAGCCCGACCCCCGGCCTCAGCGCGTCGGATTCATTCGGAAGTACGCATCGAGCAGCGAAGTCTTGTACACCACCCCGGCCAGCTTCGGGTCCGCGGTGCTTTCGACGACCGGCAAGCGCTCTCCCTGGAACGCCATAAAGTGCTGCAACGCAACGCCGAGCGGCATATCCGGCGTGAGCACATCGAAATGCGGCTGCAGGTAATCCGCGGCGGTTTTTGCTGAGGTGTCGCGCTTGTCGAGCAGATCGGAGGTGATGTCCTTGAGCGCGACCACGCCGAGAAACGCACCGGACTCGTTGGCAACGTACAGATACTTCACCGGATATTCGAGGAACACGCGCGTCATATCCTGCACGGTCGCGTTCGGGGGCACGACGGTTTCGGCGGGACGGATCAGTTCGCGCATCTGCGTCGCGCGTAGACGCGTGCGTTCCTGTTCCTCCTGATTGCGGCGTAGCGTGATTTCGTACATCGACGTCTTGCCGATCGCGCGCGACACGAAATACGCGACCACGCACGACAGCATCAGCGGCAGCACCACCTGATAGCTGAGCGTCATTTCGAAGATCATCAGGATCGCCATCAGCGGCGCCTGTGTGGCGCCGGCCAGAAACGCGCCCATGCCGACCATCGCATAGGCGAACGGCGCCGAGGTGCCGTGCGGCCACAACGCGTGCATGCCGAGGCCGAACAGCGAGCCAACCACCGCGCCGACGAAGAGCGTCGGCGTGAACACCCCGCCGATCGCGCCTGAACCCACAGTCGCCGACGTCGCGACGATCTTGAACACCAGCACGAGGACGAGCGCGCTCCACGTCCACGGCGAATGCAGAATGGAATTGACGACGCTGTAACCGTTGCCCCACACCTCGGGCGTCCATACCGACAGAATGCCGACGATCAGACCGCCCAGCGCCAGCCGGATGGGCAACGGCACGGGCAGTTTGCGAAAGTTTGCTTTCGAGAAGTCCATCAGCCGCAGAAACTGCGGCGCGGCTGCACCGCACAGCAGCCCGAGCCCAACGAACAACAGGACTTCGGCGCCCGCCACGGGCGGAAACACCGGCATTTCGTACGGCGGCTTGTAGCTGGTGAACTCGCGCATGGTGATGTTGGCGACCACCGCTGAAACGACCACGGGGCCGAAGCTTTCCATCACGATCGAGCCGAGCACGATTTCAGTGACGAAAAACGCGCCGGCAATCGGCGCACTGTACGCGGAGGTAATCCCGGCCGCCGCGCCGCAGGCGACGAGCAGGCGCAGACGCGGCGGGTCGAAATGCACCCAGCGGCCGATCAACGACGCGGCCAGCGCCGCCAGTTGCACCATCGGACCTTCGCGGCCGATCGAGCCGCCGCTCGAAATCGTGAACAGCGAGGACACGCTGCGCCAGAAGCTCAACTTCACCGGCACCACGCCGTCGCCGATCGCGACCGCTTCCATGTAGTCGATGTGATTGCACTTGTCGACGTGACGCTGCGCGATCAGCAGAAAGAAGCCGGCGATCAGGCCGCCCGCGGCGGGCAGCCACACGCGCACCGTCCACGGCAAGCTGCGCGCCATTTCGACGAAACTGCCGGACTTGCCGACCGTCGCCAGTTGCAGCAACGCGATGCCTTCGCGAAAGGCAATCGTCGCGAACGCGCCCGCGACGCCGACCACCACCGACCAGACCAGCATCGTATGGGCGTCGGAGAGACGGAACAGGGTTTGGGCGCGGGTGCGCAGCTTCAGCAGGAATGAAAGCACGTCGGCAGGAGAGGGCGTGATGGGTGGATGGAATGCGCGTACGGTAACAGCATCGCGCCCGGTGGCGGAAGCGGGTGCGATGCGGAAGGGTCGCGAAGGAGCGCGGCGCGGATCAAGTCGCCGCCTTGTCGAGTTCCGGGTAGTGCCGGAAGATGCAGGCCTCGTTGTGCGCGATGCGCCGGTCGGACTGGAGATAAGCGGCGATGTTCGGCCGCTCGATCACCGCGTCGTGCAAGGCCGCAAGACGCGGATAGTGTTCGCCGAAACGCTTGAGCGCGCGCGGAAACGCGTACAGCAGACCGTCGATCAACTGGAACATCGACAGGTCGACGTAAGTGAGCGCGTCGTCCACCATGAACGTGTCGCCGGCAGGGTTCTGTTTCAGCACGCGCTCGAAGTACTTCATGAACTTCGGAATCCGGTGGTCGATGAAGTCGTGCGCGCGCACTTTGGCCGCGTCTTTCTGGTCTTCGTAATACAACGCACTGGCGAGCGGATGATGCGTGTCGTGCGCTTCGGTCACCATGTCGGCGATCGTCAGTTGCAGTCCGTTGGCGACATAGCGCAGGCTTTCAACCGATGGCGCGAGATTGAGCTTCGGGCCGAGGTAGAACAGGATGTTGGCGGTCTGCGCGATCACCAGATCGCCGTCCTTCAGAAACGGCGGCGCGAACGGTGGATAGGGCGCGTCCTTGCTCTTCATCAGCGTCATCATCGCGTTTGTGCCGAGGCCATCGGATGGTTCGCCGCGCGCCACTTCCACGTAGTCTGCGCCGGCTTCTTCCAGGGCCAGCCGCACGAATTCGCCACGACCTTGCAGGCCGTCCCAATAGTAAAGTTCCAGGCTCATCGATCAGTCCTCATTCCAGTTGCATGAACAGGTTTGCGTGAACGGATAACGTCAGCAACCAGTATGCCGCGCATGAGTGACGGCTGGTTCTCCTGAACGCACAAAACCCCGCACGCGGCGGGGTTGGCGACGAGGCGGGGACGGCTTAGCCGAACAGGTGCTGGACAGTCCATGTGATACCCAGTCCGCCGGCAATCAACCACACATACAGGATGAAGCCGGTGGTCAAGGCGCGGGGGCCGGCCTGACGGATCTGCGCGATGCGGGTTTCGATACCGAGCGCGGTCATGGCCATGGTGAGCGCGAAGGTGTCGAGCATGTTCAGCGTGCTGGTCGTGCTTTCCGGCAGAACGTGCAGCGAGTTGATCACGACGAAGGCCAGGAAACCGAGCGCGAACCAGGGAATCGCCAGCTTGCGCGGGGCGTGTTGCTTGCCGTCTTCGGCCGTTGCGGAGGCGGCTGCGTTGCGTGCCGAGCGGTTCACCCACATGCCGACGACCAGCAGCACCGGCACCAGCAGCATCACACGGGTCATCTTGACGATGGTCGCGATGTGGGTCGCTTCCGGGCTCACGTTACTGGCTGCGCCGACCACCTGCGCCACTTCGTGAATCGTGCCGCCGAAGAACAGACCCGCGCCAACCGTGTCGAGATGCAGCCAGCCCGCCTTGAACAGCACCGGGTAAAGGAACATCGAGAGGGTGCCGAACAGCACCACGCTGCCTACCGCCATCGCACTCTTATGCGGCTTGGATTGCAGCGTCGACTCGAACGCGAGCACGGCAGCCGCGCCGCAGATCGCGCTGCCCGCAGCCGTCAGCAGCGCCGTGTCGCGGTCGAGCTTCATGATCTTCATCCCGGCCCACGTGCCGATCACCAGCGTGCTCACGACGATCAGCACCGATTCAGCGAGACCGGGCAAACCGACCTGGGCGATTTCCTGCAGGCTGACACGCAGCCCGAAAAACGCCACGGCGATGCGCAGGAGTTTGCGCGCCGAGAAGTTGACTCCGGCCGCCCAGCTTTCGGGCATGCCGTCACGCAGCGCGTTGCCGTAAATGGCGCCGGCCACGATGCCGACGATCAGCGGGCTCAGGCCCAGGCCGGCGATGGCCGGGATCGAGGCGATGCGGGTCACGGCCGCGGCGAACAGCGCAACGAACAGAATGCCGTTGAGTTGGCCGCGGGTGGATGACCCCGCGGGTGCGGCGGAAGCGGTGAGATGAGCGGTGGACATGGCGTAGCGCCTTCCTATGACTGTCTTGATTCGATAGGCCCAATCCTAAATTAGATATATCGATATGAAAAATCGTGATTTAGAATGTGAAGTATCAGTTCAACGGATATTTAGCCCGCCATGACCCCGGACCAACTTATAACGTTTGCAGCTGTCGCAGAGCATCGCAACATCAGCCGGGCGGCTGTGGCGTTGCATCTATCGCAGCCGGCGGTATCCGGCCAATTGCGCCAGTTGCAGGACGAATTCGGCGAGCCGCTTTACCTGCGCGATGGGCGCGGCGTGCGCCTGACACCCGCCGGCGAGCAACTCGCCAGCTATGCGACCCGGCTGCGCGATACGTGGCGACAGGCGCATGCGTATCGCGACGCGCTGCGCGGCCTCGAGCAGGGCACCTTGCGCATCGGCGCAAGCACCACGCCGGCGAGCTATCTGCTGCCGTACCTGATCGCGGATTTTCATCGCCACTACCCCGACGTGACGCTGCATACCGCCGATGGCAACACCACGGAGATCGTCGGTGCGCTGGGCTCGGTGGATATCGCGATGATCGAAGGTCCGGTCGGCTCGGATCTGCCACCGGATACCGCGGTGCACGCGTGGCGTGAGGATGAGATCGTCGCGATCATGCCGCGCACGCATCCGCTGGCGGTGGCGGTGGCGTTGGCGTTGGCGGGTGGCGCGGGCAGGGCTGTTGCGGCAGATGGGGCGGACGGGGTCGGAGTGTCAGGAGCGGTAGAAAGCGGAACGGCAGGAGCGCTAGAAGGCGCAGCGCCGGGGGCGGTAGAAAAACGAGCGGATATCAACGGCGGCCGGGCGGAGCTGGCGGCGTTCGGCCCGCATCCGCTGGTGCTGCGCGAAGCCGGGTCGGGCGTGCGGCAGATCGTCGAGCGAGCCTTTGCCCGGGCGGGCGTGCCGATGCGCGTGGCGCTGGAGATTGCCGGGGTCGAAGGCGTCAAGGAGGCGGTGCGGGCAGGCATGGGCATCGGTTTCGTCTCGGCGATGTCGATGCGGCATGAGGACGGCGCGCTGTGCCTGTTCTCGTTGAGCCCGGAACCGCTGACACGGCGGCTGTCGATTCTGGTGCCGCATGCGAGTGCGCCATCGCGGGTGGTCGAACAGTTCCTCGCGCTGTGCCTTGCGGACGGACCCTGATCAAGGTTTCCTGGGGATTTCCACTATGGTGCATGACACCTCGTCCGGCGCACTATTCGGGCATCGCAAGCGCCTCGGCGCTTTTTTTCGAAACGTGTTTGGAACCGGTTCCAAATGCCGATCATGAGACAGATTTGAGTAAATTCGACATGACTGACGCGGTGGACGTGGTGATCGTCGCAAGCGCATTCGGGATGGACGCGGTTCGCACGCACGGTCATCTGAAGTGGGCCGACGCGAGCAAACAGGCCGGCGCCACGGGCTTCGAAGTGCGTCGCGAACTGTTCGCGGACGAAGCCGACGCCGCGCCGCAGGCGTTACGCGCGCTCGGCAAGGAGATTGCGGCCCTCGGGCTGTGGTCCGTCTACTCGACACCCGCGTCGCTGTACACGCCGGATGGCAGGCTCGACGCCGACGCACTGCGCGTCTCGATTGAAGAAGCGATCGCGCTGGGCGCGCGCTTCGTGAAGCTGCAACTCGGCGGGTTTGGCGCCGAGGCTAACGCCGCAGTGATCGCCGATTGCGTGCGCTGCGCGGACGTGCGGCTCGTCGTCGAAAACGGTCAACTGGCTGAAGGCGGTTCGCTGGCGCAATTCACCGGCCTGTTCGATGCGTTGGAGCGTGAAGGCCACGCTGGTCTGCTTGGCATGACCTTCGACATCGGCAACTGGGCCTGGCGCGATGTCGCGCCGCTCGATGCCGCCGGGCCGCTGGCTGCGCATGTCGAATACATCCATTGCAAGACGACGGTGGGCGAGGGCGCGCGGCGCTTTCCGGCCGCGCCGGCCGCCGGCGACACGCAGTTCGCCGCGGTGCTCGACAAGCTGCCGCGCCACGTGCCGCGCGGCATTGAATTTCCGTTCGATGCGAACCGTATCGATGCGGACGCAGCGCACTACGTCGCATGGCTGGCCGCTGCGTAAGCGGCGCGCAGGACCTGAGAGAGCGGTACCCAAAAAACGTCCGGCAAAAAGCGCGTGTGGAGAAGTACACGCGGTACGGGTGGAAGCATGCAGAGAAGCGCAAGCAAAGCAGCACACGCAAGGCGGCACACGCAAAAAACAGGCAGCAAACAGGAACACGCAGAAACACGCAGGAGCGAAGGATGAGCAACACAAACGCAGCACTCGACGTCATCACCTACGGCGAAGCGATGGCCATGTTCGTGGCCGCCGAAACAGGCGCGCTCGCCGGTGTCGGGCAATTTACCAAGCGCGTCGCGGGCGCCGATCTGAACGTGGCGATCGGCCTGTCGCGCCTCGGTTTCAAGGTGGGCTGGATGAGCCGCGTCGGCAACGATTCGTTCGGCCAGTACGTGCGCGACACGCTGACGAAAGAAGGCATCGACCAGCGCTGCGTGACCACCGACGATCGCTACCCGACCGGTTTCCAGTTGAAGTCGAAGAACGACGACGGCAGTGATCCGGCCATCGAGTATTTCCGCAAAGGGTCGGCGGCGAGCCATCTGTCCTTGGCTGACTACGTGGCTGATTACGTGCTGTCCGCGCGTCACTTGCATCTGACAGGTGTGGCGCCGGCCATCTCAGCCAGTTCGTGCGAACTCGCGTTCCATCTGGCGCGTGAAATGCGTGCCGCTGGCAAGACGATCTCGTTCGACCCGAATCTGCGCCCGACGCTGTGGCCCTCGCGCGCCGCGATGGTCGAAGGTTTGAATGCGCTCGCCGCACTGGCCGACTGGGTGCTGCCGGGCATCGGCGAAGGCGAGATTCTGACCGGTTACACACAGCCGGATGACATCGCCAGGTTTTATCTCGACCAGGGCGCGCTTGGCGTGATCATCAAGCTCGGCGCAGAAGGCGCGTACTTCCGCACCGCCGACGATGCCGCCGTGATCGCCGGTCAGCCGGTTGCGAAGGTGGTGGACACGGTCGGCGCGGGCGATGGTTTCGCCGTCGGCGTGGTCAGTGCGTTGCTCGAAGGCAGGACATTGCCGCAAGCAGTCGCGCGCGGCAACCGCATTGGCGCCCTGGCGATTCAGGTGATCGGTGATTCGGAAGGCCTGCCGAGCCGCGCCGAACTCGACGCGCTCGAACGCGCCGACGTGCCGCGCGTCGCCACCGCGGCCTGACTGCGGATGAGCCGCGCCCGGCGCACTCAGCCGGATTCGGTATTAGCTGGCTCGATAACAGCAAGAGCGCTCGAACAGCGCCCCATGACCGCCCATCATTGCTTCGGGAAGCCGTTAGCAACTTTCTTGTATGGGACCAGAGTAAGTGCTTTGCACCAACTCTGGTCGACCGCAACTGCATGGGACCAGAGTAAGTGCTAAAGCGCCAACTCTGGTCGACCGCAACTGCATGGGACCAGAGTAAGCGCTAAAGCGCCAACTCTGGTCGACAAAGGAGACTCCCATGACTTCATCGCTTGCGATTCGCCGTTGGTGGACGATCATGCCGATCGTATTCATCACGTACAGCTTGGCTTATCTCGACCGCGCGAACTACGGTTTCGCATCGGCCGCCGGCATCAACCAGGATCTCGGCATCAGTAAGGGCTTGTCGTCGCTAATCGGCGCGTTGTTCTTCCTCGGGTATTTCTTCTTCCAGATTCCCGGCGCGATATACGCGGAACGCCGCAGCGTGAAAAAGCTCGTGTTCTGGAGCCTGATCCTGTGGGGCGGTTGCGCGGCGCTGACCGGTATGGTCAGCAATATTCCCTCACTGATGGTGATCCGCTTCGTGCTCGGTGTGGTCGAGGCCGCGGTGATGCCGGCGATGCTGATTTTCATCAGCAACTGGTTCACGAAGAGCGAGCGTTCCCGCGCCAACACCTTCCTGATTCTCGGCAATCCGGTGACGGTGCTGTGGATGTCGGTGGTATCCGGCTATCTGGTGCACTCGTTCGGCTGGCGGCACATGTTCATCGCCGAAGGCGCGCCCGCGATTCTCTGGGCGGTGTGCTGGTGGTTCATCGTGCAGGACAAGCCGCAACAGGTATCGTGGCTCACGCAGCAACAGAAGGACGACCTCGCGGAAACCTTGCGCGCCGAACAGGCCGCCATCAAACCGATGCGCAATTACAGCGAAGCGTTCCGCACGCCCGCGGTGATCAAACTGTGCGCGCAATATTTTTGCTGGAGCATCGGCGTGTATGGTTTCGTGTTGTGGCTGCCGTCGATCCTGAAGAACGGTTCGACGCTCGGCATGGTCGAAACCGGCTGGCTTTCGGCGCTGCCGTATCTGGCGGCAACGATCGCCATGCTTGCGGCTTCGTGGGCATCGGATAAACTCAACCGCCGCAAAGTGTTCGTGTGGCCGTTCCTGCTGGTCGGCGCGATCGCGTTCGCCGCGTCGTACGCGCTCGGCTCCACGCACTTCTGGATGTCGTACGCGTTGCTGGTGATTGCCGGCGGCGCAATGTATGCGCCGTATGGGCCGTTCTTCGCGATCGTGCCGGAGTTGCTGCCGAAGAACGTCGCGGGCGGCGCGATGGCGCTGATCAATAGCATGGGCGCACTCGGTTCGTTCGTCGGTTCGTACGTAGTCGGCTATTTGAACGGCGCGACCGGAACGCCTGCGGCATCCTATGCGTTCATGAGCGTGGCCCTGATCGCCGCGGTGATTCTGACGTTGATCGTCAAACCGCAGGCACAAGCACAGCCGCTGAGCAAGGGCGCCACGCTCGCTACACCGTTGCAAGGAAAATAAGCTGATGAAGAAGATCGTCGCCTGGAAGTCGCTGCCCGAGGATGTGCTCGCGTATCTGCAACAGCATGCGGAAGTCGTGCAGGTCGATCCCGCGCAGCACGACACGTTCGTCGCCGCATTGAAGGACGCGGATGGCGGCATCGGTTCGAGCGTGAAAATCACGCCGGCGATGCTTGAAGGCGCAAGCCGGCTGAAGGCTTTGTCGACCATCTCGGTGGGCTTCGACCAGTTCGATGTTGCCGACCTCACGCGCCGCGGCATCGTGCTCGCGCACACGCCGGACGTGCTGACCGAGTCCACGGCGGATACGGTGTTCTCGCTGATCCTCGCGTCGGCGCGGCGCGTGGTCGAGCTCGCGGATTGGGTGAAGGCGGGCGAGTGGAAGCAAAGCATCGGACCCGCGCATTTCGGCGTCGACGTGCAGGGCAAGACGCTCGGCATC
The DNA here is from genome assembly GCF_009690905.1 of Paraburkholderia madseniana. Classification (GTDB taxonomy): domain Bacteria; phylum Pseudomonadota; class Gammaproteobacteria; order Burkholderiales; family Burkholderiaceae; genus Paraburkholderia; species Paraburkholderia madseniana. Next base: position 34,585 of record NZ_VOSW01000052.1, read on the forward strand.
GTCGGGCTGGGACGGATCGGCGGCGCGGTCGCGCGGCGTGCGGCGCTCGGTTTCAACATGAAGGTGCTCTACACGAACCGCAGTGCGAACGCGCAGGCGGAACAGGCATACGGCGCGCGCCGCGTCGAGTTGGCGGAGTTGCTCGCCACCGCTGACTTCGTCTGCCTGCAAGTGCCGCTTACGCCCGAGACGAAGCACATGATCGGTGCGGCCGAATTCAAGTCGATGAAGAAGAGCGCGATTCTGATTAACGCGTCGCGCGGCGCCACGGTCGATGAACAGGCGCTGATCGAAGCCCTGCAAAACGGCACGATTCACGGTGCGGGTCTGGACGTGTTCGAGACCGAGCCGCTGCCGACCGATTCGCCGCTTCTGAAAATGGCCAACGTGGTCGCGCTGCCGCATATCGGCTCAGCGACGCACGAGACTCGTCATGCGATGGCGCTCAACGCGGCGGAAAACCTCGCTGCCGCGCTCGACGGAACGCTCGCGACCAACATCGTCAACCGCGAAGTGTTGAAGAAATGAGCACGACGCCGCTTGCCGCCCCGCGCCGCGCGACGATTACCGACGTCGCGCGCGAAGCCGGTACGGGCAAGACCAGTATCTCGCGCTATCTGAACGGCGAGATGAGTGTGCTGTCGCCGGAATTGCGCGCGCGCATCGAGGCGGCCATCGAGCGCCTCAACTATCAGCCGAACCAGATGGCGCGCGGCCTCAAGCGTGGCCGCAATCGCCTGATCGGCATGTTGCTCGCCGATCTGACCAACCCGTATTCCGTCGAAGTACTGCAAGGCGTGGAAGCCGCTTGCCATGCGCTCGGGTTGATGCCGCTCATCTGTCACGCGGCCAACGAAGTCGAAATGGAGCGGCGCTATCTGCAACTGCTGACCACGTATCGCGTGGAAGGCGTGATCGTCAACGCGCTCGGCGTGCGCGAGGAAACGCTGCGGCCGGTGGGCGGTGGGGGGATTCCGGCGGTGCTGGTCGACCGTTTGGTGGATGGGCTCGTCGCCGACATGGTTGGGCTGGACAACCGGGCGGCTGCCGAACTCGGCACGCGGCATCTGCTCGACAACGGTTTCGACGATATCTGGTTTGTCGTGCAGCCCTTCGAGCAAGTCAGTTCGCGGCAACTGCGCGAGGCGGCGTTTCGCGAGGTGATGAGCGGCGTGGGCGGCGCGAGTGGCGCGCACGGCCCTAGCGGCAAAGACGAAGGCGGCAAGGGCGGCGCGCGCGGGCATACGCTGGTACTGAATCTTGCGGAGCCGGCAGCCGTCGAGCGCGCTCTCGCCGAACTCGACCGCGCAATTGACGCGGCTGGCGACCTTGGCGGCGCCGCGGCCAGCGTGACAGATAACGCAACACGCAGCGCCATAGATCGCACCGGCGGCAAAGGCAGGCGCATCGCCTTGTTCGCGGCCAACGCCCCCGTCGCGCTGTGTCTCGCCCTGCATCTGAAAGCGCGCTACGGTGCGGATTGGCAGGCGCGCGTCGCGCTGCTGTCGATCGACGATCCCGAATGGGCCGAATTGACGGGCATCACCGCGATCCGCCAGCCGACCTACGAGATCGGCTACCGCGCGGTCGAGTTCCTCCATGAGCGCATCGAAGGGATCCAGACCACCGCGCGCGACTGCCTCTTGCCAGGCGAATTGATCGTCCGCGCGTCAACTTCGCGCTGATCTGCGATCATTCGGGCTGCGGCGCGCAGCGGGTGCGCGCCGGTCTTCGCAAGGAAACCCATGGTTGTTGCACCGCTTACCCTCTCGAGCCTCGCCGTCGCGACGCTGTTCATCGCCGCCTTACCGTTCCTGATCTACCGCCGTCTGCGCCGGCCGCTCGCGCTGAACCCCCGCGACGCGATCACCGGCATCGCCGTGTTCGCGCTGTTCGCGATGGTGATCGAGCGCGCGCTGAACGACTACGTGCTGCATCGGAACGAAGCGACCGCGACCTTCCTGTCCAATCCGCTGGCCTTCGTAGTGTATGGCGCGCTGGCGGCGGGGATCTGCGAGGAAGTGGGGCGGTTCATCGGAATGCGGCTGCTGCTCAAGCGTGCGGCAGCGAAGTCCGCGTCCGCCGCGGGCACGGGTGACGGCACGGCGCTGACCTATGGCCTCGGCCACGGCGGCGCTGAAGCCTGGCTGGTCGGCGTGCTGGTGCAGATTCAATGGATCCTGTTCGCCATCTTCGAAAATCGCGGCGAGCTGGATGGCTATCTGAGCAATCTGCCGACCGACTCGGTGATGCGCATCCACCTGATCCTCGCCAGCCTGACGCCGCAGACGGCCGGCATTTTCGCGCTCGAACGGGTGGCCGCGCTGGTGTTCCAGATCGGTTTGTCGGTGCTGATGTGGCGTGGGCTGCGGGCGGGCTGGCGTGGAATCCTGCCGCTCGCGATTGTGTTGCATGCGCTGGTCGACGTGCCGGCTGCGTTGTTCCAGGCGCAGCTCGTGCCGCTCGCTGCCGTGGACGGCGTGTATGCGCTGGGGGCGGTGATCGTCGCGGGCCTGTTGTTCAGAGCGTTCCGTCGCCCGGCGCTTGCCGCGTGAGCCGCTTGTGGGTCGCTTGTTACACCGGCCATCCGTGATTCTCTAACTTTCGGCGTACCCTTGCGGTACGCCGTTCAGGCTCATCCTTTCGGCACATTTCATGGAAGAAGCTTACCAATACGACTGCGCGAATCCCGAGTTCGAGGAATTGGCGCGCGTTATCAGCGATCTGTTTCCCGAGCAGACGCAGTTCATCCAGCGTGCGGGCGAAGACAGCACGCCTGCGCTGGCGATTCACTGGGTGGCCATGCGTTTCGGTGCAACCGCGCGCCGTATCGTGATGACCGTGGTGATTGCGCCGACGGCGTTGGCGCGTTATCGCGCGTTGCCGGCGCGGCTGCGAGGTCGGAGTTTCGCCGTGCTGCGTGCATATGTCGAAGCGAGCATTGGCTCGCTTGAAGAACAGTACGCGAACGGCGAGGCGGTGCCGCGCGATGTGACGGTGGATCTCGGCGACGAGTTTGCCTGAAGCGATTGACTCAAGACCCTGGGTAGAAGGCGGGCTTGAGTGCCGCTGGGCTTAGCGCGCCCAGCCGGCCACGACCCACCGGCAGTGGGTCACAGGCTGTAAATCACAGGCTGTGAGTCATGGGCCGTGACTCAGTCCGCGAGCCGATAAACCTTCGCGAAGCGGGCGGCCTGCACCACGCCGTAGTCGCCGGGGGCGTACTGCATGATCCAGTCGCCGGCCGCGCCGTGCAGCACGTCGCCGCCACTCGCCGAGCGGGCCAGTGAAAACACTTCATTCATCTGTTTGGCCAGCACGACGGCGGGACGGTTGCGGTATGCGCCCGGTTCGCCGTGAGCGAGGGCGGTGTCTTCCGGCAGGTATTTGGCATCGAAACGTTCACGCGAGACGACCCAGCGGTCGCCGGTCGAGCCGGTGATCAGCGCGTCGCCGCGGGCATAGCGGTTCGGGCCTTCCAGGCTCATCAGTTCGCCTTCGGCAGCGGCGAATTCAACGCGCACGGTTTCGTTTTTGACGACGCGCTGGGCGTCGGCATCGTGACTCAGATCGAGATTTTTGAGTTCGGTCATGACGCGAGTGGGAGTGGAGATATGGACAGCCTGGCCGGGACCTTGCGCCCCGACGCTGCGTACTCGCAATCATGCCAGATGCACTTGAAGATCGGTTTCTTTTGCCATTGGCAAAAGAACCGCGCGCGCAGCGCGGAAACCCGCGCCGCGCGCCACCAACCGCGTAACTAATCTCTTACGGCTTCAGAGTCGCATCACTCGGCAGCGGCCGGTGCCTTCTTGGCGTCGCCCTTGCCATGGTGACGATGACCGCCTTCAGGGCCGCCCTGATGGAACGTCACGTCGGCCAGTTTCTTCTGCTCAGGCGAGAAGCTGCTGTACAGCGGATCGAACGCATCGACCAGTTTCTTCATGCCGTCCGCATGCGCTTGCGCGATCGTCGCGTATTGCTTCATGTCGTCGATCGCTGACAGATTCGTGTTGGCCTTGCGCTGCTGGAACAACTGCCCCATCGTCTCGCCATTGCTGCGCATGACATCGGCGAACGCGTTCCATTGCGATTCCTGCGCCGACGTGATCTTCAACTGCGTGTGCAGGTAGGCGATGCGGTCTTCGACATTGCGCTCGTGGCCTGCTTTGGCGGCCGGCGCCGAAGCCGGGGCGCCCATCGGTGCCGAGGCCGGTGCGGAAGTTTGTGCGAACGCGCCGCTCATGGCGACTGCGGTGGCCAGCATTACGAGTGCTTTTTTCATCGAAACTCCTGATGTCTGTTCGAATTATGACAAGGCGAGCATGGCGAGCGGCCAAACGCGCGTTCGCATAGCGACGCAAGGCGGCCGGCTGCCCACTTCGCCGTCGCCGCTATTAGTATCACGATATCCCTACAATGCGGCTCTTGTGCGACAAACGCTTACAACCGAAACGAACAGGAAATAGCGGGTGGACAAATTCGTCAGCATGGAAATTTTCGTTGCGGTGGTCGAGGCGGGCAGTCTCACGGCGGCCGCCGAGCGCTTTGACATTTCGTCGGCGATGGTGGGCAAGCACATCCGCTCGCTCGAAACGCGGCTCGCGACGCGGCTTCTGACACGCACCACGCGGCGTCAGAGCCTGACTGAAATCGGCCGGCAATATTACGAGCAGTGCCGGCGCATTCTGGCCGACGTCAAGCAGGCGGAGTCGCTCGCCGAGGCCATGGCGGCCGCGCCGCGCGGGGTGCTGAAGGTGACGGTGCCGCTGACCTACGGCGTCGAAGTCTTTGCCCCGGCGATGACCGACTACCTGAGTGCGTGGCCGGACGTGAGCCTCGAACTGGATCTGTCGAATCGCGTGATCGATCTCGTGGAGGAAGGCTTCGATGCGTCGGTGCGCATCGGTCGCTTGCCGGATTCCAGTTTCGTCGCGCGGCCGTTGAAGCCTTACCGGATGCGCGCATGCGCGTCGCCGGCCTATCTGGAGCGGGCCGGCATACCGCGCACGCCGGCCGATCTCATGCAGCACGAATGCCTCGGCTTTCTGCATTGGGGCCGCGAGGGCTTGTGGCGGCTAGGCGGCGAGGGCGCGGACGAAAACCAGTTGCGCGCCGGACGGTTCCGGGCGAACAACGGCCAGGCGCTCAAGGTTGCGGCATTGCGCGGCTTCGGGCTGGTGTTGCAGCCGGAGGCGCTGCTTGCGAGAGAGATCGCCAGTGGCGAACTGGTGTCGGTGCTGGAGGACTATCTGCCCGAAGGCGCGCCCGTCCATCTGCTCTACTCACGCGACCGCCGCGCCACACCCAAGCTCACCAGCTTCATCGATTTCGTGATCGAGCGATTCGGGGCGTGATCTTGCCGCTTGCCTTGTTACGCCGCATTTCCTGCTTCCTGCGTGCCGCTTCCCGCTCGCTGTTAGCCGCTCGTCATCGCGTTGCCATGGTTCGGGGTTCCTCTGCCTGCCGCCCGATGCCCAGGACGCGCGATAATCCTTCACTACCGACCAACTTCTTTCGCCCTCGATGAGACCTCCGCGCCTCGACCAACTCGACGACCTCGACCGCAACCTCGTTGCGCTGTTGCAAGCCAACGCCCGTGAGAGCGTCGCCAACCTCGCACGTCAACTGGATGTGGCGCGTACCACCGTGATCGCCCGGATCGCCCGGCTTGAGCGCAGCAACGTGATTGGCGGCTATAGCGTGCGGCTCGGCCAGGATGTGCTCGACTCGAGCATCCAGGCGTACGTCGGCATCATCATTGCGCCGAAGTACGGCCCGGCGGTGCAGAAACGTCTCGGCAAGATGCCCGAGGTGCAACTGCTATGCGCGGTCAGCGGCGAGTTCGACTATGTCGCGTGGCTGCGCGCCGATTCGCCCGACCGCCTCAACGATCTGCTCGACGAGATCGGCGGCCTGGAAGGGGTGGAGCGAACCACCACGTCGATCATTCTTGCGCGCAAGATCGACCGCGGCATGGTGTGATCCCGCTGCCCAATTTTTACGCCGTTTTGACATGTTTTCGACATATCGACTAATTGTGTCGTCATAACGTCGAAGTTCATAGTCATAGCGCAGCATTTTGCGTGTATGAACTGTTTTTGCTTCTCCCTAAACTGTGTCTCAAGGGTTCAGCCCGCCGGGCGCAGCGCCTAAGCGCAGCGCACTTCCAAAGCTGGAGACAGCATACACAGAACAAGGAGAAGCGCATGAAAGTAGCCATCGTTGGCGCAGGTTTGATCGGGCACACCATCGCCCATATGTTGCGCGAAACTGGCGACTACGACGTCGTCGCGTTCGACCGCGACCAGAACGCGCTCGACAAGCTCGCCGCCCAGGGTATCCCGACCCGCCGTGTCGATTCCGCCGATGCCGCCGCGCTGCGTGCCGCCATTCAAGGCTTCGACGCGCTCATCAACGCGCTGCCGTATTACCTGGCGGTGAACGTGGCCTCGGCCGCCAAGGGTGCGGGCGTTCATTACTTCGACCTGACTGAAGACGTGCGCGCCACCAGCGCGATTCGTGCAATCGCCGACGACGCCGATCACGCCTTCATGCCGCAGTGCGGTCTCGCACCGGGCTTCATCGGCATCGCCGCGCATGAACTGGCGAACCGCTTCACCGAAATCCGCGACGTGAAAATGCGCGTCGGTGCGCTGCCGGAGTTCCCGACCAACGCGCTGAAGTACAACCTGACGTGGAGCGTCGACGGTCTCATCAACGAGTACTGCCAGCCGTGCGAAGCGATCCGCGACAGCCGCACGCAGTGGGTGCAGCCGCTGGAAGGCCTCGAACACTTCTCGCTCGACGGTACCGAATACGAAGCCTTCAATACATCCGGCGGGCTGGGTACGCTATGCGAAACGCTGGCAGGCCGCGTCGAATCGCTCGACTACAAGTCGGTGCGCTATCCGGGCCACCGCAACCTGATGCAGTTCCTGCTGGAAGACCTGCGTCTTTCGAGCGACCGCGATACGCTCAAGACCATCATGCGCCGCTCGGTGCCTGCGACCGCGCAAGACGTCGTGCTGGTGTTCATCACCGTGAGCGGTATGCGTGACGGTCAACTGGTGCAGGAAGTCTTCACCCGCAAGATCTTCGCGAAGACGGTGTGCGGCGTGCCGATGAGCGCCATTCAGATCACCACGGCCGGCGCGATGTGCGCGGTGCTTGATCTGTTCCGTGAGCAGAAGCTGCCGCAAAGCGGTTTCGTGCGTCAGGAACAGGTGTCGCTGCGCGACTTCCTCGCGAACCGCTTTGGCCAGTTGTACGAAGGGCAGTCGCTGGATGCGATGGCAACGGTGTAAACCGCGGCTGTCGCGTTGAGTTTGCAAAAGAGGCTCAATACCGAGGGCCGTGCGACGACGCGGTAGTGATTGCCGCGAGCAACGAAGCAGGCCTCGCAGAAGGCCGTTTGATGAACGCCCCGCCATGCGGGGCGTTTTGCGTTTGAAACGCCGCTGCTAGTTTGAAACGCCCGAGCCATACAGGCAGCGGCACTGGCTGTGACATAGGCTGCTACACAGGCAGCGGCGGCAGCATCGCAGGCGCCACAGGCGGCTCGTCTACGAGGCATGCGAGCAACGCTTCGTAATCCGCGCGGGTTGGCGCGGTGTTGTCGAACATCAACAGGTCTTCGCAAATGTCACCGCTCGGCACGAAGCGGCGCTGCCGATACTCGTCCCAATGCGCGAGTTTGTAGGCATCGTTTGGATTGCCACGCGCGACGATGCGCTGATGTGCCATCTCTTCGGACGTGTAGACCCATACGACCCGCAGCGTCACGTCCGCGCCGATACCAAGCCAGGCGCGATCGAAGAGGCGCCGCTCGCGCACTTCGCGCGAGAGCGGCCCGACCACCAGCGCGCTGACGCCGAGCTCGAGATTGTCGCGGGCGGTATCGAGCAGGCCGCGATACTCGGGATCGCGCAGATGTTGCAGAAAGAGCGGACTGTCGCGGTCGTTCGGATCGCCGGTCAGCATGGCCATGGCGGCCGCGCTGTAGCCGCCGAACAGCGTATCTTTGTCGAGCAGGCAGAAGGGCGTCGCGCTCGCCTGCATCAGCGGGCCGATCAGCTTCTTCGCCAGGGTGGTTTTGCCGGTGCCGGCGTGACCGCAGAAGAAAACCAGGTGGGTCACGAAGACGTGTCCTCGGGCGCGGCGGCCGGGCTGCCGGCGTGCTGCGGGTCACGCGCGAATTTGCCGCTGGCCTCCAGCCACATCACATTGATGATGCCGAAGCCCAATGCCACGCCGATGCCAAGAATCCAGGTGAAATACCACATCGCGGTCTCCTTGATCGTATGTCCGGCGAGGTAGCCGGTGAGGCAGTACGCATAGTCGGTACAGAGAAGCAAACATGCAGGCGGATAAAGATAGTGCGCGGCGGATCCGAGGGTAAATCCGCAGCGCGCGGCGCCCACAGCGCAGCGCTTTGCAGCGATCATGAAGAAGAACGCGGCAGCGCGCAAGAGGGCGCAAAGACGGTTGGCCGTTCGGCCAGGATCTCGCAATGCGCCTATAACAGGAGCAACACCACCAACAACACGGGAGACCCAGCATGCCGATGCGTCCGCACTTCCGCTGCAAGGCCGCGCTGCTTGCGCTGGCCATCGCGTTGCTCGCCGGTTGCGCCTCGACACCGGCCGAGCCCGTCCCGTTCAAGGAGGTGCCGCAAGCGCGCATCGTCCAGCCCGGTTACACGGAGCCGGGAACCGGACTGGTCGCCGTGGACGTGCGGCGCGAGCGTTCCCGCGACGTTATCGTCCGGTTCCGCGATGCCTTGGTGTATATCGACGGCGAGCAGGTCACCGATCTGATGAACGGCGAACATGTGGTCTTCTATCTGAGCCCGGGGGTGCATCGCATCGGTGTCTCCACGCAATTCGATCCGGTCGTGGAAATGCGCTTTACGGTCACGGCCGATACACGCTACACGAACCGCGCGTCGGTCACCTTCGGCGACGATCACGGCATCGCTTTGCGCAGGGTTGCGCAATAGCGCAGGGCCGGGTCTGACAACGCGGGATTGCGGCAGGCGCGTGTTGAACAGTGGCGAACAGTGCCCGCTGCCGCAAGCAAGCTTTAGCTATGTTTCCAGTCTGACCGTTTAACAATTGGATACATGACAGTCACGCAGAGCCCTTAACATGGCGGGCATCGTGTATCCGTTTATGCAGACTTGGTGTGAGGCCTACGCATAGTGCGAAGCCGGCCGATCTGTTCCGTTTTCAAGGTAATCCAACATGCTAATCAATTGCGCCGCCTATCAGGACGGCCGGAAGCTGGCCGATATCGATATCGATAGCATCAGCGACTACGTGGCGCGGCCCGAGTGCTTCGTCTGGGTTGCGCTCAAAGACCCGGGGCCCGAAGAACTGGCCGTGATGCAGCACGAGTTCGGCCTGCACGAACTCGCGATCGAAGATGCGCAAAACGGCCATCAGCGTCCGAAAATCGAGGAGTACGGCGAGTCGCTATTCGCCGTCATGCATACCGTGGAAATGGACGAAGAGGGCGAGCTGCTGATCGGCGAGGTCGACGTGTTCGTGGGGCACAACTATGTGTTGTCGGTGCGCCGCGGTACGCGCGCCGGGTTCCAGAACGTTCGCGCCCGTTGCGAGCGCGAGCCGCAATTGCTCAAGGAGGGCTCGGCGTTCGTGCTGTACGCGCTGGCGGACGACATCGTCGATCGTTATTTTCCGATCGTCGAGGCGATGAACACCGAGATCGAGGCGCTCGAAGACCGCATCTTCGAGCGCAACAATTCGGTGGCGTCGCGGGCAATCATCGAGGATCTGTATTCGCTGAAACGTCGTCTCGTGATCCTGCAGCACCACATCGCGCCGCTTCAGGAAGCGATCGGCAAATTGACGGGCGGCCGGATTCCGAGCGTCTGCGAAGGCATGCAAGCCTATTTCCGCGACGTCTACGACCATCTCGAGCGGATCGTCAGAATCATCGATGGCCGGCGCGAACTGGTTGTGACCGCGGTGCAGGTCAATCTGGGGATGATCTCGCTTGTCGAAAACGAGGTGACCAAGCGGCTCGGCTCGTTTGCCGCATTGTTCGCGGTGCCGACCATGATCGCCGGTATCTACGGGATGAACTTCCAGACGATCCCCGAGTTGCACTACAAGTTCGGCTATCCAGTCTGTCTTGCCGTGATGGCGACCGTGGATCTGATCCTGTACTGGCGCTTTCGCAAGTCCGGCTGGCTTTGACACACCGTTAGCCCATCGCTGCGCTTAATTCCCGCTTGCACCGTGCGCAATAAAAGTCCAGCATAGGCGGCCCGCCGGCCGCTAAGCTTGCAGCCGGCGGTAAATCTGCCACGCACAAACTGAGCGAGGAACCGTTGCCAGAACACAGCCTGCCGGTGCGCCTATTCGCGACACTACGCCGAAGCCATCGAGCGCATCGCATCGACGCACTTTCTGCGGGCCGGTGCCCCGCAACACTGCGAATCGTTGACATTCCTAGAAGGGCACGCTGAGAATAGGCCTCGCAAACGTTTGCGCGTCACTAAAAATACGGCTCGCCCGCGAGCCCGACAAACCCTGGAGATAAGCATGAGCCATCGCATTCGCCGCCGCATGCTGGCGGCCGCTGTTCTCGTCACCGCCACCGCCGCTTTGCCGTTTTCCTCCGCTTACGCGCAAACTACGCCGGCCCATAAGCCGAAGGTCGCGCTGGTGATGAAGTCGCTCGCCAACGAGTTCTTCCTGACCATGGAAACCGGCGCGAAGGACTACCAGAAACACAATGCCTCGCAGTTCGACCTGATCACCAACGGTATCAAGGACGAGACGGATACGGCGAACCAGATCCGCATCGTCGAACAGATGATCGTCTCGAAGGTCGATGCGATCGTGCTGGCCCCGGCTGATTCGAAGGCGCTGGTGCCGGTCGTCAAGAAGGCCATCGACGCGGGCATCATCGTCGTGAATATCGACAACCGGCTCGACCCGGACGTGCTCAAGTCGAAAGACCTGAACGTGCCGTTCGTCGGCCCGGATAACCGCAAGGGCGCGCAGAAGGTCGGCGACTATCTGGCCAAAAAGCTGAAGGCGGGCGATGAAGTCGGCATTATCGAAGGCGTGTCGACCACCACCAACGCGCAGCAACGCACCGCGGGTTTCAAGGACGCCATGCAGACCGTCGGCGCGAAGGTCGTGTCGGTGCAATCGGGCGAATGGGAAATCGACAAGGGCAACGCGGTGGCGTCGGCCATGCTCAATGAGTATCCCAACCTGAAGGCGCTCCTCGCCGGCAACGACAACATGGCGATCGGCGCGGTCTCGGCCGTACGCGCGGCCGGCAAGCAGGGCAAGGTGCTGGTGGTCGGCTACGACAACATCAACGCGATCAAGCCGATGCTCAAGGACGGTCGCGTGCTCGCCACCGCGGACCAGTACGCCGCCAAGCAGGCCGTGTTCGGTATCGACACCGCACTGAAGGCGATCAGCGAGCGCAAGAAGCAGTCGCAGCTGTCCGGCGTGGTGGAAACGCCGTGCGACCTCGTGACAAAGTAAGCGTCGGGCAGTCAGTACCGAAATACGCTTCGCAAGAAGCACCGCAACACGCCGAGGCACGCGGGCTCGCGCTCACGCCGCTGCCTGCTGAATGCATGGCACAAGACAGGCGAATCCGCGTCAATTCAATAACCGCTCAAGAAACCTGCTGAGCCGCCGTTAAATCCAGAGGTAAGCGACAAGGCGGCCGGCACGCGGCTCGGCTTTTCGAATTACCTGAGCCTCGCCGGCGGACTGCTGGCGATGATCGTGCTGTTCTCGCTGCCGGATCGCCTTTCTGACGTACGAGACGTTCGGCGCGATCGCCAATCAGTGCGGTAAGGCAAGTATTCATGGGTGTGGTCTGTCTTCGAGGAAGACGTCCGGTGGGTTGCCAGATGGCGTGGCCGGCGGGAACAACAGGCAGGAGAGCAACAGGTTATGGCGACGATCAAGGATGTAGCGGCCGTGGCAGGCGTGTCGTTCACGACGGTATCGCACGTGGTGAACAACTCACGGCCGGTGTCGGCCGACGTGCGCGCGAAGGTCGAACACGCGATCCGTCAGCTTCACTATGTACCGTCGGCGGTGGCCCGCTCGCTCAAGGCGCGGGCGACGGCGACGATCGGTCTGGTGGTGCCGAACAGTACGAACCCGTATTTCGCGGAGATGGCGCGTGGTATCGAAGATGGTTGCTCGCGCAACGGCTACTGCCTGTTCTTCTGCAATTCCGACGACGATCCGGCCAAGCAGCGTAACTATCTGCGCGTACTGCAGGAAAAGCGTATCGACGGACTGATCGTCGCCTCCGCGGGCGACGACGCGGTGCTGGCGCAGACGCTTGCCGACGCCCGCGAGCCGCTGGTCGTCGTGGACCGCAATATCGAGGGTGTGAACGCGGATCTGGTGCAGATCGACCACGAGAAGGGCGGCTATCTTGCAACGCGGCATCTGCTCGAACTGGGGCACGTGCGGATCGGCTGCATCACCGGGCCCGTGAAGACGGCGGTGAGCGCCATGCGGGTACACGGCTTCATCCGCGCCATGACCGAGCGCGGTATCGAGATTCCGGCCGGGGCGATTGTCGAAAGCGATTTTTCGGGGATGGGCGGCCATCGCGCGGCGGGACAACTGTTCGACACGGTGAAGCCGTCGGCGATTTTTGCCGGCAACGACATGATGGGCATCGGCGCGCTGCGCGCCGCGGCGGAGCGCAATATCAGCGTGCCGCGCGATTGCTCGATCATCGGTTTCGACGATATCGAACTGGGACGATTCACCTATCCGGCGCTCTCGACGGTCGGCCAGTCGGTCCGCGCGCTTGGCGACATGGCCGCGCAGACGCTGATCGAACGCATTGCCGGGACGTCGTCGGGCAGTCCGCGCGCGCTGGGGCGCCGGCGCGTCGTGTCGCCGCGCCTGATCGTGCGCGAATCGACCTCGACATGGGCCGGCGTGGCGAGGCGCGATCTGGCGGCCTGATATCGATGATTGCGTTGCCGGGCGCGAGCCGAAAAGCCTCGCGTTCGGTTTTGATGCCGCTTTTCCGCCATGCATGGATCGTGCGCGGGAGTTGGGCACAGATTCGGGCGCGAGTGCTTCGTGCCCGTTTTCAAGCGCGCCGTTGCGCTCCGCAGGTCGAGGGTTCCGTTTTGAACCCCGCTTGAATCTCGTTTGAACCCCGCCTGAATCCGTCTCGCCTATCCGCGTTCGGTCTTCCGAGCCGCCTGAATTCAATTCCCTGAATGTCAGAAGCGCTGCGTGACATCCGCATGAGCGCGGCCTGTCAGCGCTTTGTAATTTCTTCCAATTGCTTACAACGTCTTTCTTCATACCATATAAATCCTTCAAGTATGCAGATCAGATGCCGTAAACACGACTATTAGAGCGCGGCCTCAAATCGGCGCCATGTACGCAGAGCCACACGCTACCCCGCGCTGCGCACGCAGCTTCTCATTTGTTAAGTACAGGAACGAGCATGTTGAACAAAGGCATCACGATCAAGGCGCGGATTGGCCTCACGATGGCTTTTCTCGCCGCGCTGCTAGTCGCCATCGGCGTTTTCGGTTTGTTCGGCATGAGCCGTTCGAATGACGCTTACAAGGACACGTTCACCAACGCAATGCCGGGCGCGGTCGATATCGGCAACGCCGAGCTCTATGCGGCGCGCGAACGGCTGGCGCTCGACCGGGCCGCGTTCATGCTCGGCACGCCGGAGGTGGCGTCGACGATGGAGCGCGCGCGTGCGATGCGCGTGGAGTCCGACATGTGGTGGAAAAAGTATATGGATCTGCCGCGCGACACCGAGGAAGACCGTCTTGCGCAGGACGTCGTCTCCAAACGCGACGCGCTGCATCAGCAATTGGACTCGTTTGCGGCAATCGTCACGGCGAACGACCAGAGCAAGATCGTCGACGGTGCCAAGCGCTTGCAGGCGGCATACAACGACCTCTCCACCTCGGATGACGCGCTGCGCAAGTTCCAGTTCGTCTCGGCCAGGCAAGGTTTCGACTCCGCGCAAAGCAGTTTCGAGGTGTTCCGTATGGTGAGCGCCGGTGCGCTGCTGGTCGGCGTGCTTGCCGCCGCGCTGTCCTACCTGACGCTCAGCCGCGCGATTGGCCGCCCGCTCGACGCAGCCCTCGGCCATTTCGACGCGATCTCCGCTGGCGATCTGCGCCGCCCGGTCGTGGTCACCTCGCGCGACGAAATGGGGCAGTTGCTCGAAGGTATCGCCAAAATGCAGCGCAGCCTCACCGAAACGGTGCGTACGGTGCGCAGCGGCAGTGAATCGATTGCGACGGCCACGCGCCAGATCGCGGCCGGCAATATCGACCTGTCCTCGCGAACGGAAGAGCAGGCTTCGGCGCTGCAGGAAACCGCGTCGAGCATGGAAGAGCTGACCGGCACGGTCAAGCAGAACGCCGACAACGCTCGCCAGGCGAGCTCGCTGGCGGCCAATGCGTCCGAGATTGCCAACAAGGGCAGCGCGGTGGTCGGCCAGGTGGTCGGCACGATGGGCGACATCAATCAGAGTTCGGCGAAGATCGCCGACATCATCTCGATCATCGAAGGGATTGCGTTCCAGACCAACATCCTGGCCCTGAATGCGGCAGTGGAAGCGGCGCGGGCCGGCGAAGAAGGGCGCGGATTCGCCGTGGTGGCAGGCGAAGTGCGCAGCCTCGCGCAGCGCTCGTCGGCGGCGGCCAAGGAAATCAAGGAACTGATCGACACCTCGGTGGAACGTGTGCAGTCCGGCTCGGCGCTGGTCGACGAAGCCGGCCGCACCATGACCGAGATCATCGGTGCGGTGCAGCGCGTGACCGACATCATGGGTGAGATCGCGGCGGCCTCGGAAGAGCAAAGCAGCGGCATCGACCAGGTGGCGCGCGCCGTCACGCAGATGGACGAGGTGACACAGCAGAACGCCGCGCTGGTCGAGGAAGCCGCTGCAGCAGCGTCTTCGCTCGAAGATCAGGCCGGCAAGCTGCGTACCGCGGTCGCGGTGTTCCAGCTCGAAGAAAGCGGCTTCAAGGCGCCGGTGAGCGCGGCGCCGAAGCGCGTGACTGCGCCGGTTCGCCCAATGGCGGCACGGAAGGTGTCACATTCCGCCTCACAAGCCACCCCGGTAGCCAGGACACCTGCTGCGCCCGCAGCGACACCGGCACCGGCTGCCGCCGCGCCGGCGAAGACACCGGCCCGGGCAACGGCGAGCGCCGGAAGCGATCAGGATTGGGAAACCTTCTGAGCGTTGCAACATTCGTTCCCGATGATGCATCAGACGGAACGACGCTTGTGCGGATCGGCCGCATGACGACAAAGACCGCGATTGCGCCTGCAACCGCGGTCTTTTTTCATGGTCTGCGGACTAAGTAACGTTCACAAGCGTTGTCTACACCCTGGCAAGCGTCGTGATCCGGTACATTGACGGGCGCGACTACCGCTTGTACCGGCAACCTTGCCGCGACAGGCAGTCAGCGCGCGGACCGTGAGCCCGCTTTTCCCAACTGCTGCAACTCAGCGCGGCAACCCAACGCTCAACGCGCCAGCCATAAAGGACCGACATGACGCCATACGACCTCGCGCACCGCCTCGTCGAAGCCCGCCGGCAGCATCGCCCGATCGATGCGCCCCCACCCGACAGCCTGCCGCCTGACGCGGCAACCGCGTACGCGATCCAGCAGGCCGTCATCGTGGGCCTCGGCGACTCGACGGGCGCGTGGAAGATCGGCGCCAGAGCGCCTGGCGGGGCCGCCGCGGGCGCGCCGATCCCGGCTTCGCTGGTGCTGCCGTCGCCCGGACGGGTGGCCCATACCGGCTTTTTCCGGGTGTTGGTGGAGCTGGAGGTCGCCTTTCGTTTCGCCGAGGCGATCGAGCCGCGCGGCCGGGCTTATGCGCGCGACGAGGTGCTGTCGAAGGTCGGCGTCGTGCTGCCGACCATCGAGATCGTCGATAGCCGCTTTGCCGAGTGGCCCAATGTCGCGCCGCTCGCGCAACTGGCCGACGCACAGAACAACGGCGCGTTGATCACCGGTCATCCGGTTGCCTATGCGGGCCTTGCACGCAGCTTCGATTTCGTATCGCCCGAGCTCGAGCTGAGTTTCGACGGCAACTCGCTGGTGCACGAAGCCACGGGTAATCCGGCCGGCGACCCGCGTGAACTGCTGGTGTGGTTCGTCAACCATTGCGCCGCCATGGGCATCACAATCGAGCCGGAATGGACGCTCACCACCGGTTCATACGTCGGTGCGCACAATGTGGACAAACCGGGCATCGTGCGCGGCCACATCGACGGCCTTGGGGAAGTGGAGATTGAACTGACCTGAGCGTGTCGTCGTGTACTTGTAACGGCGCGCTCGTCATGGTCCGCTTGTAACCGCTGATTACGAAGTATCAGGCAAACGGCTGCCCACGGGCGGCCGTTTTACATTTGCCGCAGCATCCGCACTGCGCGCTTAGCCGTATACACCTATGAAGCGACCCGATGCGCTGCTGTGATCCAGTTATACATGCGGCTAACCATATCGCCGACGCGGTTACTACGCGAGGCAGGCATGGGCAGCAAGCGGGCGGCAACACACCCCGCTTCAAGCGAAATAGTGCGGAACAATACCGCCAGCGCGTTGACGAACTGCTTGCAGATGCGTCGGTGAACAGCGTCTCAGGTCAGCGCGGCGAACGAACATGTAACACAGCGCATGTCGCTGTAGACCAAATGGCGATGCCGCGCGTTGATGAAAAAAGGTTCCGGGCATAGAAAACGCATGACGTCCGTGCTCAATGCAAGAAAGTGTGCGCATGCAGACAGGCCGTCTGGTAGAGCAGTGGGATCGTTCGATGAACGAGACGATTCGTGTAACGGAGCATAGCGAGCCGTGCTGGTCATCATGGCGAGCAGAGGGCGCAGGAGAGGCAGTAACGTGAGCCGGAGATCGCTGCACATTCGCTGTGATGTGAGCGGAAGATTGTAGGTGAGCGAATCTGTGTTTCCAAGTGAGGAATGTTGGGAGGCGGGTACGGCGCGATTTTCGCAACGTAGTTCGTGAAAAAAAATTTAAAAGGGTTTAGGATGAATTCGAGCGATGTCGTTTCCGAATAGCGCGCCGCGCACGACATCGGTCTAGACTTCGGCGAGGAGGTAGCATGGATATCTACAGCAGTTTCGCGACCCGCTTCGAGAAAACGCGAGAAGATGAGCTCTCGCTCGAGGAGTATCTCGCGCTCTGCAAAGACAATCCCGCCGCGTACGCTACGGCTGGCGAACGCATGTTGACGGCAATCGGTGAACCAGAACAGATCGACACTCGCAACGATCCGCGCATGTCGCGTATCTTCGCGAACAAGGTCATCAAGGTATACCCCGCATTCCGTGAGTTCTACGGAATGGAAGAAGTGATCGAGCAGGTGGTCGCCTACTTCCGGCACTCGGCCCAGGGGCTCGAAGAAAAGAAACAGATTCTGTATCTGCTGGGACCGGTCGGCGGCGGTAAATCGTCGATCGCGGAACGTCTGAAGCAACTCATGGAACGCGTGCCGTTCTACTCGATCAAGGGCTCGCCCGTGAACGAGTCGCCGCTCGGTCTGTTCGATTACGACGAGGACGGTCCGATCCTCGAAGAGCAATACGGTATTCCACGCCGCTACCTGAAAAACATTCTGAGCCCGTGGGCGGTGAAGCGCCTGCACGAATACAACGGCGACATCCGCAAATTCCGCGTGGTGCGCCGCTACCCGTCGATCCTTCGTCAGATCGGTATCGCCAAGACCGAACCGGGTGACGAAAACAATCAGGACATTTCGTCGCTGGTCGGTAAGGTCGACATCCGCAAACTTGAACAGTATGCGCAGGACGATGCGGACGCATATAGCTACTCCGGTGGCCTGTGCCTTGCGAACCAGGGCCTGCTCGAGTTCGTCGAAATGTTCAAGGCACCGATCAAGGTCTTGCACCCGCTGCTCACCGCGACTCAGGAAGGCAACTTCAAGGGCACGGAGGGCTTCGGCGCGATCCCGTTCGATGGCATCATCCTCGCTCACTCGAACGAGTCGGAATGGAAGGCGTTCCGAAATAACCGCAACAACGAAGCACTACTCGACCGGATCTTCGTTGTGAAGGTGCCGTACTGCCTGCGCTACGGTGAAGAGGTCAAGATCTACGAGAAGCTGCTGCGCAATTCGTCGCTGGCCAGTGCGATATGCGCGCCGGGTACGTTGAAGATGATGGCGCAGATGTCGGTGCTCACGCGCTTGCAGGAGCCGGAAAATTCCAGCCTGTTCTCGAAGATGCAGGTGTACGACGGCGAGAATCTCAAGGACACCGATCCGAAGGCCAAGTCGTATCAGGAGTATCGTGATTTCGCGGGCGTGGATGAAGGGATGACCGGCGTGTCGACCCGCTTCGCGTTCAAGATCCTGTCACGCGTATTCAACTTCGATTCGACGGAAGTCGCGGCGAACCCTGTGCATTTGATGTACGTGCTCGAACAGCAGATCGAGCGCGAGCAGTTCCCACCGGAAACCGAACAGAAGTACCTGTCGTTCATCAAGGACGTGTTGGCATCGCGCTATGCCGAGTTCATCGGCAAGGAGATTCAGACCGCGTATCTGGAGTCGTATTCCGAGTATGGTCAGAATATTTTCGATCGCTACGTGACGTATGCAGACTTCTGGATTCAGGATCAGGAGTTCCGCGACCACGACACCGGCGAGAGTTTCGACCGCGCGGCGCTGAACGCCGAACTGGAGAAGATCGAGAAACCTGCGGGCATCAGCAACCCGAAGGACTTCCGCAACGAGATCGTGAACTTCGTGCTGCGTGCGCGGGCTGCGAATGCGGGGAAGAATCCCGCGTGGATCAGCTACGAGAAGCTGCGCGTCGTGATCGAAAAGAAGATGTTCTCGAACACGGAAGAGCTGTTGCCGGTGATTTCGTTCAACGCCAAGGGTTCGGCGGAAGAGCAACGCAAGCACGAAGACTTCGTCAATCGCATGGTGACGAAGGGCTATACGCCGAAGCAGGTGCGCTTGCTGTGTGATTGGTATCTGCGCGTGCGCAAGTCGTCATGATACGCACTGCGTGCCGCCCGCGCGGTCCGACCGCGCGGGCACCTTGCGAAGCGCAAGTTGCATGGACATAGCGTTGTGTTTGCGGACATGCCTATTGCAACGTGCGTCTCGCGCAGCGGAAATTGCGACTGCATAGGACCGGAGTAAGCGCTGAAGCGCCAACTCCGGTCGATACTGGAGACCGGGCGTGCTTCATCAAATCATCGACCGCAGGTTAGCTGGTAAGAACAAGAGCATTGCAAACCGCGAGCGTTTTTTACGTCGCGTTAAAAACTACATTCGTCGCGCCGTCTCGGAAGCGGTTCGCGATCGCAGCATCAAGGATATTCAGAACACCCAGAGCATCACCATCCCGCGCAAGGACATCGCGGAACCGTCGTTCCGGCATGGTCCCGGCGGCAAGCGGGAAATGGTGCATCCGGGCAATTCCGACTACATCCGCGGCGACAAGATCCAGCGCCCGCAAGGGGGCGGCGGCGGAGGCGGGGGCAACCAGGCGAGCAACGAGGGCGAGGGTCAGGACGACTTCGTGTTCGAGCTGAGCCGCGAAGAATTCATGCAGTATTTCTTCGACGACCTCGAACTGCCGCGTCTCGTCAAAACCCATCTGATGGCCGTGCCCACGTGGAAAAGCATCCGCGCCGGCTGGGCGGCCGAAGGCACGCCAAACAATATCGACGTGGTCCGTTCGCTGCGCAGCGCGCTCGGCCGCCGGATTGCGCTTGGTGCGCCGCTCGTCAATCAGTTGCACGAGATGGAACGGCAACTCGAAGTGATGAAGGCCGATCCGGACGACCGGCGCGAGGAGATCAAACTGCTCGAAGAGGAAATCCACCATTTGCGCGGGCGCATCTGGCGCATTCCGTTTATCGATCCGTTCGATCTGCGCTACGTGAACCGGGTGAAGCAGCCCACGCCGTCCAGCCAGGCGGTGATGTTCTGTCTGATGGATGTGTCCGGTTCCATGGACGAGCAGCGCAAGGATCTCGCCAAGCGCTTTTTCATCCTGCTGTATCTGTTCCTCAAGCGTAACTACGAAAAGATCGAAGTGGTGTTCATTCGCCACCACACCCGCGCCGAAGAGGTCGACGAAGACACGTTCTTTCATTCGACGGAAAGCGGCGGCACGGTGGTGTCGAGCGCGCTGGAGCTGATGCAGAAGGTGATGGACGAGCGCTATTCGCCGACTGAATGGAATATTTACGGCGCTCAGGCTTCTGACGGCGACAATTGGACCGACGATTCGCCCAAGTGCCGCAAGATACTTTCGGATGACATCCTGGAGAAGGTGCGCTATTTTGCGTATATCCAGGTTACGCCGGAAGAGCAGAACTTGTGGCTCGAATATGCACAGTTGGCGCTGAGCCAGCCGCACATGGCGATGAAGAAGGTCGAGACCGCGGCTGACATTTATCCGGTGTTTCGGGAGTTGTTTGAAAAGCAGGTGGCGTCTTCATGACGGCAAAGCCCCTGCACAACGAAGCGCGCGGCGATCAGCCGGCGCGCGGGAAAGGCGTGCCGCAGCAGCAACAGTCGGGGCATGCCGAGGCGAAGGCGGACGATACGGGAGCCGCCGCAGCCGGAGCAGTCGACGCCGCTGCAGCACGGGGACACACCGGAACGCCCACTGAGGGGCAAAGGGAAGTCCGTATGAACGTAGCCGATAGACGGCCTCTGCCGTGCCCGTCCGACTGGACCTTCGAATTGATCGAAGAGTACGACTCGCATATTGCCCGTGTTGCAGAGCAATATGAACTCGACGTGTATCCGATCCAGCTCGAACTCATCAGCGCCGAACAGATGATGGACGCTTACGCGTCCGTCGGCATGCCGGTGAACTACCGTCACTGGTCGTTCGGCAAACACTTTCTCTCCACCGAAAAGAGCTACCGTCGCGGGCAGATGGGGCTGGCGTACGAGATCGTCATCAATTCGAACCCTTGCATCGCTTACCTGATGGAAGAGAACACGATGACGATGCAGGCGCTCGTCATCGCGCACGCGGCCTATGGCCACAATTCGTTTTTCAAGGGCAACTATCTGTTCAAGCTGTGGACGGATGCACACGCGATCATCGATTACCTCGTCTACGCGAAGAATTACATCGCGGAGTGCGAAGAACGCTTCGGGCTTGACCGGGTGGAGGAGCTGCTCGACTCGTGCCATGCGTTGATGAATTACGGCGTGGACCGCTACAAACGTCCGCAGAAACTGTCGCTGGAAAAGGAGTTTGCGGCGCGCCGCGAACGTGAGGCTTATCTGCAATCGCAGGTCAACGAACTGTGGCGCACCTTGCCGACCCGGCATACGCCGTTGCCGGAGGAAATCGAGGAGCGTTATCCGCCGGAGCCGCAGGAAAACCTGCTGTATTTCGCGGAGAAGAACGCACCGCTGCTCGAGCCGTGGGAGCGGGAAGTGATCCGCATCGTGCGCAAGGTCGGCCAGTATTTCTATCCGCAGCGGCAAACCCAGGTCATGAACGAAGGCTGGGCGACGTTCTGGCATTACACCTTGCTCAACACGATGTATGCCCAGGGCAAGCTGGAAGACGGCTTCATGATGGAGTTTCTCCATTCGCACAGCAACGTGGTCTACCAGCCGCCGGTCACGAAACCGTACTACAGCGGCATTAACCCGTATGCGCTCGGCTTTTCGATGATGAGCGATATCCGCCGGATCTGCGAATCGCCGACGGAGGAGGACCGCAAGTGGTTCCCCGAACTGGCGGGCAGCCCGTGGCTGCAGGCAATGCACTATGCGATGCGCAACTTCAAGGACGAGAGTTTCGTCGCGCAGTATCTGTCGCCGCATCTGATCCGTGAGATGCGTCTGTTCTCGGTGCTCGACGACGACATGCGCGATGCGCTCGAAGTGTCCGCGATTCATGACGACAGCGGGTATCAGTACGTGCGTCAGGCGTTGTCGCGGCAGTACGACATGCATCATCGGGAGCCGAATATCCAGGTGTGGGCGGTGAATACGCGGGGCGACCGGAGTCTGACGCTGCGGCATTTCATGAGCGACAACCGGCATCTGTCCGGCGACAGCGATGAAGTGCTCAAGCACATGGCGCGCTTGTGGCAGTTCGACGTCTACCTGGAAAGCGTCGATGAGAATGGCACGGTGAGGAAGCGGTATGAGTGTAAGTATGTGCCGCCGGCGATAAGGGTTTGAGTTCGCTCGGCCTTGTCGCGTGGAGGCTGGTTTTCTGATGTGTCCGAAGCCCCTGTTTGTCTATGACGAACAGGGGCTTTCGTCATTCGGAGTCTGGCTGGTCGCCTGGCCTCCGTTTTTCAGTAATTCGTGAAAAAGTACTGAAAAAACCACAGACGGGCATTTTTCAGTAAAATATAAAAAATTACTGAAAGGTCCCATGCCGCCTTTTCCTCTCTACGAGCAGCAAGAGCAAGCCTACTGCTCCCAGTTCGCCAACATCGAACAGGCCGCGGCCACTCAGGACAAGGTCCTGATGGGCGCGCCCGGAACGGTTATCGAACATAAACGGGGCGGGGCTATCTACTACGCCCGTCAGTACATGGGGCCGGAAGGCAAGAAGCAGGAGGAGAGCCTTGGCGGTCCAAAGGGCGATCCAGAGGTGGATAGCCGGGTGGAGGAGGTGCGGCAACGCATCGATCTGAGCAAGGATCTCATCTCGCGAATCCGCGATCTCGGCAAGCTGGGTTTTCAACTGGCAGACAACAAAACCTACGCTACCGTCGGCGTTCTTTACAATTACGGCCTTTTCGAGGCCGGGGCTGTGCTGGTCGGCTCGCACGCTTACGCCGTGATTCTCAACTCGCTCGGCATCAAGGCCGTCTCATACGAGACCGAGGATATCGATATCGCGCGCCGGCATCAGCTCGCGCTCGTCAATCTTCCCGAAGGCGGACTGCTCGCGATGCTCAAGGAGACTGGAATTAACTTCGTGCCGGTCCCTGCCATGAAACGCGGCGAGGCGTCCACATCGTTTACAGAGGCAGGGAAGTCGCGCTTTCATGTCGACTTGCTGGTTCCCTCGCATGACGATTCGTTTCCCACGGTGCCTGTGGCCGAGCTCAATGCGCATGCCACGGGCTTGCCGTATCTGGCCTACCTGCTAGGCCGATCCCAGGCCGGAACGCTCGTGTCACGGCATGGCGCTGTGCCCGTGCGCGTGCCTGACGCAGCCCGCTTTGCCATTCACAAACTACTCGTGTCGCGCCTGCGAACGAACACGCTCGTCAAGTCGCAAAAGGATGTGCGCCAGGCGTCGGTATTGCTGGCCATGCTCGGTGAACATCGCACCGGCGACATCGAAGACGCCTGCGCCGAACTTCCGCGATCGGCGCGAGCACTTGTGCGCCGCACCTTGCCTGAAGTCGAAGCGTTAATGCGTGACGCTCACGAAGCCGGGCTCGAAGAGCTTGCAACGAGCCTCTCGGGATGAGCGACATCCGCCGCATCTGATCCGCGAGATGCGTCTGTTCTCGGTGCTCGATGACGACATGCGCGATGCCGCCGTCGCATTGCGTCTTTTACCGGAAAACGGTACTATTTTACCGGTTTCCGGTATTTAATTTCAAATACCGATTTCCGGTAACAAAGTACCGAAAAAGGGTATTTGATGCTCGCGGACTTTCTTCTCACACCTAAACAGCAGCGCATTCTGGGCGCGTTTGTTCTGAACCCGGAACGCGCTTATTCGCTTTCTGAATTGTTCGAGTTGAGCGGCGGCGGCCGAAGCTCCACTCAGGACTTCGTCGCGAAATTGCTTGCAGGTGACGTGGTCCTTCAGCAGTCCGGCGGACGTGCGCTTTACCAGGCGAACACTCAGCATCCGCTTTACCCGGAGCTGCGACAAATCGCGGTCAAGAGCTTTGGCCTGAAGGAGCCGATCGAGCGCGCGCTGGCCATGATCAGCGACAAAATAAAGTACGCGTTCATCTTCGGCTCGATGGCCGCTGGAACGGCTGGGTCCGCTAGTGACATCGACGTCATGGTGATCGGCGACGCGCGTCTCGGCCGCGTGCAACGCGAACTCGACGTGGCAGGTGAGGCGCTTGGCAGGGAAATCCACGTGAGCGTGTACCCGGAGCATGAGTGGGAGCAAAAGCGCCGCTCGGATCCCGTGCTAGAGTCAATCGATCAAGGCCCGAAAATCATGCTCGATGTTTCCACTTCAACTGACTGAAAAGCTAACCGGCATGCTCAACGCCGCGTACGTCCGTAAGACGCCGTTCACCGCGGCGAACGCCGTGCAGTTTCGCCGCAACGCCGCGTCGTTTTTCCAGGCGGCAAAGGACGACAGACATTCGCCCATCGTGCGCTATGCCAATGCCTATGAAGCGGTGCACGCGTTGGCTGTTGGATTTATTTACATCCATGGCCTGGCGCCAGGTGGCGGGGATGGCCACCGTATTAAGGTAATCGGAACCTTGCTCGATCACGTCAAACCGGACCTCGATCTCGACGACCGTTCGGAGATTGAATACGCCGCGCGGCAACGCAACGAGAAAATCTATGAATCGCCTGCGCCGCCGCCGTCGGTTAAGGCTGTCGAAGACCTGATCGCGATTGTGGGCAACGTCAAGGCACTGATCAGGCAGCAATGGCCAAGCTGGTACGCGCTGAAAGCCGACAAGCCATAACCGATGCCGCGCTGCAGCATCATGCCGCCCAGTGCCCCGTTGCCCCTAACAACCCCCCATCTTTCCCTTGCCATTCTGTAAAATTCGCGCACGCGCGCTATAGGTGCCACCGCGGCACCTCGATGCGCGCGTTGTGAAGGCGGCGCCACGACCGCTACCTCCGTTAAAAGACAAGGAAGACAACAGCATGACCGACCTATCCGACCAAACCGTGGCCAGGACTTACGACGCACACGACACCCGCCGCCGCATCTTCGCGATCGTTGGCGCTTCATCGGGCAATCTAGTCGAGTGGTTCGACTTCTACGTGTACTCGTTCTGCGCGCTGTATTTCGCGCCGGCCTTCTTCCCGAGCGGCAACACCACCACGCAGTTGCTCAACACCGCCGGCGTCTTCGCCGCGGGCTTCCTGATGCGCCCGATCGGCGGCTGGTTCTTCGGCCGGCTCGCCGACAAGCACGGGCGCAAGACCGCGATGATGGTGTCGGTGTTCATGATGTGCGGTGGCTCGCTCGTGATCGCGGTGTTGCCCACGTATGCGCAGATCGGCGCATTGGCGCCGGCGCTGCTGCTGGTCGCGCGCCTGTTCCAGGGCCTGTCGGTGGGCGGTGAGTACGGCACCAGCGCCACCTATATGAGTGAAGTCGCGCTCAAGGGCCGTCGCGGGTTCTTCGCGTCGTTCCAGTACGTCACGCTCATCGGCGGCCAGTTGTGCGCGCTGCTGGTGCTGGTGGTCCTGCAACAAACCCTCTCCACCGAAGAACTGAAAGCGTGGGGCTGGCGCGTGCCGTTCGTGATCGGTGCGTTGGCGGCGCTGGTCGCGTTGTATCTGCGTAAATCGCTCGAAGAAACGACCACGGCTGAAACGCGCCAACGCAAGGAAGCCGGCACGCTGCGCGGCTTGTGGTTGCACAAGGGTGCATTCGCGACGGTGCTCGGCTTTACGGCCGGCGGCTCGCTGATTTTTTACACGTTCACGACGTACATGCAGAAGTACCTGGTCAACACGGCCGGTATGCACGCCAAGACGGCCAGCAACGTGATGACCGCGGCGCTGTTCGTCTACATGGTCATGCAACCGGCGTTCGGCGCGTTGTCGGATCGCATCGGCCGCCGTCGTTCGATGCTGTTCTTCGGCTTCTTTGCGACCATCGGCACGGTGCCGCTGCTGCACGCGTTGAAAGACGTGACGAGCCCGTATGCGGCCTTCGGCCTTGTCGTCGTGGCACTGGCGATCGTCAGCTTCTATACGTCGATCAGCGGCCTGATCAAGGCTGAAATGTTCCCGCCGGAAGTGCGCGCGCTCGGCGTCGGGTTGTCGTATGCGGTGGCCAATGCGATCTTCGGCGGCTCGGCGGAATACGTCGCGCTGTGGCTGAAATCGGTGGGCAGCGAGTCGACGTTCTACTGGTATGTGACCGCGCTGTGCGCGATCGCAGGTCTCGTGTCGCTGCGCATGCGCGATCCTTCGAAAGAAGGCTATCTGCGCCTTGAGCCTTGAGCGTGAGATTGAGCTTCAGCGATACGCTCGAAGAGCGCGCATGAGCGCTCTTTGAGGACGGCGGCCCGGGGCAACCCGGCCGCCGTTTTTTTATCGCATCGGAAAGCACGGCGCGAAGCGCACGCTCAAGCCACCACAATCTCCGTTCCCAGCGCATGAAGCAGGTCGCGCAGCGACTCGGCTTGCGCCATCTTCGCATCGCTGCGCAGATGAATCTGCACGGCGCGCCCTGCGATCCCATCGACGGGATGCGCAAGCCACAACTCCACGGCAAGCCCCAGTCCTTCCGGCTGATTGACGACGACCGGCTCGATCACACGCGGCTTGAAACAGGCACTGTCGGACATGGCGATTAACCTCCGGGCTGATGACGCTTCGAGGCCCATCCTAATCAGTCGCGCGTGCAAGCCCAAGCGACAAATACACGTTTGCTAATGAGTGGATGCTTAGCAGAAAACGCGCTTATTACAGGAGCATTTCTTGGTTCGGAGCGCGAGGCGTCGCTGCTAATGTGACGCCCATGCGTGGCCATCGGTTGCACCTCGCGCTTGCGACGGATTGATGACGGATATCGCCAACACGCATCCGTTTCTGAAACATCGCACGCATATTGAACAAGCATCGTGCACAAACCAAGAGATCCATAAAAATGAAATCGAAAATACTCGCTGCCTGGTTAATGACACTGACGGGACTCTCGCTGACGGTACCGGGGCTCGCCTATGCCGACCGTCTCGACGACATCAGGAAAGCCGGCGTACTGCGCGTCGCGACCTTCGACAGCAATCCGCCGTTCGGTTACGTCGACGCAACCAGCAACCATATTGTCGGCCTCGACGTCGACTACGCGAAGGCGCTTGCCGACAAGCTCGGCGTGAAACTCGAACTGCAACCGACCAATCCGGCCAACCGCATTCCGTTCCTGACCTCGAAGAAAGTGGACCTGGTGCTCGCCAACTTCACGATCACCGACGAGCGCGCCAAACAGGTCGATTTCAGCATTCCGTATTTCTCGTCGGGCCAGCAGTTCCTGGCGAAGAAGGGCGTGCTGAAGTCGACGGATCAGATCAACAGCCTGCGAGTGGGTGCCGACAAGGGCACCACCAACGAGATCACGCTGCGCGAGAAATTCCCGCAGGCCACGATCGTCGCATACGACGACACGCCGTTCGCGTTTGCGGCTTTGCGCGCGGGCAACGTGCAGGCGATCACGCAGGATGGTCCGAAGCTGGTCGGCCTGCTCGCGAACGTGCCGGACAAGCAGAACTACGAGATTCCGGCGTTCACGATTTCGAACGACTACATGGGTGTCGGCATCCCGAAGGGCGAGACGCGCCTTGTCGGCTTCGTGAACGACACGCTGAAGGGACTGGAAGCCGACGGCTCGGCCGCGACAATCTACAACCGCTGGTTCGGTCCGCAAACGAAGACGCCGCTCGCGCGCATCTTCAAGATCGGCGACAAGACCTGATCGTCGTGTCGCTGTAGCACCCAGGCACCCAGCAATGAACGGGCACGTTGGCAACGTGCCCGTCGGCGTTTTCGCAAGAGCGGATTTAAAGAAGCAGGTTCAAAGATGCAAGCGTGGCTCGCTCCAAAGTATCTGATGTGGCTGTGGCAAGGCTTCGGTGTCACCGTCGGTCTCGCGTTAACGGTGGCGCTCGCGGCCACCGTATCCGGTTTCGCGCTGGTGATCACGCGTCATGCGCGGTATGCCTGGCTGCGCCGCGCAACGGCCGCGTATGTGCTGGTGTTTCGCAACACGCCGTTGCTGGTGCAACTGTTCTTCTGGTACTTCGGCGCGGCCACGCTGATGCCTGACGCGTTGATGCAATGGCTGAACACGCCGCATGACGTGCACCTCGGCGCGTACGTGTTGCGCTGGCCGTCGTTCGAGTTTGTCGCCGGGTGGCTCGGGCTTACGTGCTACACGGCGGCCTTCATCGCTGAGGAGTTCCAGGCGGGTTTGCGTGGCGTGCCGGGTGGTCAGCATGCCGCAGCCGCGGCTCTTGGCCTTACGCCATTGCAGGCATTCCGCTACGTCGTTTTGCCGCAAGCGGTGCGCATTTCGCTGCCGCCGCTCTTCGGCCAATACATGAACCTCGTGAAGAATTCATCGCTGACCATGGCGATCGGTCTGGCCGAACTGTCGTACGCGTCGCGTCAGGTCGAAACGGAGAGCTTAAAAACGTTCGAGGCGTTCGGTGTGGCCACCGTGTTGTATATCGTCGCTATCGCG
Organism: Paraburkholderia madseniana; assembly: GCF_009690905.1. Taxonomy (GTDB): domain Bacteria; phylum Pseudomonadota; class Gammaproteobacteria; order Burkholderiales; family Burkholderiaceae; genus Paraburkholderia; species Paraburkholderia madseniana. Next base: position 63,028 of record NZ_VOSW01000052.1, read on the forward strand.
TTGATCGAAGCCGTCTCGCATACGGTGGCGCATGCGCGTGACCGTTCATTCGCGAGGCGCTGAGCATGACGTGGACACTGTTCACCCATAACCTGCCGTATCTGCTGATCGGCGCATTTCCGCAGGGACCGCTCGGCGGCGCGGCGCTCACGCTGGTGCTGGCATTGTGTTCGGCGCTTGCGTCGGCCGTGTTCGGCCTTGCAGGTGGCATTGCATTGGCGTTGGCGGGACGCATCGCCCGTGTGCCATTGCTGCTCGTGATCGGATTCTTCCGCGCGATTCCGGTGCTGATGCTGATTTTCTGGACGTATTTCCTGTTGCCGATGGTCTTCCATGTCGATGTGCCCGGACTCGCAACGGTCGTCTGCGCGCTCTCGCTGATCGGCGGTGCGTACCTCGCGCACTCGGTGCACGCGGGCATTCGTGCGGTCGGCGACGGCCAGTGGCAAGCCGGGCTCTCGCTCGGTCTCACGCGGATGCAAACACTGCGCTATGTTTCGCTGCCGCAGGCGATGCGCATCATGGCGCCTTCGTTCGTGAATCAATGGGTGTCGCTGGTGAAGGACACCTCGCTTGCGTATATCGTCGGCGTCGGCGAGTTGTCGTTCGTCGCGACGCAGGTCAGCAATCGGCTGATGGTCTATCCCGCACAGATCTTTTTGTTCGTCGGCTTCATCTATCTTGTGTTGTGCACGGCGCTTGACCGCATCGCCACTTATGCATTGACGCGGCGCAAGCGCATCGTGCGGCCACGCGCACCGGCCGCCACCCAGGCGTTGTCTGGCGATTAAGCGGCTAGCCGTAAAGCCTTATAACCGCAGCGATGTTTGTCCGGCGATTGGGCCGATAGAACGCGCTGCGGCGAAGGAACGGACAGCCGCTTCCAGCTACGGCAGCGTCAGACCAGTTCGGATTGATCGGTCACGAGGTCCGTGACGAGCTCCGTCACAGCGGCGGCTGGCTCGGTGACAACAGCCGGTGCTGCCGCGACCACCGCAGCCACCGTTGCGCGCTGCCGTACGCTCACGGCCGCACGCGAGAGCATGAGCAGGTGGTAATAGAGCCGCGTGCTGAAACCATAGTTGTAGGCGAAGAGATGCGTGAACGCGATCTTCAACCCGGGCATGACCTGGTGATTGTTCGCATGAACCGAGACGACGATCGGCGCGAGACGGCGCAACGCCAGCTTGCGTGACGGTTCCAGTTGCGGCGGCAGTTTCAGCGCCTTGACGAACGCATACGCACTGACGGTCGCGGCAACCGTCGTGCCGCGGGTTCTATGCGAGATCGACGTCGCGGTCTTCCGATACACCGACACGTATTCGTGCAGATAAAACACCTCGCGCGCCGCGAGACAGAGTTCGGTGCCGAACACGAAATCGCAGCACATGCCGTGCTGGTCGCTGTAGCCGATCCGTTTGACAAGCTCCGCGTTCGCCATCCAGCCGTTGTTCGGGAACATCTGGATCAGGCCGGTTCTGCCCGGCAAAGCTTGCAAGCCTTCAGCGTCCCGAGTGCGTCGAAACGCGGTGTTCAGGCGTGCACTGCCTTCGAAGTCGACGGCGCCGGTGTGATCGGCCTCGTACTGATCGGCGAAGGCTACTTCGAGCCGCGGATGAAGCTTCCACAGCGACACCAGCTTTTCGACGCCGTCGGTGGTGAGCAGGTCGTCGTCGTGAATCAGCAGGATCTTGTCGCCGCGTGCGCGCGCGAACAGACTCGCAACGTTGCGAGCCTGGCCGAGTGCCGGCTGGTTCTTCGCATAGCGCACGCGTGGCTCGTTCGCGTAGCGTTGCGCGATCAACTGCTGGGTGCGTGCGTCCTTTGAATCGTCGCCGATCACAATCTCCAGATTGCCATACGTCTGCGCGAGGCACGAATCGATGCACTCGACGATCAACTCAGGCCGATTGTAGGTGGGCAGGCAAATGGAAACCTTGGGAGAGGTGCGGGACGTAGGAGTGGAGAAGGTGAACACAGGCGTCTCCGTTCTTATCTGTTAAGGGGCGGCAGCCGGTTCGCTTTGCGCACACATTGCTGCATGCAGCAAAATAGTCCATTGCAGGAAAAAAATAATCCGTAATAAATCGGAAGAAATGTCCGCGCTGTGAAAGGGGTTCGAAGGGGAAAATTTGTGCGGCTTTGATGCCAAAACGCATCAAAGCCGCTTGGGCTAGCGGTTGGGTCAGCGGTTAATAAATCAACTCACTGACGGTTCGCCTTCGTCGGGTTTTTTCCGGAACGGTCTGCCGGCGACTGATCGCGCCCTTCGTCGTGGCATTCGGGCAGCTTGCCCGACTAACACCCACACTTACAAACAACACCTTGACCGCGCCCCATATTCAGCGCACCGTGGAGAAGGAAAACACCACGGGAGCGTGAAATGTCCCTCAACTTCCCGAACCCAAGCCGCAGCTATGACGCCTTCCGTCATTGTGTCAATTTCTGGGGCTATGACAATGCGCGCGAAATCGCCTTCACTGTCAACAATTCGGTCATTTCGAATCTGAGCCCGAGCGCAGGCTCCGACGAGCCGGCAGTGCTGGCAGCCTTCGACCGTCATCGCGAGCAAATCCTCACGCTCGCTCGCGGTCTGTATGTCGGCGGTCCGCAAAACCGCTACACGATTTCTTGATACAGCGAGCGCGGCGCGGTAGGTCCAACCGGACCTGCCGTGCGCCGCCTTGTTCCACAGCCGAAGCAGCGCGGCGCCTACCGGCGTCTCGCCTTGCTTTGTCGCGGGAGTTCCAGCATGGATGATGACCAGGTCAACCTAGAAGAAATTGCCGACAGCAAACGGCGGCGCGAAGCAGCACGCCTCGCCGAAAGCGAAAAAACGGCCGCACCGGCGGCAAACGAGCCGCAGCAGGGGCAGGGCAATGAAGCCCCGCCCAAGCAATGGGTCAAGCACGTGACGAAGTGGCTGGGTGCGAAACGCACGCTGATGCAAACGCGCCGACCCTTGATGCTCAAAAAGAAACCCGTCGCTCTGTAGGCATTCGGAACGAAAATAACCGGCGTCAAGCCGGTTTTTCTGTTTGTGCCGTGCCCGTTGAAGCTCACGGCAGCAGCGAAGCGGGCGCTTTACCCGATTCCGCGCGTCCGGCGCGCGGTTCATAATCACCGCTGCAGCGGAACGCGTGCTTGCGCCGTTTCCGCAGATCAATGCGTAGCCGCGCCGCTGGCGCGTCCGGAACCCAGCAAGGAGCCACCGATGCTCAAGGGTGACCCAAAAGCGAATCACCTGTTGGCGGTGTTGCCCGAAATGGAGTGGGCGCGCATCGAGTCGCATCTGGTTGAAGTCGATTTGCCGTTAGGTCAGGTGATCTACGAATCCGGCGGTCAACTCGAACACGTCTTTTTCCCCACCACGTCGATTATTTCGTTGCTCTATGTGATGGAAGACGGCGCCTCGGCAGAGATCGCCATCGTGGGACATGAAGGCATTGTCGGCGTGTCGCTGTTCATGGGCGGTGAGACTACGCCGAGCCGCGCGATCGTGCAAAGCGCGGGCCGCGCCTGGCGCTTGAATGCCCGCATGCTGAAAGACGAATTCAATCGCGGGGGGCCTATGCAGCGCCTTCTGTTGCGCTACACGCAGGCACTCATTACCCAGATGGCGCAGACCGCGGTATGCAACCGCCATCATTCGATCGATCAACAATTGTGCCGCTGGCTACTGCTCAGCATCGACCGCCTGCCGTCGAACGAATTGCGTATGACTCAGGAGCTCATTGCCAATATGCTCGGCGTGCGCCGCTCCGGTGTTACTGCGGCGGCGCTCAAACTGCAGAACGCCGGCTTGATCCGCTATAGCCACGGCCATATCACCGTGCTGGACCGGCCCGGTCTGGAGGCCCACGTGTGTGAATGCTACGCGGTGGTCAAACGCGAATTCGACCGGCTGTTACCGGCATTGCAGGCGATCTAGCGAACGCCCCCTGGCGAAGTGAGGGCGAGCACTGCTTGCTGATCCGGCTCGCCGTCCAGCGCGCTAGCGTGTCGTTGTCCTTGCTGTGGACGCCGCGTCCGGTGAAGCCTTGCGTTCGATTTCCTCGAATACGTCCATTAACCTGCCGATACGTTGGACACTGCCAACCGGTAGACGTCCTTCAGGCGGCGACAAGGCGAGAATCCGGCGTCGCCAGTAGGGCAGGCCCAACGGCGGAGCAGGCACGAGAAAGGAAATAATCTGTTCGAGATGGGCGAGCTCGCTCTCAAATGGGTAGTTCGACATAGTTTTTCCGTACGTGCTGTGAGTGCCTTCACTTAGCCTGCGCGCACCGCGAGATTGTGTCTGCACGCTAGCGTACAAGATGCGAAGTCGCGCTTTCTACGCCGATAAACGCACGGATGCCGTTCGATGGCTGTCAGCGAGGCGTCACACTCGCCCAGCGGCCGTTCAAGCCGCCATTCAAGCGGTCGTTTCGCGTGTCGGGGCGCCAGTCAGCGAAACGATGAAGTCGAAGAATGCCCGCACCTTGGCTGGCGGATGATGTCGCGAAGGATAGAGCGCATACAGCGGATAAACCTCGTCGCTCCAGTCGGGAAACAGTTCGACCAGTTTGCCACTGGCGAGCAACGACTCGGCGCCGAAGGCGAGAATCTGCGCGACGCCCTGGCCCGCGGCGCACACGCTATGCAAGGTGCCGACGTCGTTCACGGTCAGGCGGCCTTGCGGCGTAATCACCGTCTTCTTGCGTCCGCGGTGAAACTCCCAACTGAACGGGTAACCCGTTAGCGGATCACGAAATTTGATGCATGCGTGCTTGCCGCTTTCGAGTTCAGCCGGGCTTGCCGGATGACCATGTTTCTTCAGATACGAGGGCGCGGCGACGGTCAGAACCCGTGTGTCGAGCAGCTTGCGCGCAATGAGCGACGAAACCGGCGGGTCACCGAAACGGATCGCGAGATCGAAACCGTCGGCAACCATATCGCCTAACTGGTCACGCGTGATCAACTCGAGCTGCAGATCGGCATGCTTATCGACGAAACCGCCGAGCCTCGGCCCCAGCACAAGACGCGAAAAGAACGGGTCCATGTTCACGCGCAAACGTCCGCGAACCGCCGTGGCGCCCTGCGCCGCGGAAGCCGCCGCTTCTTCGAGTCCGCCGAGCAGCGGCACAATCTGTTCGTAGAAGCGCCGGCCTTCGTCGGTCAGCGTGACCGAGCGGGTGGTGCGGTCGAATAGCCGGATGCCGAGGCGTGCTTCGAGCCGTGCAACCGAACGGCTGACGCCGGATTGCGACATGTCGAGTGCTTCGCCTGCCGCCGCAAAACTGCCGCAGTCGACAATTGCCGTCAGCACGCCCATACCGTTCAGCATGCGCTCGTCAAATGGCATGTGATATTCCTTTGTTATGCATTAATGCATGACATGCTATCGCGAAACGCTGTTTGAATTCATGCGACGACGCCGGGAAACGCCATCTGTCCGAGCCAATCAATGACACCGCATCATGAGTGGAATGACAGCCGCGCTATCGCGTCAGGCACTCGTTTGGCGCTAATCTGCACGGGTTCGCCTGCTGCACGATGGAACGCGGTTCTCACCATGCGTCAGGCATATATGACTGATCAACGGAGAGCGTCATCATGTCGCGAGTTTTTATTCGAGCGAAGCGTGCGAGGGATTGTCCGGCATCCGTTTGCCGGACTGAGGGTAGCGGCGGCAGTGCGCTGAGTCGGCCTCGGTCAGGTCCGACTCAGCGTAGCCAGGGCCCGGCGCGTACGCGAATCCGCCACGCCGGCAGTCAGCGCCCTGCGCCCTGGGTCGCCTGGCCACGCACGTTGCGTGTGACGGGCGCTTCGTCGAGATGGCGAAACACCCATGCGGACACCAGCGTGATGACGCCCACGCACACGAAGCTCAGGCGGAACCCGAGCGCCGCCGATCCCCATTGCGCGGAGAACAGATTCACCAGCCCGCCGCCGATTGAGACACCCAAGCCGATCGCCAGCATCTGCACCATCGAAAAGAGGCTGTTGCCGCTGCCGGCATCTTCATGCGAGAGGCCTTTGAGCGTGACGCTGTTCATCGCCGCGAATTGCATGGAGTTGGCGCCGCCGAACACCGCCAGAATCACGATCTCGACGATGAGCGGCGTACCACGCGTAATCAATGCGAACGCAACGATCGCCGACCCCACGATTATCGTGTTGACGAGCAGGAACGTGTCATAGCCGTAGCGGCGCACGAGCGGCGCAATCCAGCGTTTGGTGAGGGTGCCGGCAAGTGCGGCAGGCAGCATCATCAGGCCGGAATGCAGCGGTGTGTAGCCGAGTTGCAATTGCAGCAGCAACGGCACGAGAAACGGTACGGCGCTCGAGCCGATGCGGCACACCAGGTTGCCGATCAGACCCACGCTGAAATTCGGTTCGCTAAAGAGCGAGAGTTTGAAGAGTGGATTATTGCGGCGCTTTGCGTGCGGAATGTAGGCGAGCGCGCTGACTACCGCGAGCGCGAAGAGACCCGCCGACCATGCCGCGCGATGCGTCTCGACCGGCACCTCGACGGCCAGCGAAAACGCGATCATGCACAGCGACAGCAGCCCACAACCAACGAAGTCGAACGGCGGCGCCTGGGTTTCGCCATGCGCCGGCAAAAACCGCTGCACCGCATAGAGCCCCAACGCACCGATCGGCACATTGATCAGAAAGATCCAGTGCCACGTGATGGCCTCAACGAACCAGCCGCCGAGTGTCGGGCCGGCGATCGGCCCCAACTGGCCGGCAATCGAAATGAACGCGAGCGCCGACACGTATTGCTCGCTCGAGACGCTCCGCAGGACGGCGAGCCGGCCGATCGGCAGCAGCATCGAGCCACCCAGGCCTTGCAGGACCCGCGCCATCACCAGTTGACCGAGCGTATGCGCGCTCGCGCAGCAGATCGATCCGAGCACGAATATCAGAATCGCCACGAAATAGACGCGCCGCGTGCCGAAGCGGTCGGCGAGCCAGCCCGACGCAGGGGTGAGCATCGCCATGGTCAGCGTGTAGGCAACCACGATCGGCTGCATCGCGAGGGGTGCGACGTGCAGGCTGTTCGCAATCGACGGCAACGCGGTGTTGACGATCGTGGTGTCGAGCGACTGCATGAAAAAGCCGGCAGCGACGATCCAGAGTAGTGCGGTCTGGGCGGAATCCTTGTTCATGTTCAATTGAGCTGCGGGGGCGGCGGGGCGGACGGACCGGCGGGCCGAGCTCGGAGCGATCGTTGGGGGGATTCCGTCATCATATTGAC